>WOYY01000066.1 GCA_011620555.1 Anaerolineaceae bacterium | reverse complement strand
CCGGCTGGACAGGCGAGATGATCAGGAGCAGCAGGAGGATGAGGCAGCCTAATCCTCCTTTATTTTTTCTACTCATTGTCCCCTCGATTAACGGATGAACCATAGGTCTCGAACGCTTTTATCTCTCTCTTGATTGTAATGGATGAGTGCTTTATTGACCAGTTCTTCTCAGCAGCGAGATGCTCTCGATATGGCTCGTCTGGGGGAACTGGTCGAAGGGGGTGATGGAGACCAGCTCGTAACCTTTGGCGAGGATCTTCTTGAGGTCGCGGGCCAGGGTGGCCGGATCGCAGGAGATATAGGCGATCTGGCGGGGGAGCAGTTTGCCCAGGGCATCGTGCACCGCGGGGGCCAGGCCGGCGCGGGGCGGGTCCATCACGAGCAGATCCACCGGCTCTTCCAGGGCGGGGAGGACTTCTTCGGCTTCGGCTTCATAAAGGGCCACATTGTCAAATTCGTCCAAATTCACGGCAAAGTCATGGCAGGAGGACCCGGCGCTCTCCACCGCGATCAATTGCCTGACCCGGGGCGCGAGGAAGGCGCTGAACAGCCCGACGCCGGCATACAGCTCCACAGCCGCGGGGCCGCCCGAGAAATCAAGCTGATCCAGCAAGTGCCGGACCATCTTCTCGGCGATGGGGGCGTTGACCTGGAAAAAGGACCGGGCGGAGACCTGGAAATTGCGATCCAGCAGTTTGAAGACCAGGTGGTCCTCACCGGCCAGGACGGTCAGCCGGGAATCGGGGGGCGTATAAACGGCGGAAACGGGGATGTCTTCGCTGTACTCGGGGGGCTTGGGGTCTTCACCTTCCAAGATGAGCATGATCTCATCATAAGAGTCCTGGCGGATGCCCAGCCGGAAAACGCCTGATTCTTCGCCCAGTTCGATCTGCGGCCAGAGAGTGTTGATCCCATCGACTGGCAGGTGGCACTCCGAGATCGGCAGCAGGTGTTCGCCGTCAGCGGCGATATAGCCCAGCTCGCCCTGCTGGCCCAGGTGAAACTGCACGTAGTTGCGGTAGTTCCAGGGGCTGGGGGAGGGCACGATTGGTTGGAGCGGCGGGTTCTCGATCCCGCCCAGGCGTTGGAGCTGGTCGAGCAGGATGGCCTGTTTGACCTCCAGCTGCTTCGCGTAGTCAAGCTCCTGATATTGACAGCCGCCGCAGACTTCAAAGTGGATGCAGCGAGGGGTGATCCGGTCTGGTGAGGCTGTGGCGATGCGCACTGCCCGGCCTTTGGCAAAGCGGCTCTTCTCTTCGACGATCTCCACCGTGACCTTTTCCCCGGGCAACACGAAGGGCACGAATACCGCGCGCCCATCCGGCAGGTGGCCCATACAATCGCCGCCGTAGACCATCTTTTCCATTGTCACCTGGTACGTTTCAGCCATAATTCGATCATCCTCATAAAAATTGGAATGCCCGGCCAAACTCATCAAGCTGACCGGGCAGTTTATTCAAAGCGGGGAGGTCAGATTACATCTTCTGCAGGTAGGTCTCGAAGGCTTCCAGCAGTTCGTCAATGTGATGCATCTGGGTTTCGCCCATGTGGGCGATCCGGAAGGTCTTGTTTTTCAAGTCGCCGTAGCCATTGGCCATCCGCATATCCTTGGTCATCAGATAGGCGTTTAAATCGGCGAAGTCGATCCCGGGGAGGTTCTGGATGCAGGACACGGTCTTGGAGCGGTAGCTCTTGGCGGCCAGCGGCGGCATACCGTGCTGCTCGGCCCAGGTCTGAACGCGTTCGGCCATGGCGATGTGGCGGGCATAGCGGTTTTCCATGCCTTCGGCCAGCATTTTATCCAGTTCGGCATCCAAAGCCCAGATCAGGGAGATGGCGGGCGTCATCGGGGTGGAGTTCTTGATGCGGTGCTTTTCCAGCAGCAGCAGGTCAAAGTACCAGCCCCGGTTTTCCACGGTTTCGGCCTTCTTGAGTGCCCGGTCGGATACGGCGGCAAAGGACATGCCGGGCGGCATGGCGAAGCACTTCTGCGAGGAGGTCAGCACAAAATCCAGCCCCCAGGCGTCGGTCTCAATCTTGACGCCGCCCATCGAGGAGACGGCATCCACCAGGATCAGCGTATCGGGGCTGACCGCATGGACGACCTGAGCGAGTTCTTCCAGCGGGTTTTCAACGCCCGTTGAAGTTTCGTTGTGGACGATGGTGACGGCTTCGTAGTGTTTCTTTTTCAGCGCGTCCGCCAGCTGGTCTGGGAGGATGGCACTGCCCCAGGCGGCATCCAGGCGGTCAGCCTGCTTGCCATTGCTGAGGGCGACCTTATACCAGCGCTCTGAGAAGGCGCCATTCACACAGGATAGGACATCTTTTTGGGCCAGGTTGCGGATCCCGGCTTCCTGCATGCCGGAACCGGTCGCGGGGGGTTGGAAGACCCGGCTTTCGGTGAGAAAAACCTTTTTGAGCTTGGCTTCTGTGCCGCGGAAGAATTCATCGAATTCCTTCGAACGGTGGGGAATCATGGGCTTGGCCTGGGCTTCGAGGACGTCGGGATCGACATCAACTGGACCCGGAACAAACATACGAGACATAGAAGACTCCTTGTGGTAAAGGTGAGGTGGTTTCCATCTTACGGATTAATCGTAACATGGGGTCTGTTGTCTGACAAGGATTGATCCTGTGGCATCATTCGATGGTATCCATAAAATGGATGCCTTCTGGATACCCTTCTCATCTAAACGCATACTATAATGAAGGAGTTGAGCATTCATGCATTGGACCCTCGCGGGGGAAGGATGAACGAGAAAGATATGGAAGAACGTTTGCTTGTGCAGGACCTCAGTAAACGCTATGGCCAATTTGTTGCCCTTGCGCCGACGTCTTTCTCGCTCAAAGCCGGTGAGATTGCGACCCTCTCCGGGCAGAATGGCTCAGGCAAAACCACCCTTTTGACCTGCATCACCAAGCTCATCAAACCTTCCAGCGGCAAAGTTGTGGTGGATTCTTTTGATATGGCGGTTGATGAGCTTGAAGTTCGCCGGCGGATGGCATTCGTCCCGGACGTGCAGCGCTTTTATACCACCCTGACGGCCTGGGAGCACCTCCGCTATGTGGCGATGGCCAACAATGCTCTGGACGGTTTTGATCAGCGTGCTGAAATGCTGTTAAAGGAATTCGGCCTGTGGGAAACGCGCGACCATTTCCCCCACAATTATTCCCGGGGAATGCAATTGAAGTTGAGTCTCACCCTGGCTCTCATTCGGCCTTTCACGGTCCTGCTCTTGGATGAGCCGACCTCTGCCCTGGATGAGGAGAGCGTTTCTCTCCTGCTGGACAAGGTCCTCGCTTTGCGGGACCAGGGTGTGAGCGTTCTGATGTCCTCCCATAACCCGATCATCAAACAGCAATTTGGCGACCGCCAGTTCCTGGTTGAAGAGGGTGTCCTCAGGGAGGTTTGAGATGCGAGCGCTGCATTGGATCCGCTCCAGGCAGGAGATGGAAGAATTATCTTACTGGCTCTCTCTTGTTTCCTATAATCCCAAAGACCGATCGTTGGACAACCGGATTTATCTGGTCTACCTGCTGGTTTTCTTCAGCGTCTGGTGGTTTATGGTTTTGGTCTGGTTTGCGGGTACGGGGGCGTCGCTCCTGGCCTTGGTTTTTCCATCCGCCATCCTGCCCGGCACTATCGGGTTGGAATTGATCATTATCCTTATCTGGTTCCTGACCCTTATGGTGCTTTCTCTGCTGCGAAGCCCGGTGGCTTTCTCGGAAGAGGACGCTTACCTGGTTTGCCAGATGCCGCTCAAACCGAGGGGGCTTGTGCTGCGCTGGAGCCTGATGCCCTGGGTCAGGAGTGTGATCCCTTTCCTGATCCTCGCCATGGTGCTGGGGTTTTCGCTGGCGGAGGTGGACCTGGCCCGGCAGGGGGGGACCGACCCGGATATCTTTGCATACATTGTTCGGGGCCTCCGGGCGGCGCTGGCGATGCTGCCGCTCCACCTGGCCGCCTTCGGGCTGGCCTGGGCCAACGGGGTCTGGTTCATGTCCCGACAGCGGCGGAAGGCGGCCGGGATCGTTCCCGTTGTCACCATTGGCGTGGTCGGGTTATTGATCCTTTCCGGGGCGCTGGCTTCGTTTGGTGCGGGACTCCCGAGTTGGATGGCCGCAATTTCAGACGTTTTGCCCGCGGTCCTGCGGGCGGGGTTCACCGAAGGCGCCTTGGGTTCCGCTCTGCGAATCGCTGGCTTGGCGGACCTGGTTGTGATTCTCCTGCTCTATCTATCCGCCGGCCGGTTCAGCCCCAGCCAGGCCGCCCAGGAGACGCAATCCCAGGAGACGAACCGCAATTTGCGCCGCTATGGCTTCACCAATCGAGGTCAGGATCGGAAGACCCAAAAGCGCTTGGGCGTCGTCAGGCGGTCGGCCTGGCTGCCCCGCTGGCAGGGGTCTGCTGCTGCGATCTGGAAAGATCTGCTGCAATCCTGGCGGTCGGTTAATCTTTCCTACTTCTATCATTTGCTGATCTTCTTTAGCGTCGGCTTGGGCTTGGTTTTCATTCCCAGCCTTGGCGGCCGCATCTTTCTGATCCTGACCTGGGCATTGCAGGCCACCCGGTTCCTGACCCAGAGGCTGAAAGAAGATTTGACCCATTGGGCGCTCCTTCGGCAGCTGCCTCTGAAACCGCTGGATTTTATTCTGGCTGACCTGGCTTTTCCGGGTGGCTTGTTGCTGTTGGTCAGCCTTTTAGGAATGGCGGCTGGATCCCTTTTGGGCAATCAACCTCTTTTGTCCGCTGGTTTGAGCCTGCCCGGGATGATCGCCAGCACAGCGGGGGTTTCAGCATTTATGATCTTCCGGTATTCCCGGATTGACCTCCTGCTTTCTGGCCAGGCCCCCAGCATCAATGAGTTGGGAGTGTTTATCGCTGCGGTCTGCGCCGTCATCCCTGTGGCGGTCTATAGTCTCTTGCCGGGTTTTGCTGGGGCCATCGGGGGGATGGTGGTCAGCATTCTGATCGGTTTCATTGCCCTCAACGCGGCTGGCAACGCCTTCCGGCACATTGACTAAGAAAAACCAAGATTATAAAATTAGATTATTTAATAATCAAATACTTGAATTTTTTGATTTAATAGGGTTTAATAAGATATAGACTGGGGTTATGAGAAACAAACAAAAGGCGTCACTATCCCGGTTTAATAAAAAAAATAGCGTGTCAATAAATAAGAAAGGGAGGAAGATATGCCAAAATTCGAACGAAAAACAGATATAGATGCACCCGTTGAAGAGGTTTGGGCAACGCTGACAGACCCGAGCCACTGGTCGGAATGGTTCCCAGGAATCGATTCGGTTCAAAACGTCTCCGCGATGGGCAAGGACGGCACCTTTGAGTGGTTCGGCGAGGGTCGCGAGGGCACTGGCGAGATCATCAAATACCAGCCCGAAAAGGTCTTGAAGATCGTGACGCAGGTGGGCAAGGATAAAGACTCGCATGAGTTCAAATTGAAAGCCGTCGGGGGTTTCCTCGGGATGGACAAGGATGAATGCGAAATCGAATACACGCTCGATACCTTGATGGGCGGCGGGATCATCACCAATTTTGTGGCTGGCGGCAACCCCAAAGATGCTGTGCGGGTGAAGAAAGCTATGCACAACTTCCGGCGGGTCGTTGAAGGCCGTAAATAAGTTTGAATTTCTATAATGAATGAACGAATATCAATCAATCTATAAAGAATAGGAGATAAAAATGGGTTTACTTGTTACGATCATCGTTGGTTTAATTGCAGGTCTTGTGGCTTCCAGGATCATGAAGGTCAGGACCGGCGTATTGCTGGACATAATTTTGGGCATCGTCGGCGGCGTCGTTGGCGGCTGGATTTCCACCCTGATCACGGGTGTGAACCTGATGTCCGGTTTCAATCTGACCAGCATTCTGGTTGCCCTCGCGGGTTCAATTGTCGTCCTCGCGATCTATCGGGCTTTCGCTAAGAAATAAACTTTAATCACTCAAAGCAGCCAAACCGCCACTATCTGGTTGAAAAATATTGGCGGTTTTAATTTTGCGGAGGGTAGGGAATTTTTCCTGCTTTTCCCTTGATTTTTCTTTTCTCACACTGTATAATGCAGGGACTTGCGGGTGGTTAGCTCAGTTGGTTAGAGCGTCGCGTTGACATCGCGGAGGTCGTAGGTTCGAGCCCTATACCACCCACTGAATATTCAAACTGCAATGACCGGGACGATTAACCGGCGCCCGACCAAAAGAGAGGGAAGATCAATGGCTGAAAGTCTTCCCTGGTGTGGGCCTGGCGAAAACCCCCCGGGAGCAAGATCCGGAAAAGCAAAGGTTGCTGCTGAGTATGGTGATCGGTTCGCCCCGTTAGCGGCGCAAAGAGATGGCCCGGTCGAAAGGCCCTGGCTAATCTGGGTGGAACCGCGTGAGATTGCTCTCGCCCCAGTTGGGCGAGGGTTTTTTGTTTAATTCCAACAAATATCCAGAAGCCCCCAAAAAGGCGGCTTTCGCTTCACTGAATTATCCGAAGGAGGATATGATGGCTGAAAATGAAAAGTACGAAGAGTCAAAATTGTATCGAGTCCGGCACTCCGCAGCGCACGTGATGGCTCAGGCCGTTCTGGAAAAATTTCCCAAGGGCAAGGTCGCCATTGGCCCGCCGATCGAGGATGGGTTCTACTACGACTTTGATCTGCCCCGCCCATTGACCCCGGAAGACCTTGAAGAGATCGAGGCGCGGATGCGTGAGATCATCAAGAACGACAGCCCCTTCGTCCGCGAAGAGGTCTCGGCCGACCAGGCCCGCGAGATCTTCGCGGACCAGCCCTATAAGCTGGAATTGATCGATGGGCTAGAGAAAGGCGGCGAGGACGAGCACGGCAACCCAACCGACGAGGCTCAGATCATCACGATCTACAAGGACGATCAGTTTGTGGATCTCTGCCGTGGGCCGCATGTGGAGAGCACGGGCAAGATCAACCCGAAGGCGATCAAGCTGATGAACGTGGCCGGGGCCTATTGGCGCGGTGACGAGAAGAAGCCGATGCTTCAGCGCATTTATGGCACAGCCTGGCTGACGCCCCAGGACCTCAAGCAGTATCTCTGGAGGCTGGAGGAGGCCAAAAAGCGCGATCACCGCAAGCTGGGCCGCGAGCTGGACCTTTTCAGCATCAGTGATGAGGTCGGCGCAGGGCTGATCCTCTGGCACCCCAAAGGCGCCATGGTCCGCCATATCGCCGAGCGTTTCTGGGAGGATGAACACCTGGCCCATGGCTATGACTTTGTCTATACCCCCCATATCGGCAAAGCGCAGCTCTGGGAAACGAGCGGGCACCTGGGCTTTTATGCCGAGAATATGTATTCACCGATTGAGATTGACAACCAGAAATACTACCTCAAGCCGATGAACTGCCCGTTCCACATTGAGATCTACAAATCGGATATCCGCTCCTACCGCGACCTGCCCCTGCGCTATGCCGAAAAGGGCACCGTCTACCGCTACGAACGCAGCGGCGTGATGCACGGCTTGATGCGGGTGCGGGGCTTCACCCAGGATGACGCCCATCACTTCTGCGCGCCGAGCCAGATGCCGGCGGAGATCGACTTTGTGTTGTCCTTCAGCCTGCACATCCTGCGCTCCTTCGGGTTCCAGGAGATCAAGGCCTACCTGAGCACCCGGCCCGAGAAGTCCGTGGGCGATCCCAAGCAGTGGGAAGACGCCGAAGAGGCCTTGGAAGCGGCCCTCAAACGCTCCGGCTTGCCCTATGATGTGGATGAGGGCGGCGGCGCTTTCTATGGTCCCAAGATCGACCTGAAAATCAAGGACGCGCTGGGCCGCGAATGGCAGCTCTCGACGATCCAGTTCGATTTCAACGAGCCGGAACGCTTTGACATGACCTATATTGACGAAGATGGCCAGCCGCACCGCCCGTACATGATCCACCGGGCGCTGATGGGCAGCATTGAACGCTTTTTCGGAATCCTGATCGAGCATTACGGCGGCGCATTCCCGGTTTGGCTGTCCCCCGTCCAGGTGAAGATCATCCCGATCGCCGACCGGCATAACGACTTCGCCTTTGAAGTTGCGGATGAGCTGAAGAAAGCCGGCCTGCGGGCGGAGGTGGATGACCGCTCCGACCGGATGAACGCGAAGATCCGCGATGCGGAAAAGGCCAAGGTGCCCTACATGTTGATCGTGGGCGATCGCGAAATGGAAGAAAAACAGATTGATGTCCGCCGCCGCAGCCGGGAACGGCTGGGTGCGATGGATGTGGCCGCCTTCAAAGCGCTGGCGCTGGAGGACGTCGCCAACAAGGTTGAAGGGTAGGGGTTGACCATTGGGCCGGAAAGCTGCAGCTGACGCAGCTCTCCGGCCCTGACCAGCCCGCGACGGGGGGGGGATTCTTCTGGGAATCTAGCAAGTGCCTGTTGACGATTCCCCGGATGGTATGGTAAGATAAAACTCGTTCCCTGATCGGGAATGCGTTTTGTGTTAAAGGAAATGATCGTATCAGAAGGAGAGAGATCACTATAAGTAACAAAGATGAATATCGAATCAATAAACAAATCCGTGCTACAAAGATCCGCTTGATTGATGAAAATGGCGAGAATGTTGGCGTTGTCAGCCTGCGGGATGCTCTGACCAGGGCGGAAGCTGCTGAACAAGACCTGGTAGAGGTTGCCCCCAACGCTGATCCCCCGGTCGCCAGAATCATGAACTTTGGAAAGTTCCTTTATGAGAAAGAGAAGAAGGAACGCGAAGCACGGAAGGCGCAAACCAAGATCGAGATCAAAGAGATTCAGCTGCGCCCGAAAACAACAGACCATCACAAAGGCTTCAAAGTGCGTGATGCCCGCGGGTGGCTGCAACATGGCATGAAGGTTCGAGTGACAATCCGCTTCCGTGGTCGGGAGATCACCTATCCGGAAATTGCCCTGGAAGACCTTAGAGAGATTGCAGAGGAATTGACGGACGTCGCCGATGTTGAACAGGCCCCCAAATTGGAAGGCCGCACCATGTTCATGATGCTCGCACCGAAGAAGTAACAGCGTCGATATTCTAAAAAGGTACGATCCTAAATCAGTCAATCAAAAACCCTGCGGCCTTGCCAACCTGTGCCGTAGGATTTTCTTGAGAGGAGTTTTATAAAATGCCACGCAAGCCAAAAGATGGCAAGTTCAAGATGAAGACCCATAAGGCGACTTCGAAGCGATTCAAAATGACCGGTTCCGGCATGATTATGCGCACCAAGATCGGTAAAGGGCACCTTCGCCGTCGGACACCGGATCGGACCAAACAGATGTTTGAGGAAATGATCCCGGTCAAGACCCGCAATATCAAGAAGTCTGTCCGCCGCCTCGCTCCCTATATGGGCAAAAAAGACTAACCGTTGGATTAATTTTTATGATTGCGGCTGTTGGGTGTTCGCAACAGGCGGCAGGTGAGTGGCCGCCGGCGCCCAGGGGTTCGCAAAGGAGTGTGAAATGGCACGTGTAAAGAGTGGCCCTCACGGCTACAAGAGGCATAAAAAGATACTGAAGCTCAATAAGGGCTATTACGGTACGAAGAGCAAGCTCTTCCGCCGGGCCAATGAGCAATATCTGAAGAGTCAGTGGTATGCCTATCGGGACCGCCGGAACCGCAAACGGGACCTGCGCAAACTTTGGATCGCCCGCATCAATGCGGCAGCCCGGCTGAATGGGACGACCTACAGCAGGCTGATCCACGGGATGAAGGAGGCCAATATCAACCTCAACCGCAAGATGCTGGCTGATCTGGCTGTCCGGGAACCGGAAGCTTTCTCCGCTGTCGTTGAAAAAGCGATGAAGTAGAGAAAAACCAAAGTTGAATCATAAAACTGCCCCGCTTAGCGAGGCAGTTTTTTGGTTTTGCAGAAAGGGAATTCCTTTTCCCCCTATCCGGCGCCATGCGCCACCTCAAGGAGCACAGCGACGAAGCCCCGAAAAGAAGTGGGGGGCGGGGGAAGGCTTAAAAATGATAACTTTACCTTATTGATCTAAGCGAAGCTAAGGTTAGGTAGATCAGAGGCTGTGATTAATGGGTGGGTTCGATGCTCTCGCCCGTGGGTTCACCGAAGGGATTGGCTCCGTTTTCCGCTGGATCGACTATGGCATTGGATTCATTCGTTTCCACCGCGCCCATCTCAGGCAGGGTAAAGACCATCAGGCGGTCATTGAGAGAGTCCGCCACCCAGATGCTGCCATCCGGCGCCACCGCAGGTCCGCCAGCGACGCCGATCTCAGCCGGCCCGGCGCCATAGGCGCCCCAGGTCCGCAGGAAGGTGCCCTCCCAGGTGAATTCCAGAACCCGGCCCAGGATGGGGTCGGAGACGTAGATGTGATTGTCCTCATTCACGGTCAGGAAGGGTTTGTTGTCGAGCGAATCGCCATACCAGCCCTTGATTTCCCATTCGATGTTGGTCGGGTAACTGAGGGAGCTGTCCTCCGGGATCAGGACCTGGATGCGTTTGTTCCAGGTGTCAGCCACATAGATCCGACCCTGATCATCCACATCGATTCCCACGGGTTCGTCGAACTGGCCTACGCCCAGACCCGCGCCGCCAAAGGACGCCAGGGCATTGCCGTCGCTGTCGTAGATGACGACCCGTTTATTGCCCGTGTCGGTGATATAAACCCGCCCCTGACCATCCACAGCTACGCCGCGTGGCCCCCAGAGGTGATAGTCCGATTCGGCCGCTCCAAATTGGCCCCACATCGTGACGAATTCACCCTCCGCGGTGAACTTCTGAATTCGGTGGTTCCAGGTGTCGGCGACAAAGACCGATCCATCCGGCCCCACCGCGATCCCCCAGGGTTCGTTGAAGGCGCCGCCGGGCGCGGGGACGTTCAGGTTGAAATCGCTGGCGCCGAAGCCGCCCCAGGACGTCAGCAGGGCGCCATCCTGATCGAGATGCAGGATCTGGTTGTTCGCTGAATCGGTGACATAGAGCGTGCCATCGGGCGCAAAAGCGATGTCCCTGGGCGCGTCCAGCAGGTATTGCCCGTTGCCCGTGATGATCCGGTCGGCTTCCAGAATGAGGGTGTTCTCCTCATAGGGGTCCACCGTTGGTTCGAGCGTGACCGGCGAAGCGCCGTATTCCCAAATCTCCGAGACCACATCCTTGCGGATGTACATGCGGAAGCCGGCCGAGGGCTGCCAGGTCTCTGGGGTGAGGGTGGTGCTGCCCGTCAGCGTCGCATAAGGCTCATAGTTGCGGTTCAGCCAAATCTGCCAAAGAGCCGTGCGCATCTGGGGGTCCTTGAGCGCGTTCCAGATGCTGGTAAAGGTCTGGTTGAAGTAGCCCTGCATGGGCCACCAGATCCGGGTGTAGTCATATTGGATGTAATTATCCGCGACGATCGGTTCCACTTTGCCGTAATTATCCGAACCCACCAGAATGATCGGCGCGTTTTCCAGATCACGGGTGAGGTTATCGGCGTAATAGCGCTTGTTGGGGTAATCGCGGAAGTACCACCAGTAGGGGTAAAGCAGGTCGTTGTCGTAAGCGACCTCGATCCCTTTGCCGCCGGTCAGCCGGTTGCTGATCTCTTCCACCTGTTCCAGGACGTCTTTTGGGTCCCGCGAGGCATGGGCATAGACCAGGAATTCTTCGGCTGTATCGTAGAGGATGAAGTTGGCGCGGAAGGACGTGCGGATCGTCAGCACGGAGAGGATGGCGATGAAGAGGATCAGGCCCAGTTTGGCAACCTGGTTGAACTTCCAGCCCCGCAGCAGGAAGTAGAGACCGACGCCGGAACCGAGCATCCCGAGGAGGGCCATCAAAAAGGTGCTGGTCGCTTGCAGTTCTGCCAGGGTGTTGCCCAGGAAGGGCGGTGTGGCCCCCAGCAGATTGCCGATGGTTTGGAAGGTGGTCAGGACGAAGATCATCCCGATCAGCAGGACCAGCCACCCGCGGTAACGTTTGAAGTGCTCCCATGGGAAGGATTCGATCAGGCGGCTGAAGCTCCAGCCCGAAGCGAGGATCATCGGCATGGTGATGTGGGTGGTCAGCCAGGGCATCCTTTCCCCGGCAAAGCTGAAAGCGACCAGGCTCATCACGGACCAGTAAAGCAGGAGAGCCAGGACAGGCGGTTTCCGCTCTTCCCCTTCGTTGTCCACGATCCGGGTGGATTTGCCCGCGGGTTGGTTTTCCACATCCACCGTTTCCGCTGGGAGGGCAGGTTCTGCAACAATGGTTTCCTGCGCCGGTTCAGCGGCCTCGCCCTCGGCGCTGAGAACGGCATCTTCACGCCGCTTGCTGCGCGACCTGAGGCTCAATGAGAGGCCCATGATGGCCGCCAGAAGGGTGCCGAATGCGGGCAGGTATTCATAGAGCGGGATTTGAACGAAGGCATAGTAATAGAGCGGCTGGGTGCCCCGGGTGACGCCTTGCTGCGCCATCCAGTAGCCCAGGGCGCCCATTAGACCCTTGGCAAAGCCCGCGCCCTGGGTAAAGAGCGACGTGTAGAAGAGGATGAAAATCCCCCAGAAGATGCCGATATTGACGAGCCAGGTTTTCCAGTTCCACCAGAGACCGATCAGCGCGGCGATGATAAACAAGGGAATCAGGAACAGGACCGCGTTGAGAATTCCGGCATTGGAATAGTCCAGGGGGTTGAAGCCCAGAATGTCCATTGGGAGGGCAGCCAGCAGGGGCAGGACGAAGGTTCCCTGCAGGATCAACAGGTCAAAGGTGCGCTCGTCGCGGATGCCGTGCCAGCCGATGCCTTTCACCAGCAGAATCGCCGCGGCGACCAGCCCGGCGAGCATTAACAATCCCAGTGCGCCAATCAGAACGCGGGTGGAGGCGGGAAGGGTGTTGAGCATTACCCCGATGTCGCCTTCCTTCTCGGGGGCATTGGTGAGGGCATCGTACCCCACCGCAACGGCCGCCATCCCGGCGATGATCGTGATGCCGACGACGACCAGGAACAGCGTTCGGAGAGTTTGTTTGGCCCAGGGTTTGGTCAGGATGCGGGTGATGAAGACCAGCGCGAGGAAGATCAGGATCTCCGCTGTGAAGATATAGGAGGTCGCTTTATCGGTGAAGTGTAAAGCGGTGATGACCGTGAGGAAGATCAGAGTGCGCTTCCTGCCGAATTCCAGATAGCGCAGCACGCCCCAGATCAGCGCCATTCCCCATAAGACGATATAGATTTCATTGCGGGTGTAGCGGCTGTAAAATGAAATGTAGGGCGAGATAGTGAGCAGGAAACCGGCGATCAGCGCGCCCAGCCGGCCGAGATAGCGCCTGAAGGCGAAGATTGCAAAAACCACCACCGCGACGCCAAAGACGGCATCCGGCATCCGCGCTGAAAAATCGCTGTCGCCGAAAAGGGTGTAGGACAGGGCGATCAGGTGGAATTGCAGGGGGCCGTGGGTCACCGGATCGTAGGTGTAGCCGCCGCCCTGATAGTAGGTGTAGGCCGGGACGACATGATTGGTCTCGTCGTGGCTCATGACCCGCTCGCCCAGCATGATAAAGCGGCTGAGGACGGTCGTGATCAGGATCAGGCTGACGATCAGGTGGTAGATCGTGAAGCGCGGCCAGATTGAAAAAACCGGCCGGTCCAACCAGGTGTTAATTTTTGAGTTTGATGTCATCATATTTTTTTCTGGATTGGCGAAATCTCAGTTTTTTATTGGGTTCCCAGGTGATTTTAGAACTATACTTGAATCTCCAGTTCCTGACAAGGCACCCTAATTGTATTATAATTGCCCGCTTTGTAACGGACTGAATAAGGTAAAATCCAGAAGAATGAAAAAATTAAGGAAAGTTGCATTTATCGGCCTGCTCTGCGCTGCGCTGTTGGCGGCCTGTAAACAAAGTGACACGCCCACCGCGGCGCTCACTCTGGATGCGACGGCATTGTATCAGACCGCTGAATATCAGGTCACCCAGGATGCCGTCCAGACGCAGAATGCGCTGACAAGCCCGACGATCACGCCGGTTGGCTCGTGGACTCCGGAGCCGACCATTGACCGGACGCGGCCTTCGATCCAGACTCCGACCGCGGAAAAAACCTGCAACCAGGCCGCAGCCGGTCATCCCTTTGACGTGACCATCCCTGATGACACCATCCTGGCCCCTGGCGAGACCTTCTCCAAGACCTGGCGGCTGGAAAACGACGGCTCCTGCGCCTGGTCCCGCGCTTATACGGTGGTGTTCTTTTCCGGCAACAGCTTGGGCGCTTATCAGACCCAGGCGCTGACGGGCGAAGTCCAACCGGGGCAGGAAATTGATGTGACGGTGGAGATGCAGGCCCCAACCAAGCCCGGCGTCTATCAGAGCAACTGGATGTTGAGCGATCCGGAGGGAAATCTGTTCGGGATCGGCCCGAATGGCGATGCGCCTTTCTGGGTGCGGATTGAGGTTTCTGAGGCTGTCACCAGCACGCCGACCCTCACGCCGACGGTCACGTCCACGCCCGCCCCTTATCAGCAGGGGAGCGTCAGCCTGGTGGACGGCGACCGGTTGGACCTGGATGCCGGCGTTTTGAACCCCGCCGACGAAACAAGGGCTGATTTCAGCTTTACGTTCGGCGGTGACCCGAACTATGTGCTGACGCCCCTTAACGCTGTGCTCTGGGCGGCGGTGAGTGAGGCAGCCCCGGCGTATGCTGATTGTGTGAATGCGAATCTGAATGGCAATGCGATCGGTTTTGCAAGCGTCCCGGCCGGGACGGCGGTCTGTTATCAGACCTCCGGTGACCTGATCGGGAGGTTCCTGATCAAAGCATCGGCTGGTGAGAGCCTCTCGCTGGATTACCTGACCTGGACTATCCCCTGATATTAGGAAAATGAGAGCCGAAGAGAGACCTCTACCCCTGGTAGACGTCTCTCTTTTTTATTTCAAAGGGTGGTTAGAACAGGCTGCGCAGGATCAGGAGAAAACCGAAGATGGCCAGCGGAATTCCGACTATGGCGCCGACCACGGTGAGCGAGATGGCGATGCCCGCAATCAGCAGGACCAGGCCCAGGATCGCGCCGATCAGCCGGCCAGTGGTCCGGATGACCCAGATCAGCAGACGCCAGATCAGGTAGAAGGGATAGAGCAGCCAGGGAACGTGCTTTTTGTGTTCAGACATTTTGCCTCCTTTATTATAATAGTATACGACTTGATGGCTATAGCTGGTCGGCTGTTGAACCCGGCTATGAAGGGGAAGGGTCCGGTACACTTTCTCTGCCGGAGTGCGACCAGACCAAGGCTGATGCAGCTTAACTCTCCGAAAATTTGAAAAAGTGTGTTGAAACAGTGTCTTGAAAAAGTGTTCCCACCTTGACACTAATCTGGTATAATAGCCGTCGCCTTTAAAATAGGGCGCTGATGGAGAGGTAGCATAGTCCGGCCTAATGCGCGCGCTTGGAGTGCGTGTGTACCGCAAGGTACCGTGGGTTCGAATCCCACCCTCTCCGCTCTTAAAAAGACCACCTGTGAATGCAGGTGGTCTTTTGTTGGCCTGATGTTTTGGTTGATGCCGCAAGGTATTTCAGGTTCGAATCCCACCCTCTCCGCTCTTAAAAAGACCACCTGTGAATGCAGGTGGTCTTTTGTTGGCCTGATGTTTTGGTTGATGCCGCAAGGTATTTCAGGTTCGAATCCCACCCTCTCCTGACTAATAATAAAAACCGCCCAATTATTGGGCGGCCAATGGATCTCAATGAATTTCAATTCCTTACGGCCGTTTTCCGCCGCCGCGCACACCGCCCTGGCTGAGGCCCATACCGGTCTGAGCGGGGGCGGCCAGAATGGCATCATAGGCGGCCTGGTCCATGTACTGGGGCACGTAAGTCTCGCCGGTCTGCTGTGCCAGCACGGAGGTGAAAGCCCGCAAGTGGTTTTCTGAGCCGGCCAGGAGGTTCTCATAAACCTGCCGGATATCCGCGGCGCCCACCTTCTCCAGGCTCTGCTGCAGGTCAAGGATGTCAATCTCCTCGATCGCTGCGCCGACCTTGAGGGCATCGGCCAGAGACTGGCTGCCCCAGGCGATCAGCTCATCATAAAGGGCTTGCAGGTCAGCGTTGACAAAGACGCCGAGGGGTGTGCTGACGGCCGGGTCTTCCAGGCCGTAGATATCGAGCAGCTTCTTGACGGCGTCCGTGTGGCTCAGTTCGCTGTTGGCGATGTTCTGAAAAACAGGGGTTCCCCAGGCCTGGTAGAGCGTCACATAGACATCATGCGCCAATTTTTCCTCTTCGCGCATATAGAGCAGGCTGTCCACCTCGGCCAGAGTCAGGCCGCTGGCATGCAGGGCTGCGTTGGCTGGGCTGGGATTAGCGGTCTCTTCCTCAAGCGCCTCTTCAGTCATGGACAGTGCTTCAATTTCAGCCTTGTCCTCATCAGCCGCGGCTTCTGCGGCAACGGGTTCGGCCAGACTCGCTTCTGGGTTAGCGCTGACTGTCGAGCAGGCAGTCAGGGCCAATCCGATCAGCAGGGCTAACCCCGCAAATTTTAAAGCAGTTGTTTTTTTGGTGTTCATCTTCACTCCTTGTTGCAGCTGTCAATCCGCCAGGGCGGATGGATTTTTTATCACAACGCACTGAACACAGTATAGGGGACGCTTGTGAAGAAGATGTGTAGGAGTTATGAAAGGGGGATGGGCATTTGGATAACATCTATCTATTTATTGCTGTCTTGTGATGAACATAAGGTAACAGAAAAGGCAAAGAACTCCTTTTAGGCCTATAATTACAGAAGAATCAATGGCAAATTGGGAGGCTAAAATAAAAACTTCCTGGGAACACATCAAGTTTATTGCCTTAAAAGTTTTGTGCATTGTGATTCTCCTGCTTTTACCTGGGATCAGGGGCTATGATAATTTGCAGATTTACGAATACCTTATCTTCGTGGTAGTCCCCATTATTGGGATCATTTTCTTCTGGAAGAAGGATTCCAACAAAAATCCAGACCGTGGCATAACGGAGTAAGCGCCCAGATTAACGAGCCAATGAACAGTCCATTTACAACAAGGAAATGGAACCATGCCATTCACGCCTATTCATCTGGGGATTGCTGTTCCTGTTAAAGCTGTTTCCGAAAAGAAATTCAGCTTCTTGATCTTTGCCTGGGCGCAGGTGGTGATGGATTTGCAGCCGCTGGTCGTGATGCTCACGCAGCTCGGCAAGGTTCACGGCTGGTCGCACACCTTTCTCGCGGCGCTCGGGTTGGGCGCGCTGACCTCGGTCAGCGGGAAATTCGCGATCGAAGGGTTGGCGAAACTCCTCAAGATTGGCCGGGATGGACGGGCGGTGGCAGTCCCCTGGAAGGTGGCCAACCTGAGCGCGCTCTTTGGAACGGTCAGTCATGTGCTTTTGGACGCGTTGATTTACCCGGAGATGACCCCCTTCTGGCCTTTCTCGCAAACGAATCCGCTCTATTTCGGAATCGGGTCCTATCAGGTGATTTTGTTCTATTTGGCTGTCGGCGCGATCGGGAGGCTGGCCTGGGCAACCCGGGTGGTCATCAGAAAGCTCAGGAATCGGGAAAATTTATCAGGCGGGTAAAGTTTTGGGGTTTGCGGCAGTCAAAATCCGCTTTGATTAGCGGCCGCTGCGCTCTTTGAGGCTGATCCCCTGGATCGGGTCCACCTGGTCGCCGACTATCATCCGGCCCAGGGCGGTGCCATAACCGGCCAAGCGGTCCATTTGATGGGTGTTGTCCATGGGGATGTTTTCGTCCAGGTCGATCTGGAAGCGGCGGAAATCCAGACCTTTGAAGTGGGTCTCCACCAGGTGCACCTGCTGGTCGTAGGCGGATTGCAGGAAGACATCGGCGGTCTTGGCGAGCCAGTCCCATGCCCAGAGTTTGGGCGTCTTTCGGGGGTCAAAGTTGTAGGGCGATCGGCCGGTGCCAATACTGATCAGGGTTGTCTCGCTGGGGTCCCAATTCAGGCACTCCCGCGCTTCATAGGCCGCGACGTAACAGGGGTTGCTGTAGGCGCCCACGCCGCCGTCAATGTAGCGGCCATCAACCACTGGGAAATAAGTGGGAACGGTGCAGGAGGCCTGCACAGCCTGGGCGACGGACCAAGCCTGGTATTCTTCCTTCCAGGGCTTGATAAACCGGGTGCGGTTTTCCACCAGGTCGTAGGACGTGATCACGACATCCGTCGGGGAGGGGGATTGCCAGAATTCGGACATTTTCATTGCGCCGAAGTGATTCTTCAGGGCGTGTTTGAGCGGCCGGGCGGAATAGCGGTAACGGGTCAGGGGGAAGAACCATTTGCGCCAGGTGCTGGGGAAGACCGAAGCGCCGATTTCGCGGTAAAGCCGGGTCATCTGCCGGGCTGTGAGTCCCGCGCCGATCCCGGCCGAGATGATCGAACCGGTGGAAGTGCCCACGGCCAGGCGGAAGATGTCGTGGACGGGTTGGCGGAGGTGATCCTCCAGCACGGCCAAGGCCTGGGTGACAATCACGCCCCGGATACCGCCTCCATCTATGGCAATGGCAACATTTCTGCGAAAAGGGATCATGCCGGCTCCAAAAATACTTGATCGAACGATTAAGAAATCAGGTTGCAAGATGAGGGCCAAAGGATTTACCTGATCGCTTGAAGGGGGATGAGGTTGCCCACTTGACTCTGATTTTAATTTGATGAAGGTGACAGACAGCGGCAGGCAACAAAAACCCAATCCATCGCAAACCGAATACCCCTTTTCTCACTCAGGAGGAGCAGCTGATGAAAGGGATTCCATGTGCCCTTGGCAGGCTTATCTCGTCGGTTGGTGCTGCGGCCTATTGATCGTCATCATTGCCAGCCTGTTCGATAACGAACCGCCGGCTTTTAGCCCAGAGGCTTTGGGGATTGTCATCCTGACCCTGCTGACCGCAGCGAGCGTGATCCTAGCCTGGCGAATCAGACAAAAATAAGCTCATGGTCCTTCCCCACCATGAGCTTGCGTTTATCCGGATAGTTTGTTTCTAGGGACTCTCCCGGTGATTCAATGCCTCGCCGGGCAGAGGATGCTCGGATTCTTTTGACTCCGATTCCGGACGGTCCCCAAAGGTTGGGGGTTTTTCATCCAGATGATATTTCTTGACCACTTCTTTGGCGATGGGGGATTGTCCCAGCTCGGCCAGTTTCAGGAAGAAGTGGCGTGCCCTGCTCCTGGTCTTGAAATCTGCGCTGTCTAGAGCGGTCAGATGCTGGTCCAGGAAACCCTGCTGTTCTAGAATGGTCCGGGCGGCATCGCGGGCGTAATTATCCTCACCTTCCAGGAGTTCCAGCAGCGCGGTTTCGCCTTGTTCACCGAATTTTCCCAAGGCTCGCACAGCGTTGCTGCGCACGACCCAATCCTTATCGGTGGCTGCCGTTTTGAGGTAGGGGATGGATTGGGGCAGCTGGAGGAAGCTCAGGCTCCGGCAGACCGCGGCCCGCACTTCCCAATCCGGGTCGGAGAGATAGGGGTGGAAATGGGGGAAGAGCTTGTTGCCATATTCCCGGGGGATGCTTTCCAGAAGCTTGATCTTGCCCCATTTATCCGCCGCCTCAAGCCGGTCGGTGAACATTCGGATGAAATTCTTCTCGGGCAGCTCGTAAGGCAGGTGAAAAATGTCGTTGATTTTTTCCTCGTTGGTCTCTTTGGTCTCCGGTTCTTCATCCGCAACGATGGAGGGGAATTCGTGGTCTGTCTTATCCCAGGCCACTTCTTTCTTGTGGAGTTTGTTGTCAAAATACTGGTAAACCGCTCGGGAGATGGCCGTAAAGTTGATCACATTGCCCCAGATTGACCGGGGAATGGAGGTGACCGCGGGCCAGAAGCCATAGATTTTGTTGACGGCCAAAGCCCGGTTTATTAAGCGCCAGACCATGAACACTGTGGAAATCAACACAAGCGTATAGAGGAAAGTCCCTTTCGGGATCAGGACCGGCATAGAAGCGCCGGAGAAATATTTAACCAACTGATAGGTCACAAAATAAAGGAAGACCAGATAGCCCAGGGAATTGATGGGGGTGGAGACCAGGGCCTTGCGGTCCTGCAGGAGGTCCCATTTGACCCCCAGGGAACCCCGCCAGCCGAGGTTTTTCCAGCCTTGGAGGATGATGCCGATATTCCAACGGGTTTTCTGTTTGACGGCTTGTTTGAAATCCGTGGGGAAGAGGGCGCGGGTGGCCACCCATTCCGTCGGGGCCTGTTTGCTGGGGTGGGCTTCGGAGGGGGGGATGCGGATATTGACGAAGGCCGCCTCCATCCCCTGGAGATTCATCTGCAGGCCAAGCTGGTAATCTTCCGTCAGGGTATCGGGCGAGAAGATCTCCTGGGTCGAGAGGGCCAGCTGTTGGAAGGCGCGCTTGGTGAAGCCTGTGCCGACGCCCGCGGAGGGGACGAAGCCCTCGTTCAGTTCCCGCACCCGCAGGATCTTAGTGTGGTTCTCGGCGAATTCGTCCGCATAGGTCCAGTGGGTCACTTTATTCAGTGGGAGCGGCAAGGGGAAGACCGGGATCTGGATCATGTCCTTCCGGGGCATGAGGTAATTGTAGACCAGCAGGGAATAGGGATGGATCACATCCTCGGAGTCGTGCATCACGATGATGTCGAAATAGGATTCGGTCCTGCTCTCGTAATCGAGGATCGCATTGAAGACGTGGTTGAGGTTGGAGGCCTTATTTGTTGGCCCCGGGTCGGGCGTGACGACTTTGTGCACATGGGCGTTCACCCGGGCGACCTTGTCAACCTCGCGCTGGGTGTCGGGGTCGTTGGGATAGGTGCCCACGAAGATGTCATAGTTCTTGTAGCGAATGGTCTTGCAGGCGTTGGTGAGGGTACTGGCGATCACATCCGCTTCGTGCCAGGCCGCGATGAAGATGGCTATCCGCTGCTCTTCGCGCGCCTCCAGGCGTTCGATCGTCAGGGGCTGGATCTCCTTGCGGTGGAAGAAACGCCGGATGTGCCAAGCGATGTGGCTGAAATCAATGTAGAGGTCCATCACACCGCTGATGGTAAATACAAGCCCAACGATCACCGCCAGGGTGTGCATCGGATCGTAAAGCCTCACCATTAAATTGACCAGAAAATCTAATGCACCGGTCATAGCTCACCATCAATAAACCAATAGTGGCCGAAAGAGAACCTTCGGCAGACTACGAAATGGGGGGCAGCATGCTGCCCCCCTGAGGTTGGTTACATTAAAATCTTACCAAGAGAGAGTTTAAGGCGAGCGTAAGAAGAGAGTGAGGGATAAAGAAAACAAAACCTCAAGGGGTGCTGTTGAGTGATCCATAGATTGGTTTTTTATGGAATAAATCAACCAGCGATTATATTTCTCACCTGCCAGTTTTCTTATACCTCACCATCCTTTTGATTTTCGAGGATGTCTCCCGGCTGGCAATCCAAGGTTTGGCGGATTGCTTCGAGGGCCGAAAAGCGGGTGGTCTTTACTATCCCGCTTAAGAATGAACAACGGATGAATGATTTTCTAAATGAGTTTTCCGGTAGTCTTGTTTCTGGTCCCGGAGTTTCTGTAGGCCCAGTTGTTAGAAGAGCTGCTGGCGTGGGGTGAGGGTCTCAATCTTTTTCTTTTTCCCATTTTATCGGATAAAGGTTTTCCAAAATTTTCTTTGCTGATTTCTTCCAGGAATATTTTTTCCTTGTATATTCAGAGCACTCTCTGCGGTTGATTTCCAAAGCCCTGGATAAGCCCTTAAAAAGGGAGTGGCCCTCTTTAACCATTATCCCCATCACACCCTCTTTGATCACATCCTTGGGGCCGGGAACCTTAAAAGCAACCACCGGGGTGCCACATGCCGCCGACTCAATGATCGTTAAGCCAAAGGTATCAAAGCTGCTCGGGAAGAAACTCAGTCTGGCATGCATAAAGAAATTGGGGGCCTCTTTATTGGGGACGGGTCCCACAAAATGAATACTCTGATCGGCCCCAAACTTATTCCTAAGAGTGTTGAGTGCCGGCCCCGGACCGACAACGACTCGATGGTATTCAGGATGTTCGCCTTCCAGGAAAAGGTGAATATCTTTTTCAAAAGCCACTCTGCCTAAATACAGGAGAATGGGTTTTGGATCTTCCTGATACCACTCGTAATTTAAGTAGGGATTTTCGTCCCTGGGTGTGGGAAAGTGGTAGACCTTGAGATCGATCCCCCTGGGTGCGACGGTGACGTTGTCGATTCCAATTTCATTCAGTTTTTCTTTTGAACTTTTTGAATTCACGAGGACTCGTTTTGCGCCAGAAAACCGGTTTCTTAAGAACTCACTTTCGATCGCGTTAATGATTTGCTCTTCAGCCTTCTTCAGATTGGGTTTGGCTGCCAGGGTGTTATTAAAAATTGCGTTATCAATGTTTTTATCAATCGATATGCCGTGATTGGTCGTATACATCAATGTGAAAGGGCACTCTTTGGCAACTTTTCTGGATTCTAAAATCCGGCAGACATCTCTGGTTGCTTTACCTATTGGAGCTTCAACCGTTGTAATCAATATGGCATCCGGTTTTTCATTTAAAATTCTTTTGGCAACAACCGGAGTTGCGAAAAGAGTCCATTGGAATTGTTTTTCAATGGGGACCGTGATATTTAGAAATTCTTTATCCGTTGGCTGCAGCAGTACAACTTTGTACCCCCTTTTTTTCATTTCTTTGGAGAGATTCTTGGTCGATACCTGAACGCCTGTAATTCCCACTGAGTCATTTGCAATTAAGATTTTGCTGCCTTCTTTTAATTTACTCATTTTCTTTAAATTTTAGATCATTCCTGAAGATGATGAGTTGGGTCGGAACAGAAGTAATCTTACTCCATAAATTGCATTTCGAAGCTGGATTAGGGATTAAAGGGTGATTAAGCTTTAGATTGGAAGGCCGCGTGCTGACCAAAATGGAGCTGGGGATTAAATACAAATATGAGCGTGGGGAGGCTCGAACTCCCAACCAATGGCTTAAAAGGCCACTGCTCTACCATTGAGCTACACGCCCATAATCAGGCCATTATTGTAGCACGCGACCCACCCAGCGTCAATATGGGGGAGAAATTTTAAGAGAGCTTAATGAGACGCATCCCTTCCGCACGAGATAGGGAACCAGGAGAGGATGGTGGGCTTCCGCAGGCGCTGCCTGCCCGAGGCATGCCTGCGGAGAGAATAATTTCGTGTTGTTATTTACCAGTCATTATCAGTTTCGTATCCCAGGGTGATCAACAAGTCCCCAGTGATTTCTTTGAAGATTTTGACGTGTTCATCATTGAAATGTTCCCGCCACCCGCCTGTTTTTCCTTTCCGGAAGGTCGGCGAATTTTCGGGCTGGATAGCCGTTAACAAGGTCTATATGGCGGTTTCCCGGCTGGTCTGGATGTGCAAACCCTTAGACTGTTCCTCCAAACCCGAAGCCGGTTTTGCCCCGTTTGTAATAGGGCTGCCCCATCCATATTGTTGTTTCTTTTTATTTAAAAAGTGGTTACCGTCATTCTAGCACAAGAGAGCTTAGCGTATATGGGTATAGAGATGGTTAATTTCTTGATTCAGAGGTTTATTCTACCGGAGGCCTTTATAAGGCCGGCTGTCAGCTTTTTCCTCGGGCAGGACAATTAGCGATTGCTTATTGTCATATTTTTCTGAGGATTAATTAAACCCGGTATGGTTAAATTCAGGATTGTCGAATAGAATAATGAAACGGCGGAAGTCAATGGCCCAGGTAAAAGTTAAATTTAAGTCAGGAAACATTACTGCAAAAGAAAGGAGCGCGCATGCCGGAATTGACCCCCTTGGGGCAGGATGAATTTGAATCAAAAGTATTAAACGCCGATAAACCCGTTTTATTGGAGTTTGGGGCGCCCTGGTGTGGTCCCTGCCGGCTGCTGGAGCCCGTGCTCGAGGAGTTGGCCGGCGAATACCAGGACCGGGTAGATTTTTACACTGTGGATGTGGACCAATCCCCTCAGCTGGCCATGGACCAGTCCGTGATGGGTGTACCCACGGTGATGCTTTTCAAGGATGGCAAGCTGGTGGAACGGATGACCGGTTACAAACCCCGGAAAGCTCTCGAAAAGACCTTTTTCAAGAATCTGTAAGCAGCAACCCAGTCGGAAGGATAGAAAAATGGATAAAGCCCAAAAGAAAATTCGGCAGGCCTATGGCACCTGGAAAAGCCCGATCACACCTGAGCTGATCGGGGCTGAAACCCGCCTGAACGATGTGCAGTGGGATTCGGATGGCAAAACCCTGGTCTGGCTCGAGGGACGATCCGGGCGGGGAGTCCTGATGGCGCAGCCTCTGGGCGAAGCGCCCTATGAACTTTCGGGTGAGGTCAATGTGCGCGGCGGGGTTGGCTATGGCGGCGGCGAGTTTGCGATCCAAAATGGCCTCATCATTTTTTCGGCCAGCGATGGCCGGCTTTATCGTCGTAACCTGGGAAAAGGCTTCCCGCGGCCGATCACGCCGGCTTTTGGCGGGCTGGCTTCTCCGGCGCTCTCGCCGGACAACGCTTTTGTCGCTTTTGTTCACACCTATGAGGGCAGCGATGTCCTGGCTTGGGTGGATACGGCCGGCAAGCTCTGGCCGCAGATACTCGCTCAGGGCGCTGATTTTTATATGCAGCCCGTTTGGCATCCCTCCGGCAAGCGTCTGGCCTGGGTGGAGTGGGATCATCCCAATATGCCCTGGGATGGCGCCCGGCTGATGGCGGCGGACCTGGCGGGCGATATTCCCCGGATCACCTCGGTCGAGCAATGGGCTGGCGGGCCGGAGACGCCGATCCTGCAGCCCGCTTTTTCCCCGGACGGGCGTTACCTGAGCTACATCCAGAACGAAGGGGAATGGGATCAGCTGGTCTTGCGGGACTTGGAGACTGGTGAAATTCGAACCCTGATCGCGGACGCCTCTTTGCTTGACCCGGCCTGGGTGCAGGGCGTGGTGGTACAGGGGTGGATGCCCGACAGCCGGAAGATCGTTTTCCTGCAGGGCGATTCCGGCAGGGTTGGCCTCCGGCAGGTGGACATCGTCTCCGGCAAGGTCACGGATTTGGGCCTGGCGGAATACACCTCACTGAGCCAGCCGCATGTGAGCATGAGGGGGCAAATTGCGCTTTTGGCGAGTTCGCCGCAGATCTCCGGGCGGGTGATCAGCCTGGATGGAGAGTCCATCACAATTCACCAGCGCAGCACGGCGGAATCGATTCCCCAGGTGGACCTGCCGCAGCCGGTCGAGATCCAATGGGCAGCGAGCGATGGCGCAAGGGTTTATGGGATTTATTCCCCTCCGGCCAACGGCTGCTACGAGGGGCCGGGGCTGCCTCCGGCCGTGATCTATATTCACGGCGGACCAACCAGCGCGGTGGGGATCGGCTACCACCTGGATGCCGCTTTTTTCACCAGCCGCGGCTATGGCTATCTGGAAGTAAACTACCGCGGCAGCACCGGTTACGGCCGCAGCTATCGGGACGCCCTCAAAGGCAATTGGGGGCATTTCGATGTGCTGGACGCGGCGGAAGGGGCTAAAGCGCTGGTGGACCAGGGCCTGGCAGACCCGAAGAAACTGATTATCAAAGGAGGCAGCGCCGGCGGCTATACAGTCTTGAACGCGCTGATCCACTATCCTGGTTTGTTCAAAGCCGGGATCTGTTCCTACGGCGTCAGCAATCTCTTCACGCTGGCGATGGACACCCATAAATTTGAAGAGCGCTATACGGATTCTCTGGTGGGGGCATTGCCGGAAGCGGCTGAGAAATACCATGAATGGTCGCCGGTTTTCCATGCCGACCGGATCAGGGATGCGGTGATTGTCTTCCAGGGCGAGGAGGACAAAGTCGTCCCGCCCAGCCAATCCGAAGATATCGTGAGCGCCCTCAAAGCGAACGGCGTGACCTATGAATATCACCTCTATCCCGGTGAGGGGCATGGCTTCCGCAAATCGGACACCCTCAAGGCCTATTACAAAGCGATTGAGCGCTTCCTGCTCCAAAATGTGATTTATGGCTAAACAAGGAAACCGGAGACGACTTCAACTTCGTCTCCGGTTTTTATAATCGAGATGGATTAATCTACTTTTGGTCGGGCAGCGGGGGAATCCTCATCCGGTTCGACATGCACATAGGCCCGGTCAATTTCAGGCAGCGCCTCCAGCGCCTCGATCACGTGATCCGTGATCTTGTGGACTTCGTCCAAAGCTTTATCTCCGGGCAGGTTGATGTGCATATCCACGACCAGCTTAGGGCCGACATAATCACTCATCATGTGGTGAACCCGCAACACCCCTGGGACGTTCTTCGCGGTGTCAATGATCTTATCCCGCAGTTCTTCGTTCGCACCGGCGCCGGTCAGGTAGGCCATATTTTCCTTGCCGGCTTCAAAGGCGGCCCGGAAGATCCACAGGGCCACCAGGACGCCTGCGGCCGGGTCCAGCAAAGGGTGGATCCAGTTGGACCCCAGGATACCGGCGAAAGCTGCGATGGATGTCAGGACGTCACTTAAATTGTCTTTTGCGGTGACTTTGAGGGAGGGACTCTGAACCTGTTTTGCGATCCGGGTGATGATCAGGAACATCCCCGCTTTCAAGGCCGCGCTGGCCAACAGGACGATCATCGGCAGGTCAATCGCAATGGCTTCACCCCCGGATAGGAAACGCGCAATGGAGGAGCGCAGGGCTTCATAGCCCGCAATTGCCATCATCGCGGCCACCAGGAGGCCGACCAGCGGCTCAAACCGGGAATGTCCCTGAGGGTGGGAAAGGTCAGGGGGTTGAATGGCCATCCAGATCCCGACGACCATCGCCAGGGAATAGATTACATCCGAGATTGAATTTGCGGTATCCGCATAGAGGGCGACACTGCCTGTGTAGTAAGATGCCAGGCCTTTCGCCACAGCCAGCAGGATATTTCCAGCCAGCGTGATGATCATGGCTGTTCGATAAGCTTTTGTTCTTCCGGGGTTGGGCTCATAATCCCGAATCCATTGCATCGCATTCTTCCTTGTTTTAGAATTTCACAAGAGTTGAGTTGTGTGGAAAATGGCCTATCTTTCCAGGGAAATTAATTGTATCGTAAAATCTTGATCCAGTGCAGACTTCCCACCTTAACAGTTCCTGCCTTGACAGACTTTCCGCATTCGACTTCCGCCATTCGACTTACCCTATCGCCCCGCTCTGATGAATGGTCTCCTCAAGTCGGGCACGGACGTTCAGATTTCGATTTTATAAGATTCTGTGGATGGAACGCCCGTGAACTTCTTATCTGATCGGGGTTGTGTGTGAGGTTTGTCCAATTTGAGATAGGCCTTATCTTATATATGCAAATAACCGCATGGATTGATATAATAACGGTAAGGAATTAGAGGAGAAGAACAGTGAATTCCATTGACGCCATCACAAATGAGATTGTCGCGGAATTTGAACGATTTGACACGGTGGATGAAAAATACGTCCATTTATTCGCCCTGGGGGAAGCCCTGCCTTCTATGCCGCCGGGGCTGAAGACGGAGGCGAACAAGGTGCATGGCTGCCAGTCGGACCTGTGGTTCCGGTTGAGTTGTGAAGAGGGGCGTTTCAAGCTCCAGGCGGATTCGGACTCCCTGGTAATCAAAGCGATTGCCGCCTTACTGGTCCGAGTAGTCGAAAACTGCGATCCGGCTGATCTGCCATCTCTCAACCTGGAGTTCCTCGACCAGCTCCAGATCTGGAAACTGGCCTCTGAACGGAATAATGGCTTGCTGGCGATGCTGACTCATCTCAAACAGCGAGCGGCTGATCTCATGGTGGAAAGCGAGGGTTGTCATGGCGAATAAGTTGAGCTACCGGATGGTCCAGATTGGCGGTGCGCCCGCCGGTCTCTTGGGGCTGGAAGAGGCTTATGCAGAGCTTTTTGAGGCGCAATGCCCACCGGCAACCCCCGAGACTCTGGAGCGGTTGATCAGGACGATCAAACAGCATAATTTCATCCCTCGGCCGGCGATCGAAGATTACAAAGCGGCCCTGGGCAGGGAATATCAGCAGTATTATGAGCAGCGGTCTCAGGGGCGGAAAGTTGTTCCAAAGAATTACGGCACCTGGCAAGGCATCCCCAGGGAGCAGATCCCCTGGTTCCCGACCGTTTCATCCGAACTCTGCAATGGCTGCGGAAAATGTATCGAGGTTTGTCCCAAAGAGGTATTTCAGCTGAAAGACTCCAAGGTCGTGGAGGTGGTGGAGCCTTTTGACTGCATCGTCGGATGCTGTTTCTGCAAGAGCGCCTGTGATCCCCAGGCGATCCTGATGCCCGATAAATCCATGCTGGACCAGTACCGCCACGGGCAGCGGCACGCCTCCTGACCGGAAGATGGGCAAATCCCCCTGACAGAGGACCGCAAAATCATTGTTCTGCTGGCCGCCAGGTTTATGCCCGGCGGTTCAACTGTTTACAGGGAGTGAATTTCATCCTGACAGGAGATGTTTTTTTTGCTTGATTTAATCACAGCAAATCCACTATAACAGTAGTTAGGAAGGAACCACTTTAATGATTTATTCTGAAAACTACTGGCAAGCCCAAATCCACCGCATCATGCCTGATCTCGAGATCCAGGATGTTGAACCATTTCAGGAAGGGTTGGTCAATGATGTCCTGATCGTCAACCGTAAATGGGTGATCCGCTTCACGGAGACGGATTACGGCAAAGAGTTGATGGCGATGGAGGCGCAGCTGATGCGCTATCTGCAGCCCAAACTCAGCCTGCAGGTGCCTTGTCCTGTGAAGCATGAAAACGGCATCCTGGTCTATGAGCTTCTGGAAGGGGAGGATTTCCAGCGGCGGGATTGGCTGAAGGCCGGCAAAGATCAGCAGAAGGCCATCGCTGAGCAGCTGGGGACCTTCCTGCGGGAGCTGCATGGCGTCCCGGTCCAAACCGAGGGCTGGGAAATCCCGTCAACCCTGGCGCCGGTGACCCGTGAGACCTGGATGGATATCTACGAGCGGGCGAAGGAAAAAGTCTGCCCCGCCCTGCTCCCGCATCAGGTGCAGTGGCTGGCGGATGTCTTCGGGCCGGCTCTGGATCAGAAGGATTTCTTTGATTTCCAGCCCGCGCTGATCCATGGCGACCTTGGGCCCTACCACCTGCTCTATGACCACCAGAATCAGCGGCTCAATGGGGTGATCGACTTTGCCATGGCTGGAATTGGCGACCCCGCAGCGGATCTTGGCAGCCTGATCGGGCACTATGGCGAGACGCTGGTCAGCGATCTGCGGCCCTTCTACCCGCCATATGATGACCTGCTCCCGAGAGCGCGGTTCTATGCCGAGGCGGAGGAGGTGCATCGGGTGCTGTTGGGCTTTGAGTCCGGTGAGGTCTACTGGTTCACCGCCCATCTGGGAGGGGCGAAGGACATTCGCTAGCCGCCTCCGGAAGGGATTAAATAGAAAAGAGACCTTGCATTTTTGGGCAAGGTCTCTTTTCGTTATCCCATATCAGGCTTCGTCCCGGGTCTTTTTGATCATCTCCTGCTTCAAATCCCAGAGTTTTCTGGAAAGGGAGACGTGATAGGTATGGGGGTTCATGATCCGCAGGACGCCGGGGTCGAGCGCGTCGATATCCTTATCCCGCACCGACCGCATTTCTCGAATTTCCGGCCGGTCTGCAACGACTTTGCCATCTTTGATCACGGGGATCAGCAATTTTTCGATATGGTCGATCTGATCGCTTTCCAGCGTGCGGCGTTTGGTCGCCAGCGTGGGGTGGCAGAGTTCGAGCGGTCTCTGGTTGGGAATGTCCTCATTATACAGCGAGACCAGGTCCGCGGTGGCCTTGCCGCGCTCATCATAAACCCGCCAGACCCGCTTGTTGCCGGGGTTGAGGGTTTTGTCAATGTTCTCGGAGATTTTGAGAGTGGGAGTCCAGCTGCCCTCCTGCTGGATTGCGACCAGCTTATAAACGCCACTGAGGGCTGAATCGCCGCCCGAAGTGATCAGTTTGGTCCCAACGCCGTAGACCAGCCGGTGGATCAGGCTGTCAGGATCGACCCCGTAACGGGCGGCTTCCTCCTGCACCTGGGTAATGATTTGCCAGATCACCATCTCATCCAGGTCATTGGATAGGACGATGGAAACATCCGGGAAACCGGCATCATCCAGCATCTTGGCGGCTTTGATCGCGAGATGGGCGAGGTCGCCGGAATCCAGGCGGATGCCCACCGGTTGGTGGCCCTGTTTCCTGAGTTTTTCGAAGACCTTGATCGCGTTGGGCACGCCGGAGCCGAGCGTGTCGATGGTGTCCACCAGCAGGAGGCAGTCATCGGGGTAGAGATCGGCGTAAGCCTCAAAGGCGGCCAGTTCTCCCTGCCCCAGCCCAAGGAACACCTGCACGTAACTGTGGGCGTGGGTGCCTTTGGGCGGGAAACCCAAGACATGCGATGTGCCGACATTGGAAGAGAAATCCGCTCCGCCGATCAGGGCGGCGCGGGTGCCAGGGACGGCGCCGAATCCCTGCGCCCGCCGGATGCCGAATTCCAGCAGCAGCTGTCCTCGGGCGCTGTGTTTGATCCGGGCGGCTTTGGTCGCCACCAAAATCTGATAGTTGACGATATTCAGCAGTCCCGTTTCGATGATCTGGCCCACGGCCAGAGGCCCCTCAACGACATGGATCGGTACGTTGGGATGGATCACCCGGCCTTCCTGCATGGCATAGAGGTTGATCGCCAGGGAGGAATAGCCCTCCTTCAACCATTTGAGGAAGTCTTCCTCAAAGAGCGGTTTGCCCGAACTGCTCTTCTGGGCGCGCAGGAACTGGATCTCCTCTTCGCCAAAACGGGCTTCCTGCAGCCAGTCGATCAGCGTGTCCAGCCCGGCATTCACGCAGTATCCCGCTTTGTGGATGCCGTAATCGGGATAGCTGCGGAAGAAATGGTCGAACTGGGCATTGATCTCATGGAGACCCAGCTTGTAATAGAGTTGGGCCATGGTCAGTTGATATTGGTCAGTGAACAGGATGCCACTGGCGGTCAGCAGTTCAGAAGGTTTCATGGGTGTCGTCCCTTTCAAGTGAGTGGGTTAATTGGATTGGACCTGAATGCCGGTTTTAATCATCCGCCGGGTGGGAAAGGCTTTGGCCACCTGGTGCAGGACCTGGCGTTGTTTCGCTGTCAGGTTGCCTTCAAAGGCCAGGCTGGCCAGCAGCAGACCATAGGGGGTCAGTTCCTGCAGATGGGCAACGTCCTGCAACTCTTCGGGTTGACCGTTTTCACTTTCGGCCGCCGGGGACCCGGTCTGGAAAGCGTTGTTTTGATAGCAAAGAACTCGTTCTGACATCGGTCTTTCCTTTCGATGGGAGGGGGTGAAGTTTTGGCTCTTATTCCGCCGCCGGCGCGGGGATTCCGAAGATCTGGATCAAGCCGTTCTCCATGCCCAGGGCGATCAGGTCACCATAGGGAGAGAAAGCCAGGCTCACCGGCTCGCCGAAGAAATGGCCCGCCTGGGGGTAGGGGATACTGGCGAAGATTTCCTGGTCCGCGACAGACCAGAAAGACAGCGCCTCTTCGGAAACGACCGCTAAAAGGGAATTATCCGGGCTGAAGGCCAGCTTGTAGGTCAGGCCCAGGCCCGCTGCGGTGACGGGGACCGGCGCTTGCACAGGTTGATTGTCCGCTTGGCGGCGCAGCCAGACCTGCTCCCCGGCGAGGGCCAAATAGTCATCATCGGACGAGAGGTCGAGATCGGTATACGGCCCGAAGTTCACCAGGACAGCCGAAGCAAAATCCGCCCGGTCATAGGTCACGGAACCTGGCTGGTTTCCGGCCGCGATGAACCATTTCCCGCTGCGGGCCTGCGCCACCTGGCTGACCTGGAAGGGGTTCTGTCCGCCGGGTTTCAGCAGGCGGATCCGGTAGCTGCCAGCCACCTGCCAGAGGCTGACGGTGCAGTCGGCGCTGCCGGCGACCAGCTGGGTGCCATCCAGCGAGAAAGCCAGATCATTGACGGCAGCCAGGTGCCGCGGCGTCAAGTCGGAAAAGCTGCCGGCCAGCAGATCGAAGAGGCGGATGGTGCCATCTTCCAAACCTGCGGCCAGGAAATTGCCGTCGCCGGTGAAGGCCAGCGAGCGGGCGTTTCCATTTAATACTCCGAGCAGCTGGCCATCGGCGGTGCTGTAGACGCGCACCCAGCCATCGCTGTAGGCCGCGGCGAGGATGCTGCCATCCGGGGCAAATTGGACCTCGGCCAATTCGCCGGGGTACTGCTCCAAAAAGTCGATCAGTTCGCCATCAAGGGTAGCCCGCTTTTCGATCACGCCGTTGGGGCGCAGCCCAAAGAAGAACTCGCCGCCCGGCGAAAAGCTGACGCTGGTGAACTGGGCATCCACTGTCCACAGGACCCGGGCGTCGGCCGCGCTGCGGAATTCGGTCAAACCGTCGTTGCGGGAAATCAGCACCATCACATCATCCGGCGTCAGGGCGATCAATCCGATCGGCGGGATGGGTTCGGCGGCAGGGCAAGCCCAGGAGAAGCCGCCCGCACTGTTTTGGCAGCTGTCCGGGGCCTGGGTGCAGGGGTCGGGGATGCTGCTGGGGTAGTTATCCAGGAGGTAATCGTATTCATCGGCCAGAATCTGCCAGGCGGCAACCGCCGAGCCGTTATGGATCAGGATGAAAGTCCCATCGCTGGCGGGGGCCACTTCTCCGCCGTAGGTATCCATCGTGTTCCAAAAGGCCTGCGAGACGGAAGCGGGCAGGTTCACGCGGTCGTTCTCCTCTGGATAGGAAAGGGATTGCAGCAGGAGGTCATTCTGGCTGTCAATCACACTGGCCAGGTCCAGCGGCGCGCTCAAATAGCTGACCCGGCCCTGATTCAGGGTCTGGCTGGCCGTGATCAGCCAGCTTTCGGTGGACCAGCGCAGGAGGCGGACTTCCGTAGCGGACCGGGCCATCAGGGCCAGGCTTTCACTGTTGGGAGAAAAAGCCAGCTCAATCTCCGCATTTTCAAAGGCTTCAGGCCCGGAGGGGATGAGCCGGATGAGCAGGGTCAGATCAGCTTTGGTGATCACATCCACCACGCCCTGCCGCTGGCCGAGCGCAATCAGGCCCTGATCTGCCGAATAGACGATCGCCGTCACGGGGTAGGGCGTGCGGAGTTGGGCGAGCAGGGCGTAGGATTGACTGTCATAGAAGGCCGCGCCCAGGTCCGTGCCGACGGCCAGGATCTGACCATCGGCGGAGAGGGCAATGGCGTTGGCCCGCGGGTTCCCCCAGACGGCCAGGGGGACCACCTGATAGGCGTTGGCCTGGGTGATCTCACCGCCCAGAGCGGGCAGGGGCGTGGCCGCGTAGGTCAGATCGCCCCATTGACCGGCTGGCGTCGTGGTGGGCGCTTCGGTGATAGCCGGAGTGGCCGTCGGCAGGATGGCTGTCGGGG
>WOYY01000003.1 GCA_011620555.1 Anaerolineaceae bacterium | reverse complement strand
CCATGGTCCCCACATTCATATGCGGTTTTGATCGATCAAACTTTTCTTTGGCCATCTTAAAAATTACTCCTCAACTAGATAAGATAACTAATGTTACGAACCAGATATTTTCTTCATAACGGCTTCTGAAACCGGGGCGTAATGGTCAAATTCCATGGTAAAAACGCCTCGACCCTTGGTGGCAGACCGCAATTCAGTTGCATAGCCGAACATTTCGGCCAGCGGGACTTCCGCATCAATCGCCTGGGCATTGCCGGGGCGCACATCCATCCCCAACACGTTCCCGTGGCGGGAATTGATCTGTCCGATGACCTCGCCCATGTGTTCTTCAGGAACAACGACTTCAACCTTCATGATCGGCTCCAGCAGCACAGGCCGGCCCTTCGGCACACCCTCGCGGATGGCGAAGATGGCCGCTGTGCGGAAGGCCATATCACTGGAATCAACCTCATGGTAAGAGCCATCAATCAAGGTGACTTTCAAGTCGGTCATCGGGTAGCCCGAGACCACACCGCTTTCGACCGCCTCACGGACGCCTTTTTCAACCGAGGGGATATATTCCCTGGGAATGGAGCCGCCCTTGATGGCTTCTTCAAAGATGAAGCCCGCGCCGCTTTCCAGCGGCTCAATCCGGAGGACTACATGGCCATATTGACCATGACCGCCGGTCTGTTTGACATATTTATATTCCGTTTCAGGCACGACCTTGGTGATGGTCTCGTGATAGGCAACCCGAGGGTTACCTACATTGGCCTGAACTTTGAATTCCCGCAGCATCCGATCCACAAGGATATCCAGGTGAAGCTCACCCATCCCGGAGATGATCGTCTGGCCGGTCTCTTCATCCACCCGCACTTTGAAAGTGGGATCTTCTTCAGCCAGTTTCTGCAGGGCTTCGCTCATCTTGTTCTGATCCGCCAGGGTCTTAGGCTCAATCGCCACAGAGATCACAGGGTCAGGGAAGCTGATCGTTTCGAGGACGATCGGGTTGTTCATATCGCTGAGGGTATCGCCGGTGTAGCTTTGTTTGAGGCCCAGGATCGCGCCAATATCTCCGGCGTGGAGTTCGTCCACGTCCTCGCGGTGGTCCGCATACATGCGCAACAAGCGGCCAACCCGTTCGCGTTTATCCTGGGTGGTATTAAGGTAGGTAGACCCTTTCTTAACCACCCCGGAATAAATCCGGATATAAGCCAGACGGCCGACATAGGGGTCCGTCACAATCTTGAAGACCAACGCAGAAGCTGGTTCATTATCCCGCGGCGCTCGGGAGACTTCTTCTCCCGTTTTGGAATGGCGCCCAACCACATCGGGCATGTCCAAAGGGGAAGGCAGATAGTCCACCACGGCATCCAGCAGGGGCTGCACGCCTTTATTCTTTAAGGAAGAACCGCAGAACACTGGGGAAACTTCATTATGCAAGACGCCCCGACGAAGCGCCGTTTTCAGCTCTTCAATCGATAACTCTTCACCCTCAAGATATTTGAGAGTCAGGTCGTCATCAAGTTCAGCGATCCGTTCAACCATTTCAGCCCGTCGTTCTTTAACAAGGTCAACCATGTTCTCCGGGACGCTGGTATATTCCGGGGTGCTGCCGAGTTCATCATTGAAAAGAATCGCTTGCTCAGTGAGCAAATCCACGACGCCAATGAAGTTCACTTCACTGCCAATAGGCAGCTGCATGGCAATCGGGTGCGCACCAAGCCGCTCTTCAATGGACTTGATGGTGTGATCAAAAGAAGCCCCGACCCGGTCCATCTTGTTCGCAAAACAAATGCGGGGAACCTGGTAGCGGTCAGCCTGACGCCAAACCGTTTCACTTTGAGGCTCGACACCCTGCACGGCATCAAAGACGACCACGCCACCATCCAAAACGCGCAAAGAGCGTTGGACTTCGGCTGTAAAGTCGATGTGCCCAGGGGTGTCGATCAAATTGATCTGGTAGTCTTTCCAGAATGCCGTCACCGCAGCGGAAACGATCGTGATTCCACGCTCGCGCTCCTGCTCCATCCAGTCGGTGACGGTCGTGCCGTCATCCACCGAGCCTATCCGATAGGTCCGGCCGGTGTAGAACAGGATTCGTTCCGTCGTAGTGGTCTTACCGGCATCAATATGCGCAATAATTCCAATATTGCGATATCGCTCCAGCGGGTACGCTTTCTCAGCCATTAACGCTCATCCGATCCGATCAAGGAATAATCCATGCCTTAGAGACGGAAATGGGAAAAAGCGCGGTTGGCCTCGGCCATCCGGTGAGTTTCCTCACGGCGGCGATAGGCGGCGCCCTGGTTAGAGGCGGCGTCCATCAGTTCACCCGCTAATTTCTCCGCGAATGATTTCCCAGCGCGGGCGCGGGAAGCTGCAATGATCCAGCGCATCGCCAAATACTTGCGGCGGCTGGGTTCAACTTCCATAGGCACCTGGTAAGTGGCACCACCGACACGGCGGGGGCGGACTTCCATCATTGGGGCAACATTCTTGAGCGCGGCGTCGAATGTCTCGATTGGATCTTTGCCAGTACGTTCGCCGACCAGATCAAGGGCATCATACATCAGCCGGGTGGCTGTGCTTTTCTTCCCATTGAGCATGAGTCGGTTGATCATCTCCTGAACGTCAATTCTTCCATAACGAACGTCGGGGGAGATTTCTCGTTTTTCTGGTGTATATCTTCGCGCCATTCCTACTCCTTACAAAACATAAAAATTAAAATAGGGCAAAGCATTTAAACAAATCCCCTGTGAGACCGATTGAAATGCTTCGCCCTAAAATTGATAACTCTGACTCTGGCTACTTGGGCTTTTTGGCCCCATACTTCGAGCGGCCGCGAGCGCGGTCCTCAACGCCAGTTGAGTCCAAAGTACCTCGGACGATGTGATAACGAACGCCTGGCAGGTCCTTGACACGGCCGCCGCGCACGAGCACCACAGAGTGCTCCTGGAGCTGATGGCCTTCGCCAGGGATATAAGCCGTGACTTCCATGTGGTTCGTCAGACGTACACGGGCGATCTTCCGCAAAGCGGAGTTCGGTTTCTTGGGGGTCATGGTACGTACGGCCGTGCAAACACCACGCTTCTGCGGTGCGCCTTTCGGCTGGCGGATGCGTTTCTGCTTCTGCGAGTTGTAGGTATATTGCAGCGCAGGCGCCTTGCTCTTGTTCCGTTTTGAATCTCGGCCTTTGCGTATCAATTGGTTGATCGTTGGCACATTTGCCTCCAAGCCTAACTAATGACTTCTTCCAATAAGGGAGGCCATCATCATCTTGCCTAGATGGCCTCGCTGCTATCCAATTTTGCCTCCAAAGAGCTGACCGGTCTTATAGGGCCAGCGTGAAGGTAACGAGGGATGATTCTACCATGTGTACAAGGGGGCGTCAAGGCGAGTCATCGCCCAAAAAGCCCGCTTAAATATCACTCCCAATACTGATTAAACCGGTGGGCGTATTGGGCATCCGAGCCTTATCTTCGTCCTTCCCAAACTTGATCACTTCGCCCGTATCGAGGACGGCTTCCACTGCCAGCCCAAGGCTCTGCATTTCCTTCACCAAAACCTTGAAAGCGGCCGGGATGCCGGGGTCCTCAATTGGTTCACCCTTGACGATCGATTCGTAGGTGGCGACCCGACCGGTGACATCATCCGATTTCACCGTGAGCATCTCCTGCAGCGTGTAAGCGGCGCCGTAGGCTTCCAAAGCCCACACTTCCATCTCACCAAACCGCTGACCACCGAACTGCGCCTTGCCGCCCAGGGGCTGCTGAGTCACGAGGCTGTAAGGGCCGGTGGACCGGGCATGGACCTTGTCTTCGACAAGGTGGTGCAGTTTCATCATTACCATTAAACCAATGGTCACCGGGTGATCGTAGTAATCACCGGATTTGCCATCGCGGAGTTTCTGCTTGCCGAGAGTCGGCATCGGGCGGTTGATCTTCGTCATCAACTCGCGGGCCTTCTCCCGGAGTTCTTCGCCGGTGAGGCTCTTCTCGACCTTCTCACCATGCCGTCCCATCCAGAGCTGGAGACAGGCTTCAATCGCCCGGGTGTCCTGGTCAAACCGACCCGAGACAGGGATCTCGTCGGTTTCAAAAGCCAGGATCGAATCGGGGTCATAGCCTTCATCCCGCAGCCATTCCTTTAGAACGACCCGGCGGGCATAGGCTTGGTTGGCGGCAAGTTCGTAGACATCGTAGCCGCGGTCGCCCAGCCACTCTTCGAGGTAGAGCAGGCGGACTTCATCCTCATCCCGGATCATCTCGGGGTCATAGGTCTGCTCATCAAGCCAGGCCCAGGCCTTCTCAGCGGCCACATCCCAGGCGTAATCGATCATCCAGGCCCGGCCGAGTTCAGCTTCGATCTCATATTCGGTCGCGCCGTCAAAAACGGGGGTCACAGCCCGGAAGCCGAGCCGCTCTGCTGCCCAGCCCAGATGGGTTTCCAGAACCTGACCGATGTTCATCCGGCCAGGTACGCCCAGGGGGTTCAGGATGACATCCACAGGGCGGCCGTTGTCGAGGAAGGGCATATCCTCAACCGGCACCACCAGGGAGACCACACCCTTGTTCCCATGGCGGCCGGCCATCTTGTCGCCAGCGGTGATCTTCCGGCGCTGGGCCACGGAGACCCGCACCATCGTATCCACACCGGCCTTGAGGTCGGAGTTATCCTCACGGGTGAAGACTTTCACATCCACTACGATCCCATGTTCACCGTGGGGCATCCGCAGGGAGGTATCCTTCACATCGCGGGATTTCTCACCAAAGATCGCCCGGAGCAAACGCTCTTCAGGCGTCAGTTCTTTTTCGCCTTTCGGCGTGATCTTGCCGACCAGGATATCGTTCGGGCCGACTTCAGCGCCAATCCGAATGATGCCATGCTCGTCGAGGTTGCGGATCGCTTCCTCACCCACATTGGGAATATCCCGGGTGATCTCCTCGGGGCCCAGCTTGGTATCCCGGGCTTCGACTTCGTGCTTTTCAATATGCACAGAGGTGAAACGGTCTTCCTCCACCAGGACTTCCGAGATCAGGATCGCATCCTCAAAGTTGCCGCCTTCCCAGGGGAGGAAAGCCACCAGCACGTTTTGGCCGAGGGCTAGTTTCCCATCCACAGAGGAGGAGGAGTCGACGATGATCTGACCCTTTTGAATCCGCTGGCCTTTGATGACGGCCGGGCGTTGGTCAATGCAGGTCGATTGGTTGGAACGGCGGTATTTCCGCAGGTTATAAGTGTGGATTTCGCCGCCCTTTTCGCGAACCTGGACCATCCGGCCGGTCACGGAGACGACCTCGCCATCCTCTTCGGCTACAACCAGCTGGCCGGAGTCGATAGCGGAGAAATCTTCCATACCGGTCGAAACGATCGGGATCTGCGGGCGGACCAAAGGGACGGCCTGAGCCTGCATGTTGGAACCCATCAAGGCCCGGTTGGCGTCGTCATGCTCGAGGAAGGGGATCAGCGCGGCGCTGACGCCCACAACCTGCTGCGGCGCCACATCCATATAGTCGATCTGCTCGGGGTTGCTCAGAATAAAACCGGAATGGAGCCGGCAGGAAACCCGGTGGATGAATTCCATGTGCTCGTTCATAGCCGCATTGGCCTGAGCGATCACGAATTTATCTTCCTTATCCGCCGAGAGATATTCATAAATATCGGAGACGAAAGGCGTCACCAGGATGAAATCCAGATCCAGCTTGGCGAGTTTCTTCGCCAGGTCTTTGTCAATCCGCTCGCCCTTGATACCGATCACCTTATCCGACTTGGGATCTTTCACATCTTCCCGAAGTTCATGGCCGATCAGGTCATCGCTGGGTTTGAGCTGCTTAATCACCCGGCGATAGGGCGTTTCGATGAAACCGTATTCGTTGACGGTGGCGTAGATGGCCATCCGGCCGATCAGACCAATGTTCGGACCTTCAGGGGTCTCGATCGGGCAGATCCGGCCATAGTGGGTGTGGTGGACGTCGCGGACATCAAAGCCCGCCCGTTCACGCCGCAGACCGCCGGGGCCGAGGGCCGAGAGGGTCCGCTTGTGGCGCAATTCGGAAAGCGGGTTCGTCTCTTCCATAAACTGGGATAGTTGGCTCGAACCGAAGAACTCGCGCAGCGATGCCACCACAGGGCGGATGTTCACGAGGCTGGTCGGGGAGACCTGGTCCTGATCGCGGATCGACATCCGCTCCCGGATGACGCGTTCCATTCGGCGCAGACCCACCCGCAGTTTATTCTGGATCAATTCGCCAACGGTCTTCACCCGGCGGTTGCCGAGGTGGTCAATATCGTCCTCGCGGACAACGCCGTTGTTGATCTGGATCATCCGGCGGACGATCTGCAAAATGTCCGACTTGGTGATCGTTCGATGGCTGATCGGGATTTCCTGATCCAGCTTCTGGTTCAGCTTATAGCGGCCGACCCGTTCGAGGTCATAACGCCGCTGATCGAAGAGCTGCTCTTCGAGGAACTCCTTGGCGTTTTCCAAAGTCGGCGGATCGCCGGGGCGCAGACGTTTGAAGAATTCAATCAATGCAGCCTGGGCCACAGTCCGGCCATTATCCAGCTCCCAGGCAGGTTCCTGATTGATAGAGGAGGGGATGAACAGGCGGTCGGGATTGGTATCCACATCTTTGAAGAGGTCGATCA
>WOYY01000065.1 GCA_011620555.1 Anaerolineaceae bacterium | reverse complement strand
TCTCATTTTTACCCGTAAAAGCGCCATTTTTGAAGAGGGGTGGGAAACTCAGGGGCTGATGGTGTTGCCGTCATCGGTGATAAATGCAATTTTCAATGTTATCTCTCCTAAGTCTGAGTTTATCTCCACCATTATACTCCGAATTAGGATGCAGGGGTGGGGGTCAGGCGGTTCCTGCGTTCTGAACCCCAAAAACGGTTTGATGTTCAAAATTGCAATTTTGTTAAACAAAGGATGAATATCAGATGACTTTCGCAACCGAAATGATCTATACTGATTAAAAGGCATTGAGCCCCGGGGGAGAGATGGATGGTCGCTGCATCCCCTATTAACTGTTTCTGTTTTTATTGTTTGAACGATCATCCCATTTTCTGGAACTAAATTCATTTAAATAACGTCCTATCAGCTGAAAGGACGAATAAGATGAAGAGAACCTCTAAACCCCCAAAAATGATCAGAACCCTCAGTTTTGGGGCCCTGCTGGCGGTTGCATTTATCCTCTCGGCCTGCCAGACCTCCAGCGGCCCCTCCGTACAGGACCAGGCAGTCACCTATGCGGCCCAAACCCTGCAGGCGGTTCAGGTCCAACAGACCCTGAGCGCATTAGAAACCCAGATTGCCCAGACCACTCAGATGGCGAACGCCACACCGACTCCCACGGCGACCTCGGTTCCGGCGACGGCCACAGCCCAGCCGACCGCCGAACCCACCAAGACCAACTGCAACCAGGCCGAGTTTATCAAGGACCTGTCCTATGTGGATGGGACCACGGTGAGCGCCGGAGATGCGATCACGAAAACCTGGCGTTTGAAGAATATCGGCTCCTGCGCCTGGACCACGGATTACGATCTGGTCCTGGTGGATGGCCAGAGCATGGGCGCGCCAAAACGGATCGGCCTTTCGACCAGCGTCAAGCCTGGTGAGACGGTTGACCTTTCGGTCCTGATGGAAGCGCCGGCCAAAGCGGGCACCTACCAGGGCTATTGGATGCTGGAAGACGCCAACGGCAACCGTTTTGGGATTGGGGATGGCGGCAAAGGCTCTTTCTGGGTCAAGATCGTTGTGGCGCAAAGGGTGGTCTACAACTTTGTGGATAACTACTGCGATGCCGATTGGTCCAGCTACAACACCGATCCATTACCCTGCCCGGGCACGGAGAACGATAATATCACCGGCTTTGTCTATAAGGTGAATAAGCCCACTCGTGAGAATGGCGCCGCCGAGGACGAAGCGGCACTTTACATCAGCCCGGATAATAGTTCCGAGAATGGCAAAATTGTGGGGATCTACCCGCCGTATGAAGTCAAGGATGGGGACGTCTTCAAGGCTGTGATCGGCTGCCAGCATGGGGCTGATAAATGCAACCTGACCTTTGAGCTGCGCTATCGGATTGGGTCCGGCTCCGTCAAGACCCTGGCTTCCTGGCGTGAGATCTACGAGGAAAAGATGAACTCGGTCAGTGTGGACCTATCCAGTCTGGCGGGCGAAAAAGTGACCTTTTACCTGCGGGTCCTCAACTATCAAACCGCCGCTGAGAATATTGGGATGTGGATCCAGCCGCGGATCCTTCGCTAATTAGAAACTCTTGAAAGCGGAATGTTTTTTCGGCGAGGCGATTGCGGTAAGGATTGCATGGTTTTGTTATGTTTGATGGTTTCGGGTAGCTATTATAATAATCAAAATCCCCAAGAAGATATCAACAGCGACCAGCGCGCTCGCAGAGAATTTGATAAGCTTCGTCGAGATCCATGACATCCGCCAGAAGCTCTTCCGTCTGACAGTCGATTCGATGGACCAAAACATCGAAGGAGTGGGCGACCCCAGCCTTTTCGAGGGTATCCGCCGCCAGTTCACTCATTAAAGCGCCGTGCACCCGGCTTCCCCCCATGCGCAGGATCAATAAAGCGGCAGCTTTGCCGATCACCTTATCCCAAACCGTCGCCTGTTTCAACAGCCCGGGACGCTCGTTGAGGTAATCTTCCAGATCAAATAGGGGATAAAGCCATTTCCCCGAACTGGAGAATAGTACTTCCTCGCCCAGGCGCACCTGCAGGGAAGGGGAGTTGTTGTTCTCGCTCATTGTTTTAAGTCCTGTTCTGAGATCCTGGCATCTACAGGCGAGATTGTACCACAAGCAAAGGTCGCGGGTGCCAAATCGAGGATCTGAACACCATTTTCTCCCAAACTTTAATAAAAAGTTAAGAGAATTGCTCTAAAATTGAAGGCAGATGAACAAAAAAGAAGAACGCGGTTTGGCGACAGTAAAACGTTTTATGCGATTTCAAACTCGGGATTTGACCCCGTTTAGAGGGAAAATAAACTCTGGCTGGGCTGGAAATCGCTATTATTTGTCAAAAATCCCGGACTTTAACTTGCAATTTACCCCTATTTTCTATTACAATAAGGTTACCGAGTGAAATCGAGGCACAAAAACTCTACAAATCAAAACAAAACACAACAATCCTAACCCAACAAAAAGCTTAGTAAAACGTTTTACAAACCCTATTAACAATATATTGTCCTAAAGTTAATAAGGGTTGTTAAAACCAGTAACTATCAACCAAATTTAAGGAGGCACATTAATGAAGAAGCACGTTTTACCCATTCTTTCCGTGTTAATGGTCTTTGTGTTTGTCCTGGCAGCTTGCGCACCAGCGGCAACCGAAACCGCTGCTCCCCCCGAGGAGCCAACCCAACAGGAAGAGACTACCGCACCCACAGAAGAAGACATGCCAACTGAAGAAGTCATGACTTCTGATATTGACTGCTTGGGCGCTCAGCCTGGTGATGAGATCAGCATGCTCTACCAGTGGTCAGGGCAGGAAGAAACGAACCTGAACAATATCCTCAGGCCTTTCGTCGAAGCCTGTGGCGTGGTTATCAATCCTGAATCCACCCGTGATCAGGCGCTTCTGGACACCCGAGTCCAGGCTGGTACGCCGCCAGACATCGCTTTCTGGAACGTGACCCAACTGGCCCAATACCAGGATCTGCTGATTCCCATGACCGATCTCGGTGTCCATGAGGAAAACTATGCAGATTTCTGGAAGTCCATCGGCACCGTTGATGGCCTGTGGCTTGGTCTGCCCGTCAAGGCTGACCCCAAGACTTTGATCTGGTACAGCCCGGCCAACTTTGCGGCCTCTGGTTACGAAGTTCCCACCACTTGGGCCGAACTGGATGCTCTGGTTGAGCAAATGGTTGCTGACGGCGTGACGCCGTGGTCCCTGGGTATGGAATCCGGCGATGCCACTGGCTGGACCGGCACAGACTTCGTTCAGGATATTATGCTTGTTCAACAAGGCCCCGAATATGTTATGGGCATCATTGACGGCACAATTCCTTACAATGATCCCGGTGTGAAGCAAGCCTGGGAGACCTACGGCAAATGGGCCATGGGTGATGAATACACCGTTGGCGGCGCAGCTGGAACCGTGTCCATTGGTTTCAACGACGCCATCCTCCGGGTCTTCTCCACTCCGCCTGAGGCCATGATGGTCAAGCAGTCCGGCTTCGCTGGCGGTACAATCCTCGAAACCTATCCTGACCTGGTCTTTGGTGAGGGCTACGCCTTCTTTGGTGTTCCCGAAGCTCAGGGCCTGCAGGGCGGCTCCGACTGGATGATGGCTTTCAGCGACACCAATGCCGTCAAAGCTCTGGTTGCTTACCTGAGCAGCACCGTTGGCGGTGAGACCTGGGCGCAGGTCGGCTTCGACCTGACCCCGAATATGGCTGGTTCCGGTGCCTACACCGATCCCGCTCTGATGCAGAAAGCTGAAATTTTGGCCAATGCAAGCGGTTTCACCCCCGATATTGGCGACTCGATCCCCGGTGGCTTCGGCTCCGCTGAATTTGCCGGCATCACGGAATACGTCAATGGCGGCGACCTCGACAGCATTTTGGATAACCTGGCACAGGTCCAAGCCGACGCCTTGGCTGAATAAACAAATGAGTTGAATGACCCTTCAGAGGTGCTGGATCCCAGCACCTCTGATTGTAGTTGGAGGTCCTATGGCAAAACCCAGAGTGTCTGCGGTGATGAAGCAGGGGAAATGGACTCCCTGGTTCTACCTGCTTCCCGCCCTTATTGTCATGAGTTTCTTTATTGTCTACCCCATGATCAACACGGTTGTTCTGAGCTTTATGAACAAGGACAGCACAGCATCCGCCGCGACGACCTGTCGGGACGGGGAGCCATGTTGGGGTATCTTTGAAAACTATCGTTATGCATTGACCGCTGAACTGGATACATCTTCGCTGCAAAGCACCTGGCAAACTTTTTGGACATCATCCTATGGCAACACTTTGAAATGGATCGTCGTTATGGTCTCAGGAACGGTGATCCTGGGCCTTTTGATTGCAGTGCTCGTAGACCGTGTGAAGTATGAAGCCCTCGCAAAAGCGATTATTTTCATGCCTATGGCGATCTCTTTTGTTGGTGCTGGCGTGATCTGGAAATTTATGTACAACTACGGCACGGGGCAGGTCCAGATTGGCCTGCTGAATGCCATTATCATGGGCCTGGGCTTCGATCCAGTGCCCTTCCTTTCGACGGTGGGCCTGAATACTTTCATGTTGATCATCGTTGGCATCTGGATATGGACGGGCTTTTGTATGACCGTTCTCTCCTCGGCCTTGAAATCCGTCCCCGGGGAGCTGCTGGAAGCAGCCCGGATTGATGGCGCGAACGAATTCCAGGTTTTCTTCAAGATTATGCTGCCCATCATTTCGCCCACCGTGGTTGTGGTGATCACAACGATGGTGATCAACGTGCTCAAGCTCTTCGATATCGTATATGTGATGACCGGCGGCAACTTCAAGACCCAGGTCATTGCAAACCGGATGTACACGGAACTGTACAAGAACTTCCAGACAGGGAGGGGGACAGCTATCGCCGTTATCCTGGTCCTGGCGATTGTCCCCTTCATCTATATGAACATCAAGCGCTTTATGGCACAGGAGGCAATGCGATGAAACGGGCTAAAATCAACCGAATCCTCAATAAAATCCCCCTGCATGCGATCACTATCCTGATCCTGATTATCTGGATCGTGCCGACCCTGGGTTTGCTGGTTACATCCTTTCGACCCGTCAGTCTGATCAATACCAGTGGGTGGTGGACAGCCCTGTCCCCAAGCCAGGGTGATACCCAGCGATTCACATTGGATAACTATATCGATTCCCTGGTCGGCTATCGAGGGAGCAGCACCTATCGGGGGGCCTGTGCGGCGGGCACCCAACCCCTGGACCTGCATTGCAATATCTCTGACCTATTAAACCCTCGGGGAATGGGCCGGGCTTTCCTCAACAGCCTGATAGTGACCCTGCCGGCCACTGTCCTGCCAATTCTGTTTGCAGCCTTTGCAGGTTATGCCTTTGCCTGGCTGGATTTCAAGGGGCGGTATTTCCTCTTTGCAATCCTGGTTGGCCTTCAGGTCGTCCCACTTCAGATGACTCTGGTCCCCATCCTTAGGATCTATGCCAATCTGGGTTTGAATGGAACCTTCTTAGGAGTCTGGCTTTTCCATACCGGCTTCGGCATGCCTTATGCGATCTATTTGATGCGCAATTTCCTGGGAGGCCTGCCGAAAGACCTCTTCGAGTCCGCTTATCTGGATGGCGCATCTCATTGGACAGCCTTCCGCAAGCTGGCGGTCCCACTGGCGATGCCTGCGATCGCTTCTCTGACGATCTTCCAGTTCCTCTGGGTTTGGAATGACCTGTTGGTTTCGCTGGTCTTCCTGGGCGGCACGAAGCCTGTGATGACCTACCAGATCAGTAACATGGTTACGTCCCTGGGCGCTGGATGGCACCTGCTGACAGCTGCGGCTTTCCTTTCGATGCTGCTCCCGATGATCATCTTCTTCGCCCTGCAGCGCTACTTTGTGCGCGGAATGCTCGCTGGGGCTGTTAAAGGTTAAATCTTTTTCATCAAACAGGTTAAAACCCAACCAGTATTCATCCGCTGGTTGGGTTTTTGTGTGTTGAACACCTAATGTGTGTTGAACAACCAATTCCCAAAGTCTGGGTTACAATCTATACCTAGATTTATTTGTTACTTATTAATCCAAATTTTATGCCCCGTTTGAAAAGGAATTTTATAATGTCAAAGACTGTCATTGTTACTGATACCAATTCCAGCCTTTCCCAGGCTATCTGTGAACCGCTCGACATCATTCAGGTGCCAATCCACATCATGTTTGAAGACAAAACCTATTTGACGGGGGTGAACGTTGACGATAAAAAGCTTTTCCAGATTATTGATCAGCAGGGGATTTTTCCGACAACCGCGGCCCCTTCGCCAAACGCCTTCCAGCAGGCTTTCCAACAGGCCTTTGACCAGGGTGCGGATCAGGTTGTCTGCATCTGCTGTTCCAGCCAGATCAGCGCAACCTATGATGCTGCAAAAATGGCTGCCAGCGAATTTTCAGGCAAAACAATTGTTGTAGTCGATTCGCTGCAACTCACTCTGGCCGAAGGTTTTCAGGTTCTAAAAGCTGCTGAGATGGCCAAACAGGGGGCCGATCTGGACGAGATTCTGAACACGATCGAAGCGTTGAAACCCAGGCTGCACGTGTATGGCGCTTTGCCTACACTGAAATACCTTGCGATGGGGGGGAGAATGGGTAAAATGGCCGCCGGGTTGGCGGATACGCTTAATATCAAGCCCATTCTCACCGCTACAGGCGGAAAACTGGAACTTTTGGAAAAGGTGCGCACCTGGCACAAGGCCCGTACCCGCCTGGTGGAATTGGCCATGGAAACGGCAAAAGAGACCTCGATCGTTCAGATCGGGATGTTCCATGTCAATAATTTGGATGGCACGCTGGAACTCTACAAGGACCTGACAAAGGCACTGGCGGTGCCGGAGGAGTATCTTCTGGAAGAATTTACCCCCGGCCTGTCCGTGCATGCGGGGTCAGGCGTGATTGGATACGTGCTCGTCACCGCCGATTAGGTTTTAATAATCAATATTATAT
>WOYY01000020.1 GCA_011620555.1 Anaerolineaceae bacterium | reverse complement strand
CCGCCGTTCAATCTGGCGAGCTGGATGAAGCCCTTCTCGACCGCGCAGTGGAGCGTATCCTGACGCTGATCGCCAAGGCCGAGGTCACCCTCTCGGAAGATTATGCTTACGATGTGCAAGCCCATCACCTGCTGGCACGCCGTGTGGCCGGAGAAGGCGCTGTCCTCCTTAAAAATGACGATCACCTGCTCCCCCTGAAGCGGGACGCCAAAGTTGCCTTGATCGGGCGTTTTGCCAAGCACCCTCGCTACCAGGGGGCTGGCAGTTCATTAATTAACTCCACGCGATTGGATACTATCTACGAAGAGATCGTCAAACTGGTCGGCGAGGAAAATCTTAGCTATGCCGATGGTTACACCGAAAAAAGCGACGCCGCAGACGAAGCCCTGATCCAGGAAGCTCTCCAGGTCGCCAGCAATGCCGATGTGGTGGTCATCTGCGCCGGGCTGACGGACATGTATGAAACAGAAGGCCTTGACCGCGAGAATATGAAGATGCCCTCCGGTCACGATGCGCTGATTAAAAAGCTGGCTGCTGCTCATGAAAAGGTGGCGGTGGTGCTGAGCAATGGGTCCCCGGTGGAAATGCCCTGGGCAAACGACGTGCGGAGCATTCTCGAAGGGTATCTTGGAGGCCAGGCTGGTGCGGGCGCCATCGCCGACATTCTCTATGGCAAAGTGAACCCCAGCGGCAAACTGGCCGAAACCTTCCCCCTCAAGCTCGAAGATACGCCTTCCTATTTCTACTTCCCCGGCGGCCCAGTCACGGTGGAATACCGGGAGAGCATTTATGTCGGCTATCGCTATTACGACACCGTCGGACAGGAAGTCCTGTTCCCCTTCGGTCATGGGCTGAGCTACACCCACTTTGATTACAGCGATTTAAATTTGAAGCTGGCGCAGGGCCCGGATGGCGAAGTCGTACGGGTTCAGCTGAAGGTCAAAAATACCGGAGAGGTCGCGGGGCAGGAGATTGTGCAGATCTATGTCCGTGATATTAAATCCACAGTTTTTCGCCCGGCCAAGGAACTCAAGGGCTTTGTGAAGGTTGCCCTGAACCCCGGCGAAGAGACCGATGTGACCGTTGAACTGGGGCGCCGCGCTTTCGCTTTTTATGATGTGAGCCAGCAGGATTGGGTTGTCGAAGCCGGCGACTTTGAAATCCTCGCAGGCGCTTCCTCACAGGATATTCGCCTATCGGGCACCCTTCAGCTAACTTCTGCGCAAAACGCCACTCCCCCGGCCAACCAAGAGCAACTGGCCGCCTATTACCACTTTCCACGGGGGAAGGCTATTGGTCAGCGCGACTTTGAAGCCCTGTTAGGTCGGGCCGTGCCTCCCAACCAGAGCCCGAAAAAGGGGCACTACACCCTGAACACTCCAGTTGAAGCCATGGGCGATTCTTTCATTGCCAGGCGGATTTTCAAAATGATGGAAAAACAGGTCGGCCAGATGATCCAGGGCCAGGAAGATGCGCCCACCAGCCTGTTAGTGCGGGCCATGGTGCATGAAATGCCCTTACGTGGCCTGGTGATGATGGGTGACAGACCGCTGAACCGCGGGCAAATGGAGGCCTTGTTGCTGATGATCAATGGCCGGTTTTTCAAAGGCCTTGCCGCCTTCCTGAAGGCTGGTAAGGCGAAGTAGCAGATTCTGAAGGCTATCAGGCCGCGGGGGTCCCCCCCCCCGGCCCGGAGGCGTTTTTGGGTTAAGAAGAGAATTTTACCCCCACCCGGGATGCGGATGGAAAACGCCTTCCAAACCAACAGTACTCTGCTGGATGATACCTGGGGTGCATTCTTCCGGAAACACCATTTCCTGGTGGGCCCAGCGCGATGCCCTGACGCACTATCAGACGGCTTTCGCACCGGTCGGCGATTTCTCCATGATTGAATGGGTTTTCCCTTGGTGATGGGTCAATACAGGCAGCAGAGAAGAATAGACTCAGCCAGGATGATTAAAAAAGAACCGGCAAGCGCTTACCGGCTCCTTTTGTTTTTTAGTGGGAAATCGGCTCTTGGTTCGGGTGAAAACCGTTGACGAGACCGTTGCTCCTGGCCGGCCGGGCCTTACACCCGCAGCGCTGCCCGGAAGCCGCGCGCGCTGTAGTAAGAATCGGCGCTGTTGTGATAGGTAAAAACGGTGTCGTAACGGCGGTCACAGAACAAAGCGCCGCCCAGATCGCGGACCCTGGCCGGGGTCTGCACCCAGCTGGAGGTCTTGAGGTCGAATTCGCCCAGGTTTTGCAGCGCGCGGTACTCCGCTTCAGAAAGCAGGGCAACGCCCATCTCAGCAGCCATGGCCGCAGCGCTGCCTTCGGGTTTGTTCGTTTTGCGGGCTTCCAGCGCGGCCTGGTCATAGCAGAGTGCCCGGCGTCCCTCAGGGCTTTCCGGCGCGCAGTCGCAGAAGATGATCTGGCCGGTCGCCGGGTCCTGCCCGACGACGTCCGGCTCGCCTCCGCTGCGCTCCATTTCGTTCAGCGACCAGAGCTTCTCGGGCTGGGCTTCCAGCCGGGCAAGCACATCATCCCAGGCCAGTCCTTCATGCCGGGCGCGGTGGGCTTCAAAACGGGTTTGCAGGCTTTGCAAAAGCAATGAATGTTGTTCTGCGGACAAGGTCTTTTCAGTGGTCATCGTAACACCTCGGAGGAGTTAATCTTCTTAGACTGTTATTGTTTTAAGGAGGATAAGGTAGCAAGACAAGGTCAGGCGAGTGAATTAACACCAGCATACCCGCTGCGATGTGGATTTGCAATCAGCGGATTTCTGGGTAATACCCTCCCGGGAGCTATTGGAAGGAAGGCTGGACTGCCAGTATAATGAAACCAGTTTGATTCTCACCAACGCCGAAGGATTAAACGGTGAAAAAAACAAAGTGGTATGAGTTTCTCACGCCTTTACTGTTAGCCATCTTCCCCATCCTTTCCCTCGCGCAGGGCAATATCGATTTTGTCAAACTCTCCGCCCTCTACCGCCCGCTGCTCATCACGCTGGCGGTCACGGCGGCCTTTTACCTACTCTGGTTCCTCGCGCTGCGCGATCCGGTCAAGGCCGGGCTGCTCTCCGGCGGGCTGGTCTTTATCCTGCTGAGCTATGGCAATCTCTATCTGATCCTGACAGAGCGCTTCGGCCTGACGGTGGACCACCGCTGGCTGCTGTCCGCGGTCGCCATTTTCTATGGCCTGCTGGCCGCGCTGATGGTCTTCAGGGTCGGGGATGCCCGGCCGCTGAATTCGGCGGTCGAGCTGGGCGTGGTGGCGATCATCGCTTACCTGGCGATCACGATCGGGATCTATGAATACCGGGTGGCGCATACCCGGGCCACCACAGTGGAAAGCGGCGCGCCGCCTGCCTCGCAGCTCTCCGCCGAGAGCCTGGCGGAACTGCCCGATATCTACCTGATTCTGGTCGATGGGCACACCCGCTCGGATGTGCTGCGGGATGCTTACGACCTGGACAACGCCGATTTCACCGGTCAACTGGAAGAGATGGGCTTTTGGGTGGCCGATTGCTCCACCTCCAACTACCCCAGCACCTACTTTTCCACCGCATCCATGTTCGGACTGGACTACCTCCATCACCTCTATGAGGATGGCACATTGGTCTTCCCCGCCCTCAGTGAGAGCGCGGTCTTCCAGACCCTCAGCGACCACGACTACCAGACGATCACCTTCCAGAACTTCGTCTTCGAGCACTTCAATATCAATGACGACCTCCGCTTTGCCCGCGAGGATACCTTCACCGGCAGCATCACCGAGTTTGAGCGGCTGCTGGTGGATACTTCCGTGCTGCGGGTGCTGATCGACATGGAGGGCGCCTTCCCGGAGGCCTGGGTCTATCCCTTTGATGACAACCTCTACCTGCGCCACTACCGCGATACGCTCTTCGCGCTCGAGACCCTGCCGACCCTGCCGCTGCTGCCGGGCAACAAGTTTGTCTATGCCCACCTGCTGGTCACGCATGATCCTTTTGTGTTCCGGGCGGATGGCTCCTTCAATGACACCCGCACGTTTGACGGCGCGGTATATGTCCAGTCGGTGGAGTATATCGATTCGGTTCTGCCGGATATCGTGGCGGAGATCATTGAGAATTCAGACCAGCCGCCGATCATCATCGTGATGGGCGACCACGGCGCGATCGTCAAGGGCCGGCCGATTGAGGAGCGCTTTGCGACCCTCTTTGCCATCTACCTGCAGGGGCAGGGCCCGGCCGCCGCGGGATTCTATGAGAACCTCTCGCTGGTGAACGTCTTCCGGTTGCTTTTCAACGACCTCTTTGACGCCGACTATGCCCTGCTGGACGACCGCAGCTATGCGATCTGGAACAATGAGGACCTTGCCGACATCAACGCCCTGGTGAACATCCCCTGCAAGCCCTAGGACTCTTATGAAAAAACTCACGCTTTTGCTTGCCCTCAGCCTGCTCCTGACGGCATGTGCCGCCCCCGCCCCCCAGCCCACGCTCACCGAAGCGGCGCCAACCGCCACCGCCGCGCCGACCGCGACTTTCACGCCGCGCGCCCGGCCCCGCATCCTGCTCTTTATCGGGGATGGGATGGGCGCGGAGCACCGCCGCGCCGGGCAGTTCGCCGCGGTGGGCGAAGTGCGCAGGCTGGCGATGGATTCGCTGCCGGTCTCCGGTTGGCTGGTCACCGATTCCTACGGTGGCACGGCGCCCGATTCGGGCGCAGCAGCCACCGCGCTGAGCACGGGCGTGCTCACCCAGATCGACGCGATCGGCTTGGACCCCGCGGGCAAGAGCCTGACGACCATCCTCGAGATCGCCCAGGCGCAGGGGATGTCGGTGGGGCTGGTCTCGACCAAGTACATCACCGACGCCACCCCCGCGGCCTTTGCTACGCACGTACCCGAGAGCGGCCTGCGGGCGGAGATCGCCGAGCAGATGCTGGCGCACGGCGTGGACGTGATTTTGGGCGGCGGCGAGGATGACTTTTTGCCCAAGGACGCCACCGGCTGTTACCCTTCGCCGGGCAAGCGCAGCGACGGGCGCAACCTGGTGAGCGAGGCGCAGGCGGCGGGCTATACCACCATCTGCGACGCGGCGGGCTTTGCCGCGCTGGACCCCGAGGTGGATGCGAAGGTGCTGGGGCTGTTTGCGGATGAGAACATGCCGCGGCCCTACACGCCCTCACTGGCGGAGATGACGGCTCTGGCGATCGCCATCCTGGAGCGGAACCCCAACGGTTACTTCCTGATGGTGGAGGGCGCAATGATCGACATCGCCAGCCACTTCCACGAGGCGCAGAACGTGATTGACGATGTGCTGAGTTTTGACGCAGCCGTGGCGGTGGGGGTGGCGGCGGCCGAGGGGGACGGGGACACCCTGCTGCTCGTCACCGCCGACCACGAGACCGGCGGGCTGGTGGTGAACTATGAGCCGACCGGCGGCGTGGCTGAGGGCGGCCCCTTCCAGACGCCCAATGGCACCGACTTCTGGCTCACCTGGCACAGCGGCGATCACACCTACACGCACGTGCCGATCACGGCCCTGGGCGAAGGCGCCGAGGCCTTCGTGGGGCTGCATGAGAACACATTCGTGTTCGAGGTGATGATGCGGTTTATGGGGGTGGAGTAGGGGGGGAGAAATCAAAGTGACTGGAATATGTTATACTTTTTTTGAAAAATATTTTCTTGGGATTTGAATTATTTCGATCATTATAGGAATTCATATGTTCATAAATAGAATATACGTTTCGAATTTTAAAAGCTTTGAAAAATTAGACCTAAAGTTGCAAAACTTAAATGTCATAATTGGTGCTAATGCATCAGGAAAATCGAATTTTCTTGGAATATTACATTTTCTAAGAAACATATCAAATTATGGTTTAGTTAATGCTATATCTATGGAAGGGGGAATTGAATATGTGAGAAATTCACATATTAAATCTAGTGAGAACTTTACAATAAGGGTCCAATACGTAACGAAAGAAAATACTTTGGAAGAACATGATGGAAAATATTTTGGGATAAAAAATATAGATTCCGATTATGAATTTTCTCTTCAATGGTACAAAAGAAAAAGCGGATTTAAAATTATTTCAGACCGTCTTACTATTAATTATGAAGTGGTTGAAATATCTAAGAAAAACAATTCTCCTAGTTTTGATAAAGCTAATTCATTAGGATTTGGAAAAGTTGTCTATGAAAATCGTAAGCAAAAAGTTCATGTTACAAACACGATTCCAGATGATATTCCATTAAAACGGTTTACAACGTTACCTTTATTCGTTGAAGGTATGAAGTTGGAAAAAAATGAATTAATTCTTGAAACCCCCATTTTTGGAATGGCTAATAGATTTCAAGAGCCATTTGATAATATTCCCATTTATGATTTTGACCCAAAATTGCCGAAAAAATCAGTTTCTATTACTGGTAAAAACGATCTCGATGAAGATGGAACAAATTTATCGATAGTCTTAAATAGAATCTTAAAGAACCCAGATGACAAAAGAAAATTAATAAATCTTGTAAGCGATCTTCTTCCTTTTGTTAAAGATCTTCGAGTTCAAAAATTGGCTGATAAATCCGTAATATTTAGTATAGGAGAGGATTATTATTCGGATCTAAATTTTCTTCCTGCCCCTTTTATTTCAGATGGAACAGTAAATATCTTAGCTATAATTGCAGTTTTGTACTTTGAAGAAAATAAATTAATTGTTTTTGAAGAGCCAGAAAGAAATATCCATCCCAAACTGCTATCGAAGTTAGTTTCTATGATTAAAGAAGTTTCTGAAAAGGGTAGGCAAATAATTATCACCACTCATAACCCGGAATTTATTAAGAATACTGAAATTGATGATCTCCTATTAATCTCTAGAAACATGGATGGTTATTCAGAAATCAATAGGCCATCACAGAGTAGTGAAGTCCGGATGTTCTTAGAGAATGAAATTGGTATTGATGAGCTATTTACTCAGGGCCTTTTAGAAGGGATACATGAAAACTAATAGGGGACTGTATTTATTGGTAG
>WOYY01000059.1 GCA_011620555.1 Anaerolineaceae bacterium | reverse complement strand
TAACATCCCGAACCCGGTCGTTAAGCTCGCCAGCGCTGATGGTACTTGGGGGGTAACCCCCTGGGAGAGTAGGTCATCGCCAAGGGACTTTTTTCTTTAATGCGGAAGAAGTCCCTGCGCACCTCACCCATCATCATCTCCTGCAAGAATCCTCGATTTAGAGTATAATCAAACCCCGGTGCGTCCGAACTATTTTAACGCGTTATTCTGCCTTGGGAACATAGCAAGGTTGGTTTGGTATCTACCTCCCAACCCGTGATAGTTCCAGTTATCACCTTTTGGAAGGGAGGTGAGGGTTTTGGCTCAAGTTGTGTTACGGCCAAATGAATCTCAAGAGCAATTGCTCCGGCGATTTCGTAAGTCTGTTGTCAAGAGCGGTGTGTTGAGCACCATTCGCCGAAAACGATGGTTCATTTCAAAAAGTGAATTGCGGCGTATTGAGAAGAAAAAAGCTATCCGGCGATCTCATCGGCGTGATTGATCGAAGAAGCATTATAGATCAATGGAGGTGTAATGGCAAAAGAAGATGATAAATTAACGGTGGAAGGTACCGTGGTTGAAGCCCTGCCCGGGACGCAGTTCCGGGTTGAGTTGGAAAATGGCTCTGAGATCCTGGCCTATCTCTCTGGTAAGATGCGGCGGCATTATATCCGGATTTTGCTGGGAGACCGGGTCCGCCTGGAAATCTCGCCCTATGACCTGACAAGGGGCCGGATCGTTTATCGTTATCGCCGCCATTCCGCATCTCCAAGAGATGAATAATTCTTAAAAATGAAATCCCGGAGCATCTCGTTCCGGGATTTTTTGTTTTAATCTCCCATTGCGGTCGCGAATCCAATCGCGGTAAAATAGCTCCATGTCTGAAACCACCGCAGCGTCATCTTTGGAATATTCTCCCCATATTCGCAGCCTGGATGTGACCCGTGACCTCAACCCCGTGGCGGATCTGATCGAACAATGCTTCCCGATCCAGCAGGACCGGGACGGGCAGACCTATCTCCGCCAGATGCGGACGGTCGCCCGGGATATGCGTTACCTCCGCTGGGTTTCGTCTATGGCCGATCTCAACGGGGACCGGGTGACAGGTTTTGTGTGGGAAGAGGACGACCGGATCATCGGGAATATTTCTTTGGTGCCTTTCACGAAGGACGGCCGGAAGATCCACATGATTGCCAATGTCGCCGTGGAGCCGGGACACCGCCGCAGGGGGATTGCCCGAGCTTTGACCGTCAGGGCATTAAATTACTTGCGGAGGCGGGGCGAGCCTGCGGCGTGGCTTCAAGTCAAAACGGACAACCTGGCGGCTCAGGCGCTTTACCGCTCACTTGGTTTTTTAGATGTCGTGGTTCGAACGACCTGGCGGATTCGGCCCACCGATGCTGTAAAAATGGACTCGCCTGGGAATTTGAGGCTTCGCAAACCAGCTAAATCGGAGTGGCCTCAGCAAAAAGCCTTATTGGATGCTGCCTACCCGGTTATCATGCGCTGGAACCTGCCGATGAAATTCCAATGGCTTGAACCGGACCCTTTGCAGACCTTGGCTCAATGGGCGGAGGGAATTCGGCTCCGGCGCTGGGCAGTGGCGCTTTCTGGAGAGACTTTGGGCTGGATTGCCTGGCAGAAAAGCAACAGCTTTGCGAATAACCTTTGGCTGGCCTTTCCGGAGCAAAGCGAAGATGCCTATCTGGCGCCTGCGCTGCAAGCGGTGATGGCCAAACTTTCCCCAAGACACCCCCTTTCGATTGATTACCCTGTGGGGCGGTTTCAGGGCGGCTTTGAGCGCTTAGGTTTCACCCTCTTCCGCACCTTGATTTGGATGCGCTGTAAATTATAATAAATAAGCAGCCTGAGAGACTTCTCAGGCTGCTTTTACGCTGCCAGCAAAGTGACTGGTGCGCTGAAGGACTTAAGGCTGTGGTTCTTGCACCTTATTGAGTGTTTCGACCGTTTCGATGATCTCTTCGTTCGAGGGCCACTCTTGCTTCTGATAAACCTCTTCCCAAATGACATCCACCAGTTCTTGATAGGCCGCACCGTAATCAGCCATTCCTTTGGCATAACCTGCGTCCAGCAGGGCGGCCTCGGCGTTGATGTCCGCAGGGGTAGGTTCGTGCTTGCGGACCAGGTTCAGGAATTCGGGGTTGTGGTCCCGAATGGGGCAGGGGTTGATGAAATTCTTGCCATGCGTGGTTTCGTTTAGGTTCTTTTGCAAGCTCCGAATATCCTGGAAGAAGGGTTCCATGAAAACATCGTCCAAAGTCTTGCCTTGGGCATAAATGTCGTTGATGTTGACGGGAGAATAGGGCACAAAGACACAGGGGTTGACGTTGCCGTTCCAGTCAATATAGAAATACCCGCCATTGCCATGCCCACCGGCTGACAGACAACCATCTACAGCCGTGCCCGAGTTCCAGAAATCTGCGATGAACACGCCTTTTTCACGGACATAGCGCCAGGATTGCTGCCACATTTTCAAACGCTGTTGGGGTGTGGGCATCAGGTCCAGCGTGAATGAACGCCCAATCGGCATGTACTGGAACATCCAGGCAACGGCCGCATGCTTTTCAAAGAAGATGAAGTCCATGAATTCTTCTGACATCAGCGTATCAGCGTTATAACGGGTGGGAGTCAGGCTGACGCCATAGAGCACGCCGGCATCATACAACCGGTCCAGAGTGGCACAAGCCTTGTCGAAGACACCTTCACCACGCCGGCTATCTGTCTGTTCCCGCCAACCTTCCAGGGAAACCATCGGGACAATGTTCCCCAAGTCTGCCATCCGTTGCGCGATTTCGTCGGTGATCAGTGTGCCGTTGGTGTAGAACATAAAGTAGTTATCCTGGTGTTTCTCAGCCAGGTCCAGCAAGCCCTTGCCCTGGGAGCGGTAAATCATCGGCTCGCCGCCGCTGACCACAGTGAATTGGACGCCCCAAGAGTCGTGAGCTTCGGTAATGATCCGGCTGACGGTGTCCCAATCCAGTGATTTGACGCGTTCGTCAGAATCGGCATAACAGCCGGTGCAGTGCAGGTTGCAGGCCTTGGTGGGGCTGATGAGCAGGAAGGAAGGTTGGGTAACGCCAAACCTTTCCTTAAAAGCATCAGCTTTTTCAAGGCGTTGTTTCTTTTCAATAAAAAGGTCTTTCCCGAGGATATTGCCCGCTTTTTCATAGGTCGCATCAGAGAGGCGCCGCTCGGTCAGTACCCGTTTGACAGTTTCCAGGATGGCAACACCCAGAGCCGTTTGGTCTCCCACAATACCATGAGCGATATCGGGGTTCGCCTCCAGCCGCTCCTTGCCATTCTTAATGATGAAATTCTTGCCCATGTTGGCTGCCATGTTGACCATGGCTTTGTTTTTGACCAGTTTTGGACCATTTTGAACGATGGTCTTTAACAGGGGACTCATTGCTGTTGCAGCTTGTTGCGGATTTTGTTGCTCATTCGTTTTGATAGCCATTACTTCCTCCAATAGTGCAGAAACCTCAACATAAGCCATCTTAATCTTCTAAAATTATTGTATTGGTCTGTTAGAAAAAAATCTTGTCACTAAAGTTGTATTTAATAATTATTTTTGGAGAATGAACTATCTGTGATGGGTTTGGCGGGTTGCAAATCATCGGTTGGCAACCCATTTTGACGGGAAAAGGGCTTCTTGGTTTCTTCTGTTTACCAAAAAGAGCCTTCGATTCGACAGGCTCTTTGATGGATAAGCAGGATGAATGGGATGTAAAAGGGTAATGCTTGGGGCTATTTCCTTTTATACCCAGGTGGGTTCAGTCTGCGAAAATTAAACTTCTTCGTCCAGGATCAGGTCAACCAGATCGAGGAACTCCTGCCATTCCTCTTTAAAGAAGTGCAGAGTTACGTTGTTGAGTTCCAGATGGAAAGTGGTTTCACTATCTGGCTCTTCGGCTTTCCAGGCCAGGTAATTTTCGGTTTCTGCAATGGTGCTGGTTTCGGGTTCTAATGAGTCGGACATTTTTGCTCCTTATGACAAGTTAAATTTCAGCCGGTCCATTTATAACACAAATTCTTGAGGCTTCAAAGGGGGAATTACTCAAGCTTTTTCCCCTTGTATTTCCTGTTTTTCACTTGCCTATGAATGGCCTGCCACCTGGTTTTGAAGAAAACGCCCATCTTCTGGAATACGACTTTGAGCCAGGCGCCCGCTCGCTGGGCAAAGGCGGCTAACCACACTTTGAACCGTTTCCACAACGTTTCAATGAAAATCACCCAACGGGCTTTTCCCTGTGGCTCTGCAGAGTCCAGCGCTTCCCAGGGGTCCTGGTCAAATAGTTTACTGGTCAGATAACCAAAGACCAGTTTGAGAGTGGCGAGAACGGGGGCGGCGAGAACGATCCCGATGATTCCCAGCAGCCTGACGGCGATCAGCGCGCCGACCAGGACGAGGGCGGGATGGACTTTGAGGTTCTCCGACATCACCTTGGGCACCAGCAGATTATCCAGCATGGTATCAATCAACATGGCACCGCCCAGCAGGATGAGGGCATATGTGCCGGACGGGAGGTTGAAGATCGTCGTCCCCTGCAGCAGGGCAACCAGCCCATAGGTGATCCAGGTGATCCAGGCGCCCACATAGGGGATGAAGCGCCCCACGGCGGCGATCAGTGCCAGACCAAAGAAAAACTGGATGCCCATCAGTCCGAGATAGCTGGTATAGATGATCACAGTGATCAAGACCACAATCAGCTGACCCCGCAGGAAAGCATTCCAAACCTTGTTCAATTCCTGGCCCATCCGCTGTAAATCAGCGGTGTATCCCGGAATGTTAATGGACACAAAGCCGTTGGATAGCCCTTCGGTTTCTGCCAACAGGAAGTATGAAACGAGCAGGACGAGGCCGAGCCAGATGAAAACATTGGCGGCCCCGGTTGCCACGGAACCGGCCAGGGAGCCGACCTGTCCGATAGCAGGGCGGACTGTGCTGACGATCTCGGAAAAGATTTGGTCCCACCCGAAACCGGAAAGCGTGAAGGTCCAGGGACCAATGGCATAGGTCTTCTGAGAGATCTCATCGATCATGGTTGGGATCCGCCCGATGTTATTTTCGATGAAGGTGATCAGATTCTGGATCTGCTCCGCCAGGGCCAGGCCGCCCCAGGTGAGCAGCCCCGCCAATGCAAGGACGATGATGATGTAGATCAAAGTCACGGCCAGACGCCAGGGGATTTTAAGGGTGTTCCGGATGAAATTGGCGACGGGATAGAAAAGGTAAGCCAGGATAAAGGCCAGGATGACCGGACCGAGGAAATTCTGGAATTGCACCAGCAGCCAGATGGCTATGGCAACCAGGCCTAAACCAACAATCAGTTTTAGGGTCCAGCTCCAGGGCGGAGAGGAGGGATTGGGGTTCGGTTTTTCGGAGAGGTTGGGGTCTGAAGTCACGTTTCTTTTCTTTGAGTTGTGGATTTTGATTTTGGGTGCTGTTCTTAAAACAGTATAGGTTTATATTATACAGCATTGCTTCCCCCATCCCAATAATTTAAACAACTTTTAATGAGGGCCTGATTGGGGTTGGGTTTTGCACACCGGGCGGAGCGGGTCGATGCGTGATAAAATTAAGCTGTTCGGAATAAAGATATAAAAGGAGGGTTGCTATGTCAGGAAAAAAGTTGGGTTTCATGGGCAAGTCTATTTGGGTATTGCGCTCATTCTGACCGGGGCATTGTTCCTGGATGACCTGTTCCCGCCCTTTCCCCTGTTGAAGGATTATTGGCCCCTCTTGATTGTCCTGTTCGGCCTGGCCATCGTTTGGGCGGAAAAGACCCTCACGGCCACTGTCTCCGGTGCCGGCGGCATCCAGTATAAAGGCAACCCGGCTCTTGAGCAGCAGAATTCCGGCACCGGCGAGATAAAACCACTTTAAGGGAGTCCCTTGATGATGATCTACACCCTGACGCCAAATCCCAGCATTGATCGGACCGTCACGATCCCGGAAATCCAGTTCAACACCGTGCTGCGCAGCAAGAATGTCCGCCTGGATTGGGGCGGGAAAGGCTTTAATGTCTCCAGGGCACTGGCGGAGTTCGGCGTGGAGTCGATGGCGATGGCCTGGGTGGGCGGCGGCACGGGAAAGATGCTGGCGGATGGTTTGCAGCGTCTGGGCATTCAGACCGACTTTGTTTGGGTGGATGAGGAAACCCGGACCAACACGATGATCATCGAAGAAGAGGGGGATTGGCATATCAAGGTCAATGAACCCGGCCCGTCGATTTCCAAAGGAGATGTGGCTCAATTGATGCAGAAGGCGGAGTCCTATGCGATGAAAGGCGACATCTGGGTGCTTTCAGGCAGCCTGCCGCCGGATGTCCCGGAAGAGTTCTATGCGGACCTGATCAACATGATCAAATCGCGGGGGGCCAAGGTCTATCTGGATGCCAGCGGCGCCCCCCTGCGCTATGGCTGTCAGGCTGGGCCTTTCCTGGTGAAACCCAATCACCAAGAAGCCGCCCAGATTGTGGGCTTTGCGATTGATGACCAGGAAGATGCCAAACGGGCCGCACTGCCCTTCCTGCGGATGGGTGTGGAGTATTTTGCCCTCACGATGGGCGCCCAGGGGATTTTGCTGGCCACTCAAAGCGAAATGGTTTTCGCCTCCCCGCCGAAGATCAACGTGCATAACGCCACCGGTTCCGGCGATACGGCCATGGCCGCGATCATTTACGCCCAGCTGAAGGGTATGTCCCTGGTGGAAACGGCCCAATGGGCTGCGGCCACTAGCGCGGCCTCGGTGGAGACGGTGGGCGTCAGCGAATTTTCGATTGAGCGGGTCCAGGAACTCCTGCCGCAGATCGAGGCGAAGGTCATCAATGTGATGTGAGGCTGTTTATTCGATGAAGACAAAAGGGGCTCGAATGAGCTCCTTTGTTGTTTGTTTTCCTCTATACCTCTCCGTCGCGTGAGGGAAAGATTAACTAGAGGCTTTCTCTCCAGCGGGGGAAGGTGGCACACGGTGCCAGATGAGGGGATCGGCGCCTTCACCTGTGAGGGGGCCGCAGGCGGCCGAAGCATCTAAGAAAGCGTCTGTCAAGTCTAGTAGTGGCGAAAACTCAACAAAA
>WOYY01000086.1 GCA_011620555.1 Anaerolineaceae bacterium | reverse complement strand
ATCCCGCCGGTCAAAGAAGTCCGGCGGGAACAAGACACCTAGCCTGAAAGGAGGCATTGTGTGAACACTTTCGTAACGGATGAACTCCCGATCGCTAAAGTCACGCTGGACCCATCCATGATCCGCAAAATTGGCCGGGATACCTACTCCGGCAGCCCTTTGCTGATCGTGGCCCGGGAGCTGGTTCAAAACGCCCGTGATGCAGCCCTGCGTAAAGGCGTTGATCCCCATATCGCCCTGGAAATTCGAGTGCTCAGAGAAGGCAGCGGCGCCATCCGGTTCGTTTTGGCCTGTCAAGACAACGGGGTCGGAATGACGCCAGAAGATATTGTGACGAAGTTTCTCCGAATTGGAGCCGGGAAGGGGACGCTGGCCAAGGTGGCGCTGCCGGAGGAAACAGGATATTTCGGCATGGCCAAAGTGGCTCTAATGAGCTGTGAGTATTGGTCCTGTCGAACGCTGGATTGGCTGGTCAGCAGCCGGCATGTTGAGGAACAGCGGGAAATCACCCGGATGCCCCGCCGGCTGGAAGGCACCCGGATCTGCGTCGGCGTGGATACGGTGGATAAGTTCTGGTGCGTCGAGCGTGCCCTAAAAGACGTACTGAGCTATCTGATAACCTCTGAAGCGTCTGTTGATTTGACCGTAAAGGAGATTGATAAAACCGCCGGCCCCCTTAGCGCGAGGACCGTTCTCCATCTGAAAACCGGCGGATTAAGTCAGCAAAACAACATGGTCCTGGCGCACCGCGCCGATGAAACCCAGCCGGGATTTACGGTAAGCATCATATCGGATCCCCCTGTCCTCCCTCAATTTGAAATGTTTGAGCATGCCATGGGGGGCGACGATTTGCTGGGTGTGTTTGTCAGGTTGAATGGCCTGACGCAACATGAAGAATGGGTCTCCAATGGATTGACCTTTCTGATGATTGTGGATGTCGTGAACTGCCCCAACTCGCTGCCGCCCGACCGTTATCCGTTCAATATGTCCCGCGAGGCGCTCAAAGGAAGGTTCGGTGGCGAGATACGCGAGGTAATCAAGTCGTTTGCGAAGAACCCGGCGACAACCAAAGCCCAGTCGGCAAACAATTTTGAAACGAGCTTCGAGGTGGTGGACGGGATCCTGCTGCAAGGCGTTAGCCATCTTGGGATGTTGACGCCCTCTATGCCAGGCCATCTGCAGGGAAAAAACTGCACCCGGGAAAATGCCCTCTGCCTCACCCCCCGGATAACCAAAGCAGAATATCCTACGATGGTCAAGGTGAAACTGTTGTTTGAAAAATTGTCCCGATCCTCGCTTGCAGGATATGACTGGCGGGTGTTGATGGCCTGGGGTGAGATCGTTCGGCTTGTGGAAGACCAGCAAGCGGCCTTCGGGATCGGCCTGACGGGTGACAAATACACCCAAGCTTCACGGATTGTGTACCAAGGGACGACGTACTATCTGCTAAACCTGAGTTCGATAAAAGGCCCGAAAACCCACCTCGGGAAATTGCTTTGCATGTGGCATCTGGCGCTGCATGAGGTAACCCACTCCTTTATGGGCGTTCACGACGAGTATTTCACCATTCGTGAAGGGGAGCTGGCCTCAGCGTGTGTGGATCATTTCGGAAAGGCGATCCCTCGTTTGCTGAAAGTGTTCGAGGGCAAAGCCAGCCCAAGCTGGATCGAGAAGGTTCCCGTGAGAGAAGAGGATGATCAAAGGAGTCTGTTTTGAAAAAGGAAAACCTAATGACACTGTCCTTCCCCGAGGAGACAGCAAAATTGATGCGGCTGCCCGTTTCCCCAAACGGGCAGTATTCTTTTACCTCCTGGCTGGAACTGGGCGTTGCTCTGACCGTGGCAAGTGGGGATGAACGGTTCTCAGATTTCAAAGAGCTGGAACGTCAGCTGACCAGCCACCATTGGGGAGAAATAACGGCCGGCACTCTCGTGAATTGCCAGAGAAACTGGCGTTCGCTTGCAGCCGAAACGGGGCTCGCTGAGTTCATCCCTGAAGAAAATATCACCCGGGCGGATGGCGTCGCCTGGTTCACCTGGTTCTTCTATCACTTCTTCTACCCGAAGTACGCCCTGATGAAAAAACGGCAGGTGACCGAGGCTGAGGTTGAAGGGTTCGCCAGGGTTCTGTCCCCGGGGTTAATCCAATGGATGGCGTTTGAACCCCTCGCTGAGCCGGACGACGTGTTTACCCCGCTCGAACCTAGCCAAGCCGAAACAGCAGATTGTTTGTTTACCCGGGCTGCCCAATCCTATGCCCGCAGTCTTGAAAAACCAAAGAGTTTAGTACCCGTAACAGAAAACCCAACCCATTCAATCAATTTCTAATCGAAAGGATGCCATGGAAGTCAAAAAACTAAAACAGGCTCTGGCCGCTGTCGTGATCAATGTCAGCGAGGAAGACGGATCGGTAAGTGCGGCCATACGGATGACCGTTGAGGACGAGCGCCTCAGCGAGACTCCCCAGGTAACGCGCATCGTCGCCAGCCTGGATGATGTCCCCCTCCAGGAAATGTTCGAAGAACTCCTGGATCAATTCAACCTGCGGGCGGTGGCGGACCAAACCAAGCAAAAACCACGCCAGCGGAAACCCACTGGGGATAAATCGTCTAAACCAAAGCGGTTTGAGGATCACAAGGAAGGGGCAAGCGACCAGGACGCCGGGCAATCGGACGCTGACAGCGAAAACGAAACCACTGGCAGCGACAGCGAGGAAGAAGGCCCTTCTGAGCCACTCGCCGAGGAAGAAGAGGCCGCCTGCGACGACGATCAGGAGGATGATGAAGATGATCAAGACGTTGAAACTGAGGAAGAGGATGCCTCCGAAGCCGATGAGGAAGAAGATGAAAAATCAGACCCCAACCCCCACCAGATCAACCTGGACGATATGTTCTAAAAGGAGCTGAAAAAGATGAAAACCATGATCGTAAAACCCAATGGTTCCGAAGTTGAGATCGGCGATTTCCCTGCGGATATGTCCGCAGACGATATCCTGACGCTGGCCAAGGCCAGTGCCGCAAAACAGGGCGACTCGTCGGTCGCTCTCGGCGTGGTTGATAAAGACGAGACCGAGGAAGATGGCGAGGCTCGTAAGATCTTTCTGAAACAGGATCGCGCAAAAACCAAAGGCTAAGCGTTTGAATTGAACCTGCTCCCGCCCCAGCATTTTGCGGTGGGAGCAGGTCATTAACCGATTGGAAAGGAGGAGTGTAATATGGCGCAAACAGCACTTAACCAGGGGTTTGTGACCGCCTGTTTAGAGCAGCATGTAGCGCCCCCTGATTCAGTCCTGACGGACAAGGTCGTTTTAGCGATGCTGGGAAAGTTGCTGGAGATCAGCGGGTATCTGGACGTTGCCTGGAAGATCCAGGGGCGGGCTGAAGCCTATTGCGATTTCGATCTGGATTGGTTGGATGAAATAACGATCATCAACGAAATTACAAACGGTTCGATCGACAAGGTCAACGCCATTGATCAGGTCAAAAAGGAAGATTTGCTTTACCTCTTTGGTCACATCCCCCTGCCGCTGGTCTGGTTTTTTGAACAAGGGGACTTTGTGGGGGATAGTGTGATGGACGCTTACCCTCGGTTGAGGATCGCCAATTTCTTGTCCCTCGAAATGGATGCGTTTTTTAGTGAGGAGCTTTCTGAATGCGAGTTATCGCCTGAAGAAATTCTGGCCGCCTCGATCGGAGCGTATACCTGTTTTGCGAACAGATTTGCCTCGGTGGATATGCCCGATGAGGAAAAATACCAGATGGTCCTGGAGTCGCCTGTCGCGTCAACGATTGCCCTTTGGACAAACTTCATCCGGGTCAATAACCCGTTGCTGGGGTTGATTGATAACCTGAACCTGCGAGCTGACTGTATTTGGGTCCCCTGGCCGGAGGTATTGTCAGTGGCGTCCTGGTATGACTGGTTTCAGCGGCTGGAAAGAGAATCAGACAAGCTCAATTTCTCTGTTTCAGGCAAAGAACTATTTGCCGATATCCTTCACTTTTCAACATTGGAGGAGGTGAGTCTTGAATAACCTTGAGCAGGAATACCTTCTGCCAATCCTCGCTGCCGTGGCCAATCTTCCCGAAGACACTCGCAGCCAACTGCTGATCCCTGATCCCCCCGAGGGGGCGACCTTCGAATGGATGGGCGGCCTGGCAGTGCGTCTGGGCGATGCCGCCAGCCTCCTGGACCTGTTTGACGAGCTGAACCAGACTGACCTGTCTTTGTTGAGCCGGATCGCCAACCTGCCGGCGGTAGAAACGGAGGGAGACTTTGACTTTCTATGAAAGCGCCTATCCCAGCGATTACCTCCAATGGGCGCTTAACAAGCTGGACGAGGGCGTTTTTTCGGAAAACGACCTGTTGACAGACCAACTCGTTGAAAATTATATCACCTCATGCCTCCCCAAAAAGTTGCCGGATTGCCACCCCTTTGCCCTTGAATATCCCACCCTGCGAGAAGGCATACTGGAGTTTCTCTATGGCGATGATGGAAAAAGGGCCATAACCGAACTGGACGATTTCAGCCGTTCCAAGAGAGTTAAAGCGTATCTCGATAGCTTATTTTTCCAGGATGGGTTTTGTCCCGAATGCGCACTTGAGATACCGATCTTCTTTGGAGGAGCTGTCTTGTATGAAGATATTCTCAATTGGGTTGATTGGTCGCCTGGGGCCCGGCTGGTGTTCTTGCTGCTCATCGAGATCTTCTACCTGGGTGATCTGGACGAAGACGAGGATGCTTTTCCCGGGGATCTCTCGGGAAGCGAAACGCTGGCGCGTTCACTGGGTCCCTATGTTGATTGGTGGGGTACCAGTGAGCGGTATGAGCCCGAGGATATGCTGCAAAACCCGCTGCTTTCGGAAATCGAGTTCCATACAGCCCTTGTGTCCGGCGTTGAGAACAATCCGTTTATCGGCTATCTGGCACGCGACGGGGAATGTAACTACGATATCATGACCGTCTCAGCTGGGGATTATGAAGAAATGTCATATCTGATGGCGCTCGCGGATATTGCCAGCCGATTAGCCAACAATGGGTTCGAAACAGATAGTGAAGCATTTGCGGCCGGCGAATTGTTCAGAACTGTCTCTAAGTATTTGATGTGCGAGGATAAAAATGGAAAAAATGGTTATTACATTTGTGGACGGTAAACTTCCCACTGTGGAGGTCGTTTCCAAAGGAGTTCACGCCAGGAAAGCGGTGTCCATCGCAGCCCTCCTGGGCGCAATGATCAACGAAGCGTCCTTGCCGCCCATCTGGGTGGAGGACAACCTGGTTGCCACGAACGGCTTCGACCAAAACATATTTTTCGTCCCACCCCACAGGCGGGACCTGCTGATTGACGATCTTTACATCAATGCTGTCCCCATTCCCGGATTGATAGTCGCCTTGAAGAGCGCTAGTAACAAGGTCGTAAACGTTTTATTATTCACCGTGACAGAAAATAGAAAGGAGGATTTGAAAATATCCTCCTCTCTGTATAAAATGCCTTTCCCAAACACCGATGACAGCGGCGCCGTTTGTTGGGGCGACAGCAGCGTTTCCCAATATAGCGGGATGGATTGGCAAAGCGTTCTCACTGAGTTCTTCGGTTCACGGTTTAATGGCGACCTGATCAAAAAGGCGTCCAAAGCACACCCCGACGATAGCCGCGAAATGTTGATCGAGCTGACGGGCAAGCAGGAATACCCTGTGAATGATCTGGTGGCTTCCGCTTCCTTTACGTCACTTTCCGAATTGCTGGAGAGAGGAGGGATCAGATGAATCTGTTTCCACCTCAGGGTGTGTATTTACAGGGGAATAACCACCAAATAGTGTGGTCGTTCAGCACTCCGATTTATCGGGCCAGGCTGCCGGTGCTCTCCGAGAAAGCAGCAGGAATCTCAGAGATCACAAAGGTGTCGGAGGCGGCACCCCTGTTCGAACTTCGGGTGCCAAAGATCCCCTTGGAGCTGCTCGAAATAACCTGCGGCGCCTTTCGATGGGTATTGGAGACGGGTCAGCGGCAATTGGAAGCCGCCATGTACCTTTGTTATCAAAGCGGAAACTGGCGCTGCAAAATGCCCTGCCAGGAAATATCCACCTGCAATGTCTCTCCTGAACCTATTTCGGCCCTCGATCATGTGGGCATGGTCATCCACTCCCACGGATTGATGCCGGCGTTCTTTTCGTCCACAGATGACAATGGAGAGGATGACGGATTCATCTTCGGCGTGGTTGGGGATTTGAAAAATCGGATACCCCAATTCAAATTTCGGGTCGGCGACCGGGGTTATTTTCTGCCGGTCCGGTTTGAGGACCTCTGGGAATACGAAAGAAGGTTGGTGCTGTGCTAAAGAGAATCTTACCAAAGGAAACGGCCCAGATTGGCAGCTCGAAGTTCCATCTGGTACTGGTTGGATGCGGTGGTACGGGCAGTTTTCTGGCTGGCCATCTCGCACGGCTCTTGACCGGATCCATTATCGGAAAAAGCGTCGGGGATATCCTGCTCATTGATGGGGATAATGTTGAACCCAAAAATGTGGGCCGGCAGCTGTTCTCCAAACACGATGTGGGCAAGAACAAAGCAGAGGTTCTGGCGAATCGGTATACCCAGGCTTTTGGCCTGGAGCTAAATTGGTGTCCGGAATTCCTGTCAAAGGAAAATTTTTCCGAGATAATCCCAGGCTCGAATCGGAACCACCCGGTTTTGATTCTCGGCTGTCTGGATACGGCATCGGCCAGAAAGATCATCCTCGATAACGTTAGGGGGACATGGGGAAACCCCGTCTGGTGGCTGGATGCCGGCAACGGACGATACACCGGGCAAATTGTACTGGGTTCCACCGGCAGCGCTGAGAAAATCTCAACTGGGATCGGGGCTTACCTGGTCGAATATCTGCCCTACCCGCCCCTGGTCTTTCCTGACCTGGTCAACCCCATCCAGGAGATCGAGAAGCCCTTATCGTGCGCTGAGATGCTCCTATCGGAAGAGCAGTCTCTCAACGTGAATGCCCTGATGGCTGGTTTGACAGCGGAAATGCTGCGCCTGTTCCTGGCCGGCGACCTCTCGTATAACATCGTCCAATTGGACGTTTCCAGCTTTATCACCGTCCCCAA
>WOYY01000042.1 GCA_011620555.1 Anaerolineaceae bacterium | reverse complement strand
CCAGGGACGCCGACCCTGGCGGTCATCAGAAGGAGAAGAAAAGTGTCTTAGCTACCTGTATATTAGCAAATTTCAGGGGGAATTACTTGACGATTACCCTACGATCGCCCTACAAGTTCGAGCCATTATTTGCGGTCAATCCGGAATCAAAAGCGGCAGGTTCTCATCAACCTGCCGCTTGCATTGACCTATTACTGGCGCTTATTCGTACCGCAGGGCCTCAACGGGCGCCAGCGAGGCGGCCCGGTTGGCCGGGTAATAACCAAAGAAGATCCCGACGGCTGCCGAGAAAAGCGTTGCCAGCAGCACGGAGTTCAGCGTGACGCTCACATCCAGCATCGTGCCGGAACGGACAGCGATCTGACTCACCACCAGCGAGATCCCCCAGCCAAGGGCGATCCCCAAGACGCCGCCAATCATGCTCAGCAGCACGGATTCGGTCAGGAACTGGGTCAGAATATCCCCTTTGCGGGCGCCAAGCGCTTTGCGCAGGCCGATCTCGCGGGTCCGCTCTGTGACGGAGACCAGCATGATGTTCATGATGCCGATCCCGCCGACCAGCAGCGAGATTGCGCCGATCCCGCCGAGAAAGATCGTCAGGACGCTGGTGATGGATGAGGCCACGGCCAGGAAGTCCTGCTGGTTCAGGGTGGTAAAGTCATTGGGGCTGCGGGGCGGAATGCGGTGGGTGGAGCGCAGGACGGTCGTGATCTGGTCGATGGCTTCATTGGCATCTTCCGCCTGGGCGACGGAGACCAGGATATACTGCACCCGGTCCGGTGAGCCGCTGTGGGGGAGCCTCGTCTGCGCGGTGGAGATAGGGATATAGATGTTGTTATCCGGGTTGTTGAACGCGCTGCCGCCTTTGGCTTCGGTCACGCCCACGATCCGGTAAGGATACCCGCCGATCCGCACGGTCTGGCCGACCACGCCGCTGCTTCGGCCGGTCAGGGTCTTCGCGATTTGCGGTCCCAGCACGACCACAGCGCTGCGTCCTTCGACCTGCGATTCGGTGATGAAGTCCCCTTCCGCCATCGTCAGGTTCTGGACATAGAGATAATCCGGGGTCACGCCTGAGATCGACCCTTCGACGCCCACGTCGCTGTAGGTGATCTCACTGGCGCCGCTGACCACAGGGGCCACATAGGCAATCTTGGATGTGCGGGCGGAACTGGAGAGCGCTTCAGCATCCCGCAGGGTGAGGTCTTTGGGGTTGCTCACGTCTTCCTCACCGTTGCCCTTGAGGACATAGATCACGTTCGTGCCGATGCTTTCGATTTGGCCGGTGATAGAACTCCCTGCCCCTTCGCCAATCGAGAGCAGGGCGATCACGGAGGCCACGCCGATCACAATCCCCAGGATGGTGAGAAGGGAGCGCAGTTTGTTCGCGCTGAGGCTTTGCATAGCTTCTTTAATATTGAGGAGCAGGTTCATGCCAGCACCTCCTCTCTTTCGACTTGCCCATCCCGCAGGTGGATCACCCGCTGGGCAATCTGAGCCACTTCGGGGTCGTGGGTCACGATCACAAGGGTGGTCCCGTCACTGTGGTTCAAGTCCAGCAGGAGTTTCTTGATCTCACTGCCTGAGGTTGAGTCCAGGTTGCCGGTTGGTTCATCGGCCAGGATGATCGCTGGGTTATTGACCAGCGCGCGGGCGATGGCCACCCGCTGCTGCTGACCGCCGGAGAGTTCGTTGGGCTGATGGGTGAGGCGATCACCCAGGCCGACGGCTTCAAGCGCTTTCTTTGCCAGTTCTGAGCGGTCGTTGGTGATGCCGGCATAGCGCAGGGGCAGTTCCACATTGGCCAGGGCAGTCGCCCGGGGCAGAAGGTTGAACTTCTGGAAGACAAACCCGATCTTCTGGTTGCGGACCAGAGCCAACCGGTCTTCATCGAGTTCCGAAACCAGTTCGCCTTCGAGGAAATAGTTACCGCTGGTGGGAACGTCGAGACAGCCGATCATGTTCATCAGGGTGGATTTGCCCGACCCGGAAGGCCCCATGATGGCCAGGACTTCGCCCTGATGGACGGAGAAGCTCACACCCCGCAGGGCATGGACCTCGATTTCGCCCATCTGGTAGACCTTGGTTAAATTTTCAACTTGAATTACATCGTCTTGCAATGTCATGCGGTACTCTAATTTCCAAAATTACTGAAACCGCCGGGTGACCCGCCGAAGGGCATACTGCTGGTCAGGTCATCTGGCGGATTGATCACGATTGGTTCGCCTTCTTCAATCTCAGCACTGACCACTTCGCTGTAGGAATCAGAATATCCGCCGAGCGTGACCGGCACCGCGACATAGGTGCCATCCCGTTTGACGAAGACATTTTCCTGCCCGTCAATCATCACAATGGCATCATTCGGCACGACAAAGACATCCTCTTTTTCTTCCACGATGATGTTCACCGCGGCGGTCATACCGGGCTTGATCCGTCCGTCTGTATCTTCATCCATCTGGATGCGGACGTCATATTCCACCACGCCCTGGACGGCTGTGCCCACCGGGGAGATCTGGATCACATGACCGGTGAAGGTGTCGTTGAAGTAAGCATCAAAGACAAGTTCAGCCAGCTGGTCTATGGCGACCAGGGGAATATCAATTTCGGAGATCTGGACATCCAGATAAAAGTTGGAAAGGTTGGCAAGTTGCACGGCCTGCGACCCGGCCTGCACGACATCACCCTCCTGCGCTGGCAGGGCAATAATCACGCCGTCAAAGGGGGCTTTGACCAGGAGGCTGTCGGCGCGGGCCTGGGCAATTTCCAATTGGGTTTCCATGATTTTCACCTGATCCGGGTCCGGGCCTTCGGTCAGCGTATCAACTTTATCCTGAAGATCGACCACTTTGGCTTCAGCCAGTTCGACCTTGAGTTCCGCTTCCGCAATCTCTTGTTCGGTAAAATCGGCATGGCAGTAATCAAGATTGGCCTGGGCGGTGTTGACCACCCGTAGGTTGTCCGCGTTCGGGCGATATTGATAGATCGTTTCGGCCTGGTCGAGTTCGTCTTCCAGCTCCTCAATCCGCTCGTCCGTGCAGCGCTGATAGTTCATGATCTTGCGTTCGGTGGTGAGATCGTCCAGATCGTTCTGGGCATTGAGCAGATCTAGCTTGGCTTGGGCCAGGTCTGCGCTCCAATTGTTGTAAAGATCGTCCAGATTGTTTTGGGCGTTGATCACATCGATCTGGGCCTGGAGAATATCCACTGAGACGGAGTCCGGGTCCAGGCTCAGCAGGACATCGTCCTTCTGCACGCTTTGTCCCAGGACAACATTGACCTCTCCTACGATCCCGCTGGCAGACCAGGTCAGAACGGCAGATTGGGCTGGTTGAACGGTCCCTGTGCCATAGATATTGGCATCCAAATTTTGACGCTGGTAGGGTTCGGTTTCCAGGTTGGCGAGGGCTTCAGCCGCGGCCTGACGATTGCGCTGGATACTAAGACCAACGATGACAAGGATCACGACAACAACAGCCAGCGCAATCCACAATCCCCAACGGCGTTTTTTCTTATTTTTTTGCATTTCAGACACTTTCTGCCTCCAACATAAAGACAATTATTTTTGTAACTGTCATGAATCTTAAAAAATCGTTTATTATTATACTGAGCGTTTGTTAGAATTGTAACAGCGCGTATAAGGTTTTGTGGGTAAAGGAATTGTAAAACCAGGCTGTCCAAATTTGAGGGTTTGAGGAAAAAATAGCCCTCCGGGAAAGAACCGGAGGGCCGATTGTTAACGGGGGTGTTAATATTTGGACATTTCGATCAGTTGCTGAAGTTTACCTCGGCGGTCATGCCCCAGCGAAATTGCGCGTCATGGCCCGAGAGCTTGACCCGGACGGTGTAGGTGATGTCGCCATACTGTTCGAGGGCATACTGGCTGATGGATTCCACTTCCCCGTCAAAGCTTTCACCGGGCAGGGCGTCAAAGGTCACGGTGACCGCCTGGCCGACCTCGACCTGGACCACTTCGTCTTCGGTCAGATCGTTGGTTTCCACATACCATTGCGAATCATCAACCAGGATCGCGGCCAGCTCACCGGGAGCGGTCAGGGCGCCTTTGACCAGGTCCATCCGGACGATCTTCCCGGCAAAGGGGGCTGTCAATTCGACATTGGCCAGAGCGACCTCTGCGGCTTCCTTCTGGCGATTGGCCTGGTCCAGGTTGGCCTGGGCAATCGCCAAGTCATCCGGATTGGGGCCATCGGCCGTGTCATCGGCCGTCTTCTGGGCATCTTCCAGCGAGTGCTGGGCGGCGGCCAATTGGGCTTCGGTCAGGTCATAGCGGTATTGCAGGTCCTCATAAGCCCATCTGGCTTCGTCATAGGCCTGCTGGGCCTCGTCCACGGCATCCTCGAATGAGATCCGCAAGAGGTTGTCCTCGTCCAAATCGGCGTATTCTTCCAGGTCATCCTGGGCGTCATGGAGGTCGTCTTCCGCTTCGTTCATGTCAATCTGGGCGTTGTCCAGGTCCTCCTGGAATTCGTCCGTATCCACAGCGTCCCAGGCTTTCTCCGCTTCCACCAGCGCCTGCTCCGCCATCACCAGATTAACTTTGGCCTGAGCATGGACCAGGGAGGCCTTGTCATTCAGATCGTCCAGAGCCTGTTGCGCCTGCAAGACGGCCGATTCCGCAGCGAGGACCTGAGCCTCGAAGCTTTCATAATCCCGCAGACGGGCGATAACGGCCCCTTCCTCCACAGTTTCACCTTCTTGAACCAGGATTTCGCCAACCGTCCCGGCGACCGCGAAACTCAGGTTGAGCGAATCGGCGGGGACCAGGTTGCCTTCCGAGACCACGCCTTCAACGGTTACAGGGTCCGGGATGGGGGTCGGGGGCTCCGCAGTCTGAAAGACATTGCACGCAGAAAGCAGCAGAGCGGATAGAACCAGCATACTCAAAGTAATCCAAGCAGTTTTTTTCATATTTCACCTCATTATCAGATGTAAATTACAGTTCAAAAGTAAGAAGCCAACATTCAAACGATTATTCATAAGCCAAGACTTCGCGGATGGTCAGCTTGGCGGCGTTGCGGGCCGGCATGATGCTGGCGATCATTGAGAGAACCCCAACGATCCCAAACCAGATCAGGAAGCCCGTGGCTGTGACAGTAAAATCGCCAAACATACCAAAGATCGAGACATTGATGATGTAGGACATGAAGTAGCTGAGCGGGAAGGCCACGATTGTAGCGATCACCCAGCTCATCAGACCGATGAGCGTGCCTTCAATGATCACCTGGCGCATCACCTGGGCGTCGGTGGCGCCAATGGCCCGCATCACGCCGATCTCCCGCGTCCGCTCCATCACGTTCATACTCATTGTTCCGGTCAGGCCGATGCTGCCGACCAGGGCGATCAGCCCGGCCATGATGAGCAGGAAGGTGGTCAGGGTATCCAGCCCCAGCGTGGCATTGCCCGCCGTGTCGGCGCTGCTGGTGGTGCTGTTGACATGGAAGCCCTTGTCTCGGAAGAAGGTATCCACCTGAGCGACAAGCTCGTCCACCTGTTCGTTCTCTATCACTTCCGGTGTGGCGACGATCTGGAAGTTGGAAGCCTGGTTGATGTTGCCGGTGACGGCGTTCAGGTAATCCAGGGGGACATAGACGATGAAGGAGTCGTTCCCGATGAATTGGAAGAAGCCGACGATTGTCCAATCGACCTCCCGGCGATTGACGTAGAGCGTGATGGTGTCGCCCACATCCAGGTCGGGGTATTCCGCCAGGAAGGCTTCGTTCAACACAATAGCCTTTTCATCGCCGGGCATCAACCAGCGGCCTCGGATCAGGATCGGTTCGATCAGCGTGGATTCCGGCGGCGCGCCCAGCATTTCAACGTTTTCAGCAGCATCGCCGTTCTCATCTATCAGCTGGCAATAGGCCATGGCGCGCGGCTCGACCGATTCGATCCCCAGGAAGGTGGAGGTCAGCATCTCGATCTCCTGGATGGGGTAATTCCGGTCGAAGTTGATGCTGACATCTGCCAGGAGGTACTTGGCGACCCGATCCACATAGGTTTGAAGAGACGCCCGCACGTTGAAGGTGGCGATGAACATCGCGCCGCCCAGACTGAGCGTGATCAGGGTGAGGATCAGACGTCCCTTGCGGCGGAAGGTGTTGCGGATCGCGATCAGTTCCGGCCGGGAGATGCCCTTGATCTTTTTGGTTTGTTTCTCTTTTTTATCTTTACCGGTGCTTTCGACCTCGATCCCGGTTTGGGAGATGGCTTCCTGCACGCTGATCTTTGACGCCCGCAGGATGGGCATGATCCCGGCCAGTTGGGGCAGGATCAGGCCGATCACGATCTGCAGGCCAACCGCCAGGGGAACATAGTGGAACTCGGATGAGGCGTAGTTGAGCCGGCTTGAGAAGAAGGCTGCCAGGCCCGTCCAGGCCCGCCCCGCCGTGGGGATGGAAATCGCCATGGCGATCAGGCTGAAGATCAGGATAAAAACCGTATACATCTGGATGATGGTCTTGCGCTGCGCCCCGATCCCCTTCATGATGCCGATGAATTGCACCTGCTGGGCAAACAGGGAGGTCATCGAATTGAAGACCAGGAAGCCGCTCAGGAAGACCGAGAACGTGCCCAGCAGGGCCAGCAGTCCGGACATCGCCGTGATATAGCCGGCATTGGGGTGGGCGGTTGGGGTTAGGTTCATCACGGAACTGATCGAGCGGCCGCTCTGCTCGATGACCCGGATCACATTTTGGGAGACCTGGTCAATTTCATCCGCGGAAAGGTTGGGGTCCACCGTCACCAGCAGGTTGTCATAGCTCAGAGGCTCTTCCAGCCAGGGCAATGATTCATAGGTCACATACCCAAAGCTCGGAGCGACAAAATAGCTGGTGGCGATTTCGCCGATGGTCTGGTCCTGCACAATGCCGGTGATGGGGAGCTGTTTTTGCGTGCCGGAAGGCAGCTGCACCAGGACCGTATCGCCAACCCCCAATTGGGTATCAATGTGGATATCCAGCATGATCTCGCGGTTCTCCGGATAAGCGCCTTCCTGAAGTTCCACCCGGTCAATGGTCTGACCATCCTCCGGCAGGACCCGAATGGTCATATTCTTCCATTCGCCTTCACCGTCCATGAACTGCCAGTTGAGGCGCACTTCGCCATCCGCGTCCGTCACGCCGTCCACACGCCGGACGCGTTCGAGCAATTCAGTATCGAAGGGATCGGTGATATAGCGCAGATCAGCCGGGTTGATCGAATCGTATCCATTCTGCATATCTTCAAGGATGGAGATGTAACCGGCAGCGATCATGCCCACCGTGAACAGGCCGACGGTCAGGGAGAGGACGACCAGCACAAAGCGGGTCTTGTTTCCCCAAAGGTCCGCAAATACTTTTCGCCAGCGGGGTCTCATTGGGCCACCCCCTTTGCGTCCTGCGGGCTGCGATCCAGGCTGGACCTCAGCTGCTGTTCAAATTGCGGCTGAATCTCCGGGTAGGTTTGGGCTGCCTGCTGGAGCGCTGCATAGGGCAGGACGGCGATCTTCGTCGGGTCTTCAGCGGCTCTGGGATTGGATAATCCCGGCAGGGAGTGGTTGGTCACTTGTGAGCCGGCCAGGAAATCGCCGGGTTTAAAGGTAAGCAGTGTATTCGTAGGGTCATTCTGTTGAGCCTGAATCCGGCCAGCTTCCACCAGGACCAGGACGTTGGAAAACTCGCCATTCAGGTCCAGCGGCTGCTGGTTGTTGAGGGTGCGGTGTTCGAGAGCGTTCGTGCAGGCCCGCAGCACGGGATGGGGCATCCAATGGAAGGTGTGCGCCAGTAGGGGGTCAATCACCTCGCCATCCGAGATCAGAACGGTCCGGGAGAGGCGATGTTCGATTTCCGGGTCGTGGGTGATCATAATGATCGTTCGGCCATCCTTCGCCAGGGATTGGAATTTTTCATAGACGAAATCGGCCGTGTGGGCGTCCAGGTTGCCGGTGGGTTCATCCGCCACGATGATCGGCGGGTCATTGGCGAGCGCCCGGGCGATGGCTGCGCTTTGCTGTTGGCCGCCGGAAACGGCGCCGGGGAGCTTGTTGGCGTCCTTTTCCAGGCCCATCATCGCCAGCAGGTCCATGGCCCGGGTCTCCCGGTCGTTCTCGGAATATTTGTTGCAGAAATCCATCGGCAGCAGAACATTTTCAACCAGCGTGAGCATGGGGAGCAGCTGGAAGAACTGGAAGACGACGCCCAGGTTCAGGCCCCGCCAACGCGCCTGCTGACTTTCTTTCATTGCATGAATATCCACGCCTTCCACCAGGACTTTGCCATCGGTGGGGTGGTCAATGCCGGTGATCATGTTCACCAGGGTTGATTTGCCGCTGCCGGATTTGCCGATCACGCCGACGAACTCACCCTGATAAAAGTTCAGGTTGATATCTTTCAGGGCGGTGAAGGAGCCAGCCGCATTGACATAGGTCTTCTTGATCCCCTGGAGCTGGATCAGGGGTTTCCGGCCATTGAGGGAGACATATTCAGCTGGCATGGGACCTCCCCGTATCGCTGACGATCTGGCCATCGGCCAGTTCGATCACGCGTTCCACCCGTTTGCTCAGGGAGCGGTCATGGGACACCATGACGATCGTCCGGCCCTGCTGGATCAGCTTATCGAAGATTTCATAGATGGTCTCGGCCGTCGTGGTATCGAGCCGGCCGGTCGGTTCATCCGCCAGGATCACCGCCGGGTCATTGGCAAGCGCCCGCGCAATTGCCACGCGCTGCTTTTGCCCGCCGGAGATGTAGGCAGGCGGTTTATGGGCATGTTCGGCCAGTTCCACGTCTTCCAGCAGCTGCAAGGCTTTCTGTTCGGATTTCCCGGACCGGTATTGGCCGCAGAAATCCATCGCCAGGGTGATGTTATCTCTGAGCGAGAGCATTGGCAGCAGGTTGAAGGATTGGTAGATCACGCCCAGGTTCAGTCCGCGCCAATGGGCGAGGGCGTCTTCCTTGAGCTCGTGCACGGCAGTGCCGTTCACAAAGACCTGGCCGGAGGTGATCTGGTCTATGCCGCTGATCATATTGATCAGGGTTGTTTTTCCAGCACCGGATTTTCCGATCACGCCGACATATTCGCCGGGGTAGACATTCAGGTCAATGGATCGCAATGCGTCAAAAGGACCTGCGCCTGTCTGGTAAGTTTTCACCAGCGATTCTATTTTGATGAGAGGTTGTGAAGCATTTTGTTCTTTCACAGATCAGCCTTTATATCCATTTCTTGTCAAACTCTAATGATTAACGTATAATGAACGTAACGTTCATTATGTGACAACACGTTCATCATTATAGACTTCCCAATTAAAAAGTCAAGAACGAAACGCGAGGTCTTGTTCATAAATGAACACGTGTTCAAGATAGGAGCTACTATGAGCGACCAACAAACTGACCGGCGGGTCCGCCGGACCCGTCAGGCCTTGCAGGATGCCCTGATTAGTCTGATCCTGGAACAGGGTTATGACAGCGTAACCATTGAAGAGATTACCAACAGGGCCAACCTGGGGCGGACGACCTTTTATTTACATTTCAGGGATAAAGAAGAATTATTGCTGCAGGCCGTCGAAGCGATTGTTGAGGATTTTATTGCCAAACATGGTGCGGATCTGGAACGTGAAATATCCCCCAAAACGGCTCTGGAAAAAGTGCGCCTGAACCTGGAAGAGGGGATTCTGTACCATATCTTTGAGCACGCCCGAGAAAATGCCGATCTCTACAAGGTGATGCTGCGCGGGGAGGGCAGCAGTAAGGCCGCGGAGAAGATGCGGACGTTGATCAGTGAGGAAGCGATCAAACGGCTCCAGTATCGCCCCGGCATGGAGACAAAAATCCCTTTGGATTTCTTTGGGTCCTATTTCGCCGGCGCGCTGATCGAGGTGGTCACCTGGTGGCTTGAGCAGGACCAGCCCTATGAAGTTGAATCAATGGTGGAATATTTCCAACAGCTGTTCATCTTTGGTTTGATGGGTGTGATCCAAATCGAGCCGCCGGCCAGCTAAGACCATCTCAGGCGTTTTTCAGCAGCGATTTGCCGCGCGCCCACACCGCATCAAACATCTTCTCCGTCAGCCGTCCGGTGAGGGTATTCTGCTGGCTGGGGTGATAGGAACTCAGCAGCCAGGGCAGGTCCCCACCCAAGGGGTTGAGCGTGTTATGGCCAAAGCTCATTTTGGGCAGGTCCATCCCCTGCAGCTGGTACATTTTGCGAATTCCATCGAATGCGATCCTGCCAAGGGCGATAAAGCCCTGAAGCTTCGGCAGCCGTTCCACCTCGGCGGCCAGCCAGGGCAGGCAGGTCCGGATTTCTTCGGCGTTGGGTTTGTTCTGGGGCGGCACACAACGGCAGATCGCCGTGATGAAGATATCTTTTAAGGCCAGGCCGTCATCCGGCTGGTCCCCATTGGGTTGGTTGGCCAGCCCCGCCCGGTAGAGGGCAGGGAAGAGAAAATTTCCGCTGGCATCGCCGGTGAACATCCGGCCGGTCCGGTTGGAGCCATGCGCGCCGGGCGCCAGGCCCACGACCATGATCCAGGCATCCGGGTCCCCAAAGCCGGGGACCGGCTTGCCCCAGTAGTCCGCGTCCTGATAGGCTTTGCGTTTGGTCTCGGCGACTTCTTCCCGCCAGGCGACCAGGCGGGGGCATTGCCGGCAGCGGATGATCTCAGCTTCCAGAGCTTGCAGTGAGGCAGTCATACGCTTAATTCTACCGGAGAATTCAGCTGATTGGCTAATGGGCCGGGCGCACCTTGTCAGTTGGGCCCGGATGGATGGCATTAAACAAAACGACCTCCGGAGGTCAAAAATTCCGGAGGTCGATCTTGGCTTGCTGATCAGAATTTAACGCTTGAGGGCAATCCAGCCGGCATAGCGGGCGCTGTCGCCCAGCTCATCTTCGATGCGCAGCAGCTGATTGTATTTGGAAACCCGGTCGGAGCGGGCTGGGGCGCCGGTCTTGATCTGGCCCATGTTCATCGCCACGGAGAGATCGGCGATGGTGGTGTCTTCGGTCTCGCCGGAGCGGTGGGAGGTCACGGCCGTCCAGCCATTGGACTGGCACAGGGTGACAGCTTCCATCGTCTCGGTCAGCGAGCCGATCTGGTTCACTTTGACCAGCAGGGAGTTGCAGGCTTTCTCTTCAATCGCCTTGGCAACTCGCTTTGGGTTGGTCACGAGCAGGTCATCGCCGACAATCTGGACTTTGTCGCCGACTTCGGCGGTGAGGGCTTTCCAACCCTCCCAGTCATCCTGAGCGAGGCCGTCTTCGAGGGAGACGATCGGGTATTTGTTGACCCAATCGACCCAGAAGGCTACCATCTCAGCGCTGGAGAGCTTGCGGTTCTCGGTCCGCAGGAAGTAAACCTTCTCGTCCACATCGTAGAACTCGGAAGCGGCGGGGTCCAGAGCGATGGCGACATCTTCGCCCGCTTTGTAACCGGCTTTTTCGATGGCTTCGAGGATAGTTTCAACGGCTTCTTCGTTGGTCTTGAGCGCGGGAGCATAGCCGCCTTCGTCGCCGACCAGGGTGGCGTAGCCTTTAGTCTTCAGGACGCCCTTGAGGGTGTGATAGATCTCAGCGCCCCAGCGGAGGCCTTCAGCGAAGCTGGAAGCGCCCAGGGGCATGACCATGAATTCCTGCGCATCGGTGGTCTGCCAGCCGGTGTGTGCGCCGCCGTTGAGGATGTTCATCATCGGGGTGGGCAGGACATGGGCATAAACGCCGCCGAGATATTTGTAGAGGGGGAGGGCCAGGGCATTGGCAGCAGCTTTAGCCACGGCCAGGCTGGTGCCGAGGATGGCGTTGGCGCCCAGTTTGCTCTTATTGGGGGTGCCATCGAGTTCGAGCATGGCCAGATCAATCGCCATCTGCTGGGTGGCATCCGCGCCGATCAGCAGCTCAGCGATCTTGGTATTGACATTGTTCACGGCTTTCGTAACGCCTTTGCCCCCAAAGCGGTCCTTGTCGCCGTCACGCAGTTCCAGAGCCTCATGAACGCCGGTGGAGGCGCCGGAGGGCACCGCTGCGCGGCCCCAGCTGCCATCACCCAGTACAACCTCAACTTCAACGGTGGGGTTGCCTCGGGAATCGAGGATTTGCAATGCACTAAGCGAAATAATAGTTGTATCCATACCGTACCTCAGTGTTTCCTTTCATTAACTCAAAAGTTCTTGCTTATTATAATCCCACCCTTGGCTTAATCCGCAGGGCGGTAAAGTTCCTCTATGAGGGTTCCATCCTGATGGGTCTGGAGGGTCATGATCGAACTATCCAGGTTGACAATCTCGAAGCTCACGCTCTGGTCCGTCTCGCGGTCCAGGATCAGCATCGGGACGCCTGAAATGGTATCGACCGTCCATTCACCCTCCACGGTCACGCCGTCCGTCGTCAGGCTGTAACTGGCATCGGGCATGAATTGGAAGGTCTTTTTGGCTGGGGTCTGGTCCTGATAGTTGACGCGGGTTTCAGCCAGGACCCAGTTTTGAACTTTGGTAAGCTGCGTGGCATCAATTGGATAGATGGGATAGGCGCTGTTGTCCAGCGTGTCATAGGCCGGCTCCCACGCGGGGTAGGAGTCGTCCATGGGATAGGCGCTGTCAGCCCCGGCTTTCGGGGCTTCGGTTTGCGCGTTTTGGCAACCTGTGAGGGTGGCGCTGAGGGCGAGGGCTAGGATGGCAATGACTTTGATTGATTTCATCATTACTCCTGTTTTTGGGCTCCCTCTCCGCAAACCCCGGCTCGTTCGCAGGCCGCCTTGATAAAAGCGCTGAACAAGGGGTGGGGGCGGTTGGGGCGGGAAAGGAATTCGGGGTGGAACTGGGTGCCCAGCATGAAGGGATGGTCCCGGACTTCCGTGATCTCCACCAGCCGGTTGTCCGGCGAGAGGCCCGAGCAGATCAATCCGGCCTCTTCCAGTTCCGGGCGGAAATCATTGTTTAATTCAAACCGGTGGCGGTGCCGTTCTTCCACCAGGTCGGTTTGATAGGCCTCGCTGGCCTTTGTCCCGGGGACCAGATGACAGGGGTAGAGGCCGAGCCGCATCGTGCCGCCTTTTTCGGTGACATCGTGCTGTTCGGGCATCAGGTCAATGACCGGGGCGGGGCTGGAGCGGTCGAACTCCGAGGAGTTGGCCTTTTCGTAGTGCAGGACGTTGCGGGCATATTCGATCACCATGACCTGCATGCCCAGGCACAACCCCAGATAGGGGACCTTGTTCTCCCGGGCAAAGGTTGCTGTTCTAATTTTACCCTCAATTCCGCGGCTGCCGAAACCACCCGGGACGATGATGCCGTCCATCCCTTTCAGTTTTTCCTCGCCGAGATCATCCTCAAGGTCTGTGGAGTGGATCCAATGCAAATTCAATTCCACACCGGTTGCCAGGGCGGCGTGCTTGAGCGCTTCCCGCACGCTCATGTAGGCATCGTGGAGTTCCACATATTTGCCCACCAGGGCGACGTTGATGACCGGCTTGGGCTTGCGGACTTCTTCGATCAGCGCTTTCCATTCGGTCCAATCCGGTTGTTTGCGGGGTTTCAGTTCCATCTTATCCAGGAGCAGGTCTGCGATGCCGGTCTGATCCAGGAGCAAGGGGATCTCATACAAGATGGGGGCGGTGACCATTGGGATCACGGCTTCGGGTTCCACGTCGCAAAACAGGGCGATCTTTTCCTGAATGCCGGGGTCAATTTCGTAATCGGAGCGGGTCACGATCACATCCGGGAGGATGCCGATCGACCGCAGTTCCCGCACAGAGTGCTGGGTGGGCTTGGTCTTGAGTTCACCGGTCGCGCCGATGTGGGGCAGCCAGGTCAGGTGAACATAAGCTGTGTTCTCGCGGCCCAGGTCAAAGCGCATCTGGCGGATGGCCTCCAGGAAGGGCAGGCCTTCAATGTCGCCGACCGTGCCGCCAACCTCCACCAGGACGATATCCGCGCCGGTGGTCTTGCCCACCAGGCGCACCCGGCGTTTGATCTCATTGGTGATGTGGGGGATGACCTGGATGGTGCCGCCCAGATAGTCGCCGCGGCGTTCCCGGCTGATCACTTCAGCATAGACCTGGCCGGTTGTGACGTTGCAGACCTTGTTCAGCCGGATGTCAATGAAGCGTTCGTAATGTCCCAGGTCCAGGTCCGTCTCAGCGCCGTCATCCAGCACAAAGACCTCGCCATGCTGGTAGGGACTCATTGTGCCGGGGTCGACGTTGATATAAGGGTCCAGTTTTTGCACGGCGACCTTGAAACCGCGTTCCCGCAGCAGCCGGCCTGTGGCGGCGGCGGTCACGCCCTTGCCAACGGAACTGAGAACACCACCGGTAAAGAAGATATACTTGGTTGTCATTTTTCCTCCTGGCCTCGGAAAAGGCAACGGAACGGATTGAGCGGAATGGTGACCGCTTTGTACTCATTAAAAGCGAAAGGGAGGGCCGATTATTCCGGCACCTCCCCGGGTTTTATAGACTAGATTTGAGTCCCCATCTCAGTGGATGAGGGTCGGAAATTAGGATTCCTGACCAACTTTATTCTCCAGAGTCCGTGAGAGCAGTTCTTCCTGTTCGGAAGAAGCCTCTTTATTCTTGCGGGATTTCTTTTTCTCGTCTTTTTCGGCACTTTCAGCTTTTTCCATCGCCTGCCGCATGGCAATTTCCATGGCGGTCAGATCGGGCTCCTTGGGCGCTTCTTCCTGGACGGCTTCAGCCTGTTTATGCTGAACCTGCAGATTCTGCGGAAGTTCCTGGAGAGCTTTGATGCTGAGCTTGATCTGTTTCTTGCGGCGGTTCACTTCCAGAACCTGGGCTTCCACTTCGTCGCCTTCCCGGACAACTTCACCCGGGGTGCGAACGTAGCTGTGCGAAAGCTCGCTGATGTGGATCAGTCCGGGGCGTTCCGCGCCAATTTCAACGAAAGCGCCGAAGGTTTCCAGCCGGACAACTTTGCCTTTGACCGTCATGCCGGGTTTGATCTCCCGCCATTCAAGGGCGAGGGGCTCTTTCATGGTCAGTTCGATCCGATCCTTGCGGACCCGTTTGACCCAGAAATCCACCTTCTGGCCGACCTTCAGCACCTCTTCAATGCTGTTGACCTGAGCTCTTGGATCGCCATCTTTAACTGCTTGAGAAATGTGGATAAAAGCAGGTTTGTCAGTACCAATATTAACCAACGCGCCCTGAAGCGTCGTTTTAAGCACCGTCCCCGTATAGCGCTCTTTTGCGTTAATTTCTTTTTCTTGTTCCATAGCGCTTCTCTCCCGTATACATACCAAAATTCACGAAAGATGATTATACCGTGCGGTGATAGTTGTGTCAAACCAAAGCGGTGTCAGAAGGAACAATCGCGCGGGTGACCAATGTCACTATTTGTTTTAAAGGGTTCTCAAATTGATTACCCTTCAATTATAGAAGATTATGGGCTGGAATCACAGCGCGAAAGGGAGGCGTTGGGACCCGGGCCTATGCTTTCCTGCTGATCAGCAGAACCAGCGCTCCGGCAATCACGATGACGGCCATCCCGATCTCCGCCCAGCGCAGGGGGGAAAGCGCGGTTAGTTCGCCCGGACCGGACTCTTCCATCGGTTCTTCGCTGGTTGAGATGATCTCCCCAGCCTGCTCCGGGTTGATGCCCAGGATCGGTGACCCGCCCTCAATCTCGGAATCGGTCTGGAGCTGAGTTGGGAGGTCCGTCGGCAGGCTCTGGGTTGGGTAGATTTCCGAATCGCGGGTGGCGTCCAATGGGGCGCTTTCTTCCACCACATCGCCGCCGGCGCCGCCCATACCAAAAGCTTCGGCCCCACCGCCGCCACCGCCCTGCCCTGGAGCGCCCCAAAGGATCAGAGGTTCGGGTTCGGCAGCCTTGGCGGCAGGGGCCTCATCGGCCAGTGCGGTTTCATCTTCCATTTCCATATTGACGGATTCCAACATTTCTTCCGCAGGCATAGCTGACCGGGCCGCGAAGGGATTGGCGAGGAGGAATTCCGCCCCAAACATCACCACCAGCAGGATGGCTGCCACCGAGGTGACCCAGCGCAGGGTGGTGGTGAAGGGTTGTTTTTTCTGCCGGACTGTGACCATTTCCGGTGTGAGGGCGAAAGAGCGCGGCGCATGAACCCTCGGGATGCGGCTAAAGAGCAGTTTGGTTTTGCGCAGACTTTCATATTGTTCACGCAGTTCGGGTTCTCGGGCAAGGCGCGACTCGACCTGCCTCTTTTCGTTCTCACTCAGTTGACCATCCAGATAGGCGGAGAGTTGTTCCAGTTGCTTGGCCCTTTGTCTTTTGTTCATCATCTTTCTTCCTCGTCATTTAGACGAAAGATATCAGGCAAAAGTTCCCAAAAATCCTGCAGGCACTCCTGCACCCGCGAGCGGGCGCGGGCCAGACGGCTCTTGACCGTCCCCAGGGGCGTTTTGGCGATCTGGGAGGCTGCTTCGTAATCCAGGCCCTCAATATCCACCAGCACCAGCACCGTGCGGAATTTTTCTTCCAGGGCGCTGATGCAGCGCTGGATGGCTTTTTCGAGTTCAGCCTGTTCCGTTTGCTTTTCCGGGGAGGCCTGGTCGTCTTCGATCCAGAAGGGGTCTTCCACGATCTCGCCGTCGTCCGTTTCCGGCAGCAGCGGCGTGATGGGGCGGCGCTGCCGGCGGCGAAGCTCGTCATAGCAGGCGTTGGTGACGATCCGCAGCAGCCAGGATTTGAAAGAGCCGCCGCGGTATTGGTGCAGTTTCTGATAGGCGGAGATGAAGGCTTCCTGGCAGGCGTCACTGGCCGCGCCGGGTTCTCCCATGACGCGGTAGGCAACGTTATAGACGATGTCCTGGTAATGCAGCACCAGACCATTGAAGGCGTCCAAATTGCCGTCTAGTGCTTCTTGGATCAGTGCCTGTTCGTCCATGCCAAGCGGTTCGTCTCTGTCTTGTACTGAGGGTTGATCGATCTGGTGGTTTGCTTAATTTGAATCGTCTTCAGCCAGGCTGCGCAAATGGGGGAAGAGAATCACTTCCCGGATGCTGCGGCGGCCGGTGAGCAGCATGACCAGCCGGTCCACGCCGATCCCGAAGCCGCCCGCGGGGGGCATGCCATAACTGAGGGCATTGAGATAATCATCGTCCATGGGATGACGTTCTTCGTCGTCGCTTTTGTAGTCCCGGCCCATTTCGAGGAAGCGCTGTTCCTGGTCGAGGGGATCGTTCAATTCGGAGAAAGCGTTGCAAAGCTCCATGCCGCCCACAAAGCCTTCAAAGCGTTCCACCACCGTGGGGTTGCCGGGCTGGTTCTTCGCCAACGGAGAAATATCTCTGGGATAATTATAAAGGAAGGTGGGCTGAATGAAGTTCGGCTCCAGAAAATCGCCCAGGAGGGCATCGATCAGCTTGCCGCGGGACGAGCCGGGTTTGGCTGTCAGGCCCTTGGCCTTCATCGCAGCCTCAAGGGATTCGGCGGTGGGGTGTTCGTCAATGTCAATCCCGGTGGCCTCGATGAGGCCCTGGCGCAGCTCCAGCCGGTTCCAGGGGGGCGTGAGGTCAATCTCTTTGCCGTCAAAGCTGATCTTGGTGGTGCCCAGCACCTGTTCGGCCGCGAAGGCGATCATTTGCTCGGTGAAATCCATCACTTTGAGGTAATCGGCATAGGCCCAGTAGAACTCCAATTGGGTGAACTCAGGGTTGTGCTTAAAGGAAACGCCTTCGTTGCGGAAGTCCCGTCCGATCTCGTAGACCCGTTCCAGGCCGCCGACGAGCAGGCGTTTCAGGTAAAGCTCGAAGGAGATCCGCAGAAACAGGTCCTGATGCAGCTGGTTGTGGTGGGTGACGAAGGGTTTGGCCGCTGCGCCGCCGTAGATCGGCTGCAGGATGGGGGTTTCAACTTCGATGAAGTCGTGGTCATCCAAAAACTGGCGCAGGGCGCGGACAGTGGCCGCCCGAACCTTGAAGATTTTCTGCACATCAGGGTTGACGGCCAGGTCCACATAGCGCTGGCGGTAGCGGGTCTCGGGGTCGCTCAGGGTTGCATGCCGGACCAGTTCGCCATCCACCATCTCGTCCTTGGCGGCGGGCAGGGGGCGCAGGGCTTTGGCGAGCAGCTTGAAGTCTTCCACGTAGAGTGTCACTTCGCCGCGTTTGGTGCGGAACATATACCCGCTGGCCTGGATAAAATCCCCCAGGTCAAAAAACTTATCCAGCTCGGCCATCTTTTTCTCGCCGAGATCGTTGATCCGGAAGAAAAGCTGAACGCGGCCGCCGCGGTCATCAATGTGGGCGAAGGCGATCTTGCCCATGGTGCGCAGAGCGCGCAGGCGTCCTGCCAGCGTGACCTTGATGGGGATTTCATCGCCGGCCTCTTCGGCCCTGATGAAAGCGTCAATCGCTTCCTGGCTGGTGTGGGTTTGTTCAGCGCGGGTGGGGTAGGGTTCGAGTCCTTCCGCCTGGAGTGCGTGGAGTTTTTCCAGTCGCGTGCGTTCTAGTTCCGTGAATGAATCTTCAAGCATAATACCTTCCTGATGGTGATGAAATAAAAGCCCCGTCCAGTTTCACCGGGCGGGGCTTTTGATTGAATGGGTGTGGGCTAGCCAACGCTGAGGATATCAATCTCAAAAGCACCGCCAGGGGCATCGACCTTAACTTTATCACCAGCCTTATGATTTAGCAACGCCTTGCCCAGAGGCGACTCATTTGAGATCCGCCCCAGGCGGGGATCGGCCTCAGCGTGGCCGACGATCACGTAGTCTTCCGGGTCAAAACCATCTTCTTTCACCTGGACTTTGGACCCGACCTGGATTGTGTCATTGCTGGCATTTTCATCAATCAGTTTGGCGTTAGCAAGCAGGATCTCCAATTCCTTGATCCGGCCCTCAACGAAGGATTGTTCGTTTTTGGCTGCTTCGAGTTCGGCATTTTCGATCAACTCGCCATCTTCCATGGCATTTCGCAGCCGGTCTGCGACCTCCGCACGTTTTTCTGTTCGAAGATAATCCAGCTCCTTCAGCAGACGATCATAACCTTCTTGAGTCAAATATGAACTGGGCATGACTTGTTCCTTCCGATTTTGCGCTGTTCTCTGCGGGGGAAGAATGGTCCCCTTAGATGATTAAACAAAAAAATTCGCTATTTTCAAGAGTTTGGACGTGCAATTCTTGGAAAACAGTGATTCGTATCAATTGGTTGCTATATTATCACATTTTCAACTCAAAATCAAGCATAGGATGACAATAAAATAAAATAATTTTATAAATAGAAGAATTTTTAAGCAATAAATTGGATGATTTGAAATTATCAAATCCCGCTAAAAAAAGTCTTTATATTTTTAGATTTTTTGGTGGAGAGTCGGTCCACCTGAAACACTTGCCCTGGAACATTTATTGCACCTAGCTCTGTGCGCAGCTGAAAAGACCATCACTGGCCAATGCTGTGGTGTTGGCATGAATGTTGCACTTAAAACGGTGCTGAATATGAAGGATCATTTTAACGAGGACCCGCTGCCTGCCTTTCGTCAGGTGATTCTGCAAAAGGGAGCTTATTGTGAGTAAAACATTGAGATTTGGGATCATCATTTTAGCCATCTTATGCTTGGCTTTATTGGCTTTAACCCTCTTTGAACTGCCCGGACGGCAGGCAGGCGAGCAGGTTGTCGCTCAATCTGAGAGCACACCGGTTCCCTGGGATGAGTCGGACTTGGCCGCCGCGGTCACCGCTGCCATTGAAAAGGCCAGCGATTGGCTGCCGGCTGATTCATATCTCATTGATAATATCCAGTATCAGGATGATGGGCAGGTTGCCGCCGTCTGGCTGGCGCCCATTGACCCCGAGACCGGGGAAACGATCGGCCGCGAACCTGACCTGGTGATGGCTGAAAAGGACGCAAGTGGGAAATGGGCGCTGATGGCCAGCGGTGAGGAAAAGTTTGATGAAGTCCTGACCGAATTCCAGTATGCCGACAAGACGATCCAGGGCGACCTGGAGGCGGACCCGGCTGCGATCTCCAAGGACGCCAAGGTCTATGGCGGTTATTATTTGCCCTGGGCGCAGAACCTGACCAAACGCTTGACCTGGTCGGTGGGGCATAACTCCTGTTATCCCACCTCCTACTGCACCCATGCTTTTGACTTAGCCGATGGGACGATGTTCCCGCTGGTCGCGGCCAAAGGCGGGACAGTTTATCACTGGAAGGATAGCTGCGCGAATGGCAGCACGTCCTGTACGAACAGCATCACGATTCAGGACCGTTCCACAACCCCCTGGACCTATCAAATCTATCTGCACATCGCCCAGGGCAGCATCCCAGCCAGTCTCAAGCAGGTCGGCGCACCCGTGATGCAGGGGCAGTATATTGCAGACGTGGACGATACGGGCTATAGCACCGGGCACCACGTCCATTTTATGGTCGTATCGGAAGATACGAAATACCTTTCCACCAGCGGGTATATCTGGGGGGTTGCTCTGGATATCACCTTCAAAGACGTCAGTATCAACTGGGATGCTACCACCCAGGGCGGACGCCCTCGGCTGGAATCTGAAGCGGCCACGTATGGCGGCGTGGGCCAGACCTATTACACTTCCGGCAATTCCCCCGCCAACCCGCCAACCGGCGCGCTGACGGCCCCTCTGACCAAGACTTACCTGACCACGCCTCAGATGACCGTTTCAGGCTGGGGGCAGGACGATGTGGCGGTCACTAAATTTGAGATCCTGGCGAATTATGACGGCAATTGGGTCACAATCAAGGAGCAACCCGGCAGCACCCTTAACACATCGGTGGACCTGTGCAGCACGACCATCCCCGATGGGCCTTTCAAAGTGGCGCTGCGGGTCTGGGACTATGAGGGGAACCCCTCTGCGATCCTTTCAGAGCGGGAAGTGGTCAAAGGCGTCGAATGCTCCGCCGGGACGGACCCAGATGTGACCCTGACCAAGGTGAATGGCACAGTCATGCTGCCCAAGAGCGGGCAGGTCAGTGCAAGCGTGACCAAGGGCAGCACCAACGCCAGCACCACTTCTGTGGCTTTCTGGTTCCATAACACCAATTGGAATACCGATCAGTGGGTCCTTTTGGGGACGGATACCAATGGCGCCGATGGCTGGCAGGCCCCCTTTGAGGCCGGCAGCCTGGTCGAGTCCACGGCTTATTCCATCCTCGCTGTGGCGACGGATTCGGCAGGCAACCAGGGGACGGACCTGACCTTCAATGCGATGTTGGATAAGACCGCGCCATGGGTGACCTTCACCCCGCTCCATTCCCCTTATTCTGAAGATCAGGTGACCCTTAATTGGACGGGCGGCGATCAGCTCTCCGGGTTGGATTACTATGACTTGGCGGTCAAAATTAATGAAGGTGAGTGGCAAGTGTTGGATGGTAATTTGTCCCGTAGTGCCGACTCTTATACTTTTGATATGGCCCCTGAGGGTCAGCTTGTCATCTTCCGGCTGTTGGCTTACGACCTGACGGGCAACATGGGCACTTATTATGTCGGCCTCTATTCGGAAGGCTATGAATTCCCGAATAGCTATATCTTCCCCTACTTCGTCGAAATGGGAGGGGATTAGGCCGCTTTCCCCAATGTCGAATAGTCGCTCAGGCGTTTAGATTTCAGTTGGTATAATAAGGGGGATTGGGAAACTACCACTGGGAGTTTTAACTTGACCATTGCATTGATTACCGGCGTCACCGGACAAGATGGCTCTTATTTGGCAGAATTATTGTTGAATAAGGGTTATCGTGTTGTGGGGCTGGTCCGACGTTCTTCTACTCTTGATTTCCAGCGGATAGCACAGGTCCAGGATCGGATTGAGATCGTCCAAGGGGACCTGACGGACCAGGGCTCGCTTTTTCAAATTATTGAAACCTATCGTCCGGATGAGGTTTATAACCTGGGTGGACAGTCGAATGTTCACCTTTCTTGGGGGCAGGCTGCGTTAACGGGTGAGTCGACGGCTTTGGGTGTGGCCCGTTTGTTGGATAGCTTGCATCAACTCAACCCAAAGACGCGGTTTTACCAGGCTTCCACCAGCGAGATTTTTGGTGCAGCCACCGAATCCCCACAAAACGAACGTTCCAATCTCAATCCTCGTAATCCGTACGGCGTAGCCAAAGTTTATGGACATTTGCTTGCTCGCAATTATAGGGAACATTTTGGCATGTTTGCTGTTTCAGGTATTCTCTATAACCACGAAAGTCCCCGCCGGGGGCTGGATTTTGTAACTCGTAAAATTACACATGGCGCAGTCCGGATCAAACTGGGTATGGCAGACAAATTACATCTGGGGAATCTGGATTGCCAGCGGGATTGGGGGTTTGCCGGTGATTATGTCAAAGCCATGTGGCTGATGCTGCAACAGGACCAGCCGGATGATTATGTGATCGGCACCGGTCAGTTGCATTCAGTGCGCGAGTTTTGCAAGACTGCATTCGAGATTCTTGGGTTGAACTATGCGGATTATGTCGTGCAGGACGAACGTTTTTACCAACCAGCAGAGACTTTTCCCCTGGTGGCGGATTTCAGCTATGCCCGCCAGAGGCTAAATTGGAAACCTGAAGTAGATTTTGAGTCGTTGGTCCAGATGATGGTGGAAGCGGACTTGCATGCGCTGGAAAAAGAGGTTTGAGTTGGTCGTAACTGAATTTAAACAGGAAAACCGATGACTGAACCCACGCCTTTGAGCGAACGCGAAAAGGAGGTCCTCCAGCTGGTCGCGCAAGGTCTGACCAACCGCGAAATCTCGCAGCGGCTGTCGATCAGCCCCAACACGGTCAAAGTGCATCTGCGGAATATTTTCGAGAAGACCGGCGTCGCCTCTCGAACGGAAGCGACGGTTTATGCGATTGAACAGCGGATCGTGGCGGTGCCGGGTGGAGAAGCAGCCCAGCCAGAGGAGCAGACCGGCTGGCGGTGGTATGTGCGGACTCACCCCTGGGTGGGCCTTGGGGGGGGCTTTCTGGCGGCGGCGGTGGCCCTGACCATCCTCTTTGTGTTTGTCCTGCCGGCCCAGGAACCGGAGGTTGACCCCGCCACATTAGAGCGCTGGCAGGAACTAGCCCCCATGCCGGAAGCGAGGGTGGGGCTGGCCGCAGTGGCTTATGACAACCAGATTTATGCTATCGCCGGGGAAGGTCCGGAAGGTGTCAGCGGGAGTGTTTTCCGCTATGACATCGAAACGGACGCCTGGGAACGGCTCAGTGACAAACCCGTTCCGGTGACGGATGTGGATGGTGTGTTGATCGGTGAGAAGATTTATGTCCCAGGGGGCAGGTTGGCAGACGGCCAGCCAACGGATGTCTTGGAAATTTATGATCCCCGAAAAGATGCCTGGACGCGTGGTGCTGCTTTGCCGGAGGCGGTCAGCTCGTATGCCCTAACAGAATTTGAAGGACAATTATATCTTTTTGGGGGCTGGGATGGCGGAGGCGCTCTGAAAGCTGTTTTCATTTACGATCCGGTGATGGACATCTGGAAATTGGGGATGCCCATGGCCGTTGCCAAATATGATGCCGAGGCGGTGAGCTTGACGGACAAGATTGCAGTCCTAGGTGGCAGGAATGAGTTAGAAATTTTAAGTTTGGTGCAAGTTTATTTTCCTTCTCGTGACGTGAATGGGGAGACCCCTTGGGAAGATTTTGTGAATTTGTCCGAAGAGCGGTATGGCTTTGGCGCGGCCAGTATTTATGATTCTATCTATGTGATTGGGGGAATAAGTGAGAATGGTAGTAGTGAAATGTTACCCGCTTACCAATTTATAGATGGGAAATGGCAATCAATACAAGCTTTCTATGATAATGGTTTATCGGAAGCTGCGCTCGTCCCTATTGGATCATCTTTGTTTTTATTGTCACCTGATATGGGAGATCAACAGATGGAATTTTGGCATTATCAAGCATATTATTTTGAAATATTCATCCCTATTGTTGATTGACCATTATTAAAATAGTAATTTACTAGTGTGTATAGTATAATGCGTTTAACTTATAGGTATTCAACTGGATACAGCGTGATGATTAGAATGCATTTCAATACCTTACAATCGAAAACCCAAAAAACTACAAATGACGAAATTTTACTCATTTTACAATTTGCACTGACGTCGCCGCGGACGTTTATTAATATTCTCAGAATTAAAAAAAATCGGTTGACTTATCTCAGCGTCCTCAAACTGATTTACCTTAGTAAATGTGTTCGCCAGGTCAAAAAGGGACAGATTCCAGGGATCTTTGTTGAAGCAGGATGTGCTTTAGGTGGGTCTGCGATCCTTATGGCTCTCTTAAAAAACAAAAGTCGGAAATTCGCAATCTACGACACCTTTGCTCAGATTCCACCTCCATCTGAGAAAGATGAAAATGACGCTTTTGAACGATATCAGGAAATCAACACTGGAAAAGCTAAAGGTATCCAGAATGACCAGTATTATGGTTATGAGGTGAACCTGATTAAAAGAGTTGAAGAAAATTTCCTAAAATTTAACCTTCCCTTGAGAGAGAATCGGATAGAATTGCATAAAGGTTATTTTGAGGATGTTCTTAAAATTTCTGAACCGGTAGCTCTCGCCCACCTCGACAGCGACTGGTATGATTCAATTTATACTTCGTTGTATCAAATAGTCCCTCACCTATCTGTGGAGGGGGTAATCATCGTTGATGATTATTATGATTGGCGTGGAGCAAAGAAAGCCGTGGATGATTTCTTTACTGATAAAAAAGATCAATTCGAGTTCACATTTGGACAACAGATGATCGTTAGGAAAAAAGGCTGACAAACTTTATCCAGCACATATGACATTAGCCTGGAATTTATTCAAATTAGGTGGAATATAAGCATAAAAAGACAGATAAAATCCGTCTTTTTATGCTATCGTTATCAACAATATAATTGATGGTTATTCAATCGGAATGCCTTCGTAATCCTCACCAACCGAATTGCCTCCACCGGTATATTTCTGGACACGAACTACTACTGCTAATTGACTCCCAGCTGGACCTTCAACGATAGCACCACCACCAGATGATCCATCTGGATAAGTACCGAATTCATAGCCAGCTGGCCCAATGTAATAAGGATGAGAATTTGCTTTACCGCCCACAGCTAAGGCACCGAGCGTATGCGAACCAAGCAAATTGCCATCTTTATCATAGTAATATACTTTTACTTCACCATCTGCAATTGATGATGTGCCAATATTTTGAATGGCAATGTAGCTGCGTTGACCAGTGCCGTCATACCAATGGTCTTCAGTCCATCGTACAAAAGGTAAAGCGATCTTGTTGCTGCCCGCTGAGAAGCCTAAGTGGGCCGGATATAATCCACCCCCATAAACTTTTCCGACAGCATGAACATTGCCACCGATAGATGTCACGATTGCCGAACCTAAGAAACCCTTTGGATTACCAGTCGCACATCCATCGAAACTGCGTTTTGCATAAGGAGCAATCGTATAGGGACCATCAACATGATCATTGCTGTAGGTAACTGTGACAGATATGGCTGTAGCGTTCGGATTTTGTACTGCATAGGCAGAGGTAGAGTCATTATTAGGCCCAAATTTACAAACTGCAGAAGGCATATAAATCTTATTAGAGGTCTCCGTTAATGGCACCCCATTGAAAGCGTAGGCATTATAACCGTTGAATTGTAACTCCATTGAAGTTGTCACTATTGAACCGGGATTCGATGTCCCCGTTTGCACAGCTTCAATGAAAACAGATCCATTAAATTCACTGCTTGGAATCATGCTGGTGTTTCCCATATCAACGACATAAGACGATCGGGTCGGGATATCATAGACTTTTTCTATGATTTCCATTCCTTCGGTAGTCTTGAAGGTGAGGGTCAGATCCGCATTAACAGAATCAATATTTTGTACTGAAAAGACACTGTTAAAATAGAATTTGTTCTTCAGGACAGTTGGGATAAATACACGGTCAGAGCCTGAGGAAAAGCCATTAGAAAGTGGTTGATTTTTGACAGAACCTGAGCCAACCTGTGCAATTGTGGTCGCCAGGGGTTGGTCGGAACTGATGACAGCTGAGCCCATAAAATCAGCGGAAAGGCCGCTGATGGTGCCTGCATAAAGGGATGTAGCACCGCCAGGCTCAAGTTGAGTTACAGGCGCTGTTGCAGTTATTTCACCAGCTTGGTTATAAATGGAGATGGTGACATTTGCTGTGGCCGCCCCCACGTTTTGATAATGGATGGTGGATATAAAATCAGAGCCATAAGCATAAGCGTAGACCGGTGTATAATTAAAACCGAAAGCCATAACAATGACGAATGCGATGCTTAGTACAGATAAAAATTTTTTGATCATTGTTTCCTCCAATAGATTGCAATTATATTATGATCCTATTATCCATAGAGTTTGGGAGTACTTCAATAATTCTTATGGGTTAATTTGTCTGTGATTAAGTTGGAAGTAGATATAAATGAGGAATCTATGAATAAGGTAGTGAAATCTGCATTGATGATTACCACCATTATCTTCCTTGTGGGATGTACTGCATCACCAACCACTTCAAAAACGGCTTCAATTCCTACACCTGAGTCGGGTAAAGCAATTGTTTACGGGATATTGCTTTCTGAAAGCAAGCAACCCGTTGGGAAGACCGTCATTCGGTTGGCTAAAGTCTATTGGGGAGATGATGAAAACGGTGCATTTGTCTTAGATGAAGCGCATAGCCCTTCTACAATTTCAAGAGAAGATGGTTCCTATGTCTTCCTGAACATAACCCCTGGTGAATATGTATTATTTATTGGAAAACTGGACAGTACTTACATAATTGTTTCCGATTCAAATCAGGTGCCTAATGTCTATGAAGTCAGTGCTGATGAAACTCTGGAAATTGAGCCAGTTGTTATTGTGAGGAATAATGCACCTTAGAGACTTAGTTAATTTTGAAGATTGATAGGTTTAGTTATTCCTATGCAAATGACAGATTTATTTCAAATTATTTTTGAATAACTGATAATAATCCTGAGCGATAGTTTCCATACTAAAATTATTGACTCGGATTGATGCATTTTTAGCCAAATCTCTTTGTAAGTCTGGCCGATGAAAAAGTTTGATGATGGCATTTGTTAATGTCTGCACGTCACCAGGGGGTACCAATATGCCCGTTTGATTGTCAATCACTAATTCATTCGTTCCGGGAATATCCGTTGCAATCACCGGCACTCCGGCAATCATTGCTTCCATAATAACTGTAGGAAAACCTTCCCATAATGATGGGAGTACGAAGATGTCCCAATGTTTCATTAGCGAATGGACATTATTACGCAATCCAAGAAATTTTACGTGCTTTGATAAACGTTGGTCCATGACCATTTGTTCAAGTTCGGATCTTAATTCACCATCGCCAACGATATGAAGTTCGCAATCAGGGATTTGCTGAATAACGCCATCCAATGCCTGAATAAGGTATGGATAACCCTTTTGCTCCGCCAGACGGCCAATACAACCGATGATATGTTCGCTTTGATTAAATAAAATCTCATCTTGAGAAGTGAAGGACTCTTGACCCATTTTTTGGATATGCTCTATATCAATCCCGTTGTAAATCAGATGGATTTTTGATTTGTCAATCTTTCCCGGGCGTCGCTCAATCAGGTAGTTGCAAACCGCTTGTGAAACACCGATCTCGCCGTCCAAGTATTTAGGAAAGATGAGTTTCATGAATAAGGGGGATAATAACCATGTCCATCTCCCCTGATTCCATTCTTTTCGAATATGTGATGTGCGATAGGCCGTTTGCGTTCTTCCAATGAATTTTATTATGATTGCCGCTAATGTCCCCAGTTGGAAATGACTATGGCAAACATCAGGGCGGAAGCCAGATATTTCAGACAGCAGATTTCGGATGCCGTTGACGAATTTTCTGAGATTGTTATACCCTTCCCATTCTGAAACGAAAAAGGTGTTAATCCCTTCACTTATTAATTTTCTTTGCCATTCCTTTTCTGTCTTCGTCCCAACTGAGTAGAAGGCGCATATCCACACTTCGCAATCGGGAATCTTATTCAGCTCTCTGGCTAATTTAACACCGAAAAGTTCAGCGCCACCACTATCTCCGCCAATATCCAATCCTCGAATGATCTGAAGAATTTTAATTGTCATGGGAAAATAATACCTTTGTTATATCTGTTGGGAGTTGTGCTAAATCATGTTCAATTTTCAACATATTGGTATTGATCTGTTCTTGTAATTTGTTTTTCCTTTTCCAAACATCATCGATTTTATCTATCAGAATGTTGGCAGTAATTTGCGATAATTCGATGTTGTATTCTGTCAAGCCGATTGCCTCTAGGATCCCTTTGGTTTTATAAAGATACCCTACAAATAGCGTGGGAACGCGCATTCCTAAAGAGAAAATCCCTGAATGAAGTCTGCTGGCAACGAAAATATCCATCAGGCCATAAGCAGCTTTCAACTCGGCGGCGGTTAGGGTATCCGGCAGGATATGGATATTTTTCTTGATTGAATCCGCTAATAGAGATAGGACTTTTTCGATTCCAACCCTGTCGTTTTCATCCTGAGTCGGGCCATTTACCTGGCAAAACAAAAACACGTCAAAGTTGGATTGGTTGACCAAGTACTCGATCGTCACTGCTATACTCTGATAATAATTCTGCATCAATTGAGAAGAAAGATAACTGGGCATTGGCGAGATTATGGTCATGCCAATTTTCTTTCTGTTGGCAAGGTAACCTATCGGTCGCAAAAAATCTTTAGCATCATTGGCTCTCGCTGGTGGAAATGTAAAGGCGATATCATGCATGAAACTCGGATGAGACTTTTCGATATTTAATGACTGGATTAACTTCAATGATTCAAGATCTCTTATATATAATTTCTCAACATTGTTGTAAACAAATTTGACGATTGCTTTCTCGAAGCGTGTATTAAACGGTCCGACTGATTGGGGGAAAATGATGGTTTTCTTTTTAAATATGTTTGCCAGAAAGATGGGATAAGCTACAACAGGTAAAGGCCATCCTAGCCGCCCGCTCGAAAATAATTGATTCCCAGAAACAGCGACAACCAAATCTGCATGCGAAAATTGAGAAAAAATATTGTGCCAATCTTGTGGGATTAACCTCTTGGGGGTATTCAAAACGTTTAGCCGAAATATCATCAGGTAAATCAGACTAATAATAAATGAAAGTACCTGGTAACGCGGCTTTTTATTTTTATCCCAAACTTTGATCACCCACCACGGTGATCCGATCACATTATCACTAATCTCGCTGATTGCTTTTTCATTCGGCCAATTGGCGAGGAGATTGATGTTTGCTTCACCTAAACTATGTTTGAGATAATAAATGGTTTGATGCAAGAGGGCAAAGTCCCCCGCATTATGGGCAGAATGGACATTGACAATCAAAATATTATGGATGTTCTCAAACCTTGATCTATTCATGTTTTGTTTGCTTAAAATTCTGGACAACAATGATGAGATATCCTAACATTAAAATCAATTCGCTGATTGTATAGATCCATGCCACGCCGTGTAACCCAAAATATGGGATGAGTATGATATTAAAAGCAGTATTGAATATAGAGACGATGAATTGCGGGAGTAACCTTTTCCTTTGGTTTCCGGTGATGACAATGATAAGCGCTAATCCAAAAGCAATGGATTTGAACAGCATAATAGGGCTGAGAATGGTTAATAATTCCCCTGTGACCAGATATTTTGATCCCAAAATAAATGTCACCAAATATTTTCCGCTCAAAAATAAACCTATACTCAATGCCAGTCCTACTGGGATGAAAATTAAAATAATTTGTTTAAATATTTCTTGGAGGGAAAACTTATTTCCCTTTTCTAACATTTTTGAGTATCTCGGCAATAAATATATATAAAAGGAATTAGGGACGATAAAAAGCGCATGGATAATTCCTGAAGCCGGAGAATAAAGCCCCGTATTGGTGATCGAGAAAAATGTCAGGATCGCAACATCTATATTCCCGTAGATTGTAGCGAGTATTTCTGAAAATCCAAAAGCTGCAGATTGCTTAATGAGACTCACTGATTCTGAGGTCTCCTTGAAATTCAGGATAGGTTTCAATTTGATCAGGCCAATAATAAAGACGATAAATGAAATTAAGATTCTGGACTCAATAATAGTCAGTGGGGACGCAATATCAAAGAATATTAAACACATTAATAACGTGAACTTAGCAATTCTTGAAAATAACAATAGGATATTAATGGCCTTGATGTCTCGAAGGATATTCCACGCAGCGGTGATACTATTGAACAGTAAATCAAAGAGTACGTCACCAACCGCCAAAAATACGATTAACGGAGAAAACACATCAGGCCGGGCGGCAGGCAGGATCAGCAAACATAGCCCCCCAAAAACTGAACCCAGAATCAATTTAATGGATATGACTTTCCCACTCAAGATTCTGACCGACTGGTGGTTGTGAGAATCTTTGAGCATCCATTGGTCGAAACCGAAATTAACGACCGTAATGGTGACACCTAAAATGGAATACAATCCATTGTATACTCCTAATTCCCTTGGCCCAAGTTCTCTAGCAACGAAAATTGCATAAAGCATCATTACTAATTGGGCAATGAAACTCCCCCCACTAAAAAAGGATATTTGCCGGAAGGATTCCATGAATTCTCTCCGAGTGACAAAGTCTTTTATTTTATCCTTGAATTGATTTAATCTTGTCAATGGTATCCAGACTCTGGCAGGACATAAAATTTATAAATGGTTACTTCAGCTAAAGATATCCAAATGCAGATGAACTAGATTCCGCCAGTAATATTGTTTTGATATTTCTTGTCCATGCTTAACCATGGCGTCAGCGTAATCAGGGTTTTTCAGCAAGGATATGATTTTCTGAGCTAAATCGCGTGAATCTTCTGGTGCAGCAAGTAGAATATCGCGATAATTCTCACCAAGCGCGCCCCGGTCGCCTACATTTGAAGTTACTACGGGGACTCCCATTGCCCAGCTCTCAAATATTTTCAAAGGGCAGCGGCCTTTTATTGCCTCTGTGTTGTTGACAGGGTCCACAGAAATATCTGCAAGTTGGTAATATGTAGCTACAACTTCCGGGGAAACGCGGCCGGTAAACCGTATTTTATCTTGGACACCCAGTTCAAATGATAATGCTTTAAGTAACTCAAAATCTTTTCCGCCGCCTACGATGAGAAGAATTGCGTCCTTTTCTTCTTCCAGTATGATTTTAAAGGCATATAATAAAAGATCCACAGGATGGTTCGTAAGGTTAAGACTGCCAATATAAGCGATGACCTTGTGATCTGCTAATCCCAAATTTTCCTTGATTTGTTTCTGATCTAGGGCGTTTTCCTGGTTAAACCGCTCTTGATCAATCCCATTCGGCAAATAATGGATTTTCTCAGGCGGGATTCCTAAAGCGATCATCCGTTGCTGGTTGAATATAGTATTAGTAGTCACTCTATGTGCTAATTTGGGAAGGGTGTTTTCAAAAAATTGAACGACCTTTTGTTGAAATTTTGTGGCAAAGTAATTGGAAGCAGCCTCATAATCATCACAGTCTACAATAACCTTAGCGCCTGTAAGGAATCCGCCAATCAGACCAGAGATGCCGTTCATGGGATGTGGTTTGCCAATTACAATGACGTCACTGGGTTTTTTCAATACATTTATAAAGAGTTTATAAGTGGCTTGCAATGATAACCATAATAACCTGGGCGCATTAAAATAAATGGTTTGGTCGTCTTCTTTCTTAATATGCATTTGCGAAACGTAAAAAACCTCAACACCTTCTTTATAAAAGTGACGTTCATTGACTCTGGCAAAATTAGAATGTAAAGCAACAATAGTTACTTGAAAGCCTTCTTTCACTAAATATTTACACATAGGAAAATAACGACCCAAGCCCGAAGGACTCTCAAGATCCTGAGTTAATAGAAATAATATCTTATTTGTGCTCGTAAATTGATTGCTTTTTTCTTTCATCTAAGATTCAATCTAAGTTCCGGGAACTCTTTATTGTTACTCACTTACAGATAGCATCCACCATTTTGCTCCACGAAAAAGTAATCATTTTTTGGATTTCCATGGAAGGTAGTCTGGATTGCTGTAATTGTTCTTCAATTGCTTTTGAAAATATCTTAGGTTCGCTACTAGATACGACTTTACAATAGTCTAGGAATCTGGCGGTCTCTTCATCAGCAATCACATTCGTGATCACCGCCGGTAATCCATACCCCAAAGCTGTTTTCAATGCGCCGCTTTGCGTCCCGTCCGTATAAGGGGCAACGAAAAGGTCTGAGGCTTTAAAAAACTGTGCGACTTCATCATCTGGGATGTATTGGTCATAGATATGTACATAATTTTCTAAATCTAATGCTTTGATTTGCTGATCATAGGATGTTCGTCCATGCCAAAACTCACCAGCAACCACTAAATGCACTTTTTGATTTTTTGAGATGATGATTTTAAGTGATTTTAACAGGTCTGAAAGACCTTTATAAGGCCTGACAAAACCGAAGAAAAGGAGAACAGGTTGATCAATTGGCAACCCCAGACTTTTTTTAGCCTCTTCTTTGCTGTTTGGGGCAGAGTTGACGCTGGGATATATAGGGTGGGAAACTACCTTTATATCCTCCGCTGTAGGTACCAGATCCAGCAGGCGTTGTTTTTCTTTTTCTGTCATCACGATGTACCGGTCTGCGGACTGAAGGGTGCGGCGGGCCAGCCAGCGGTCCACCGTTCGGGCTTCATGCGGGAGTGTATTGTGGATCAGGATGGTGATTGGGAATCCCTTGCGTTTGAGCCGGGTGATGATGTTCCTGAAGGGTGGACCCCAGACTGTGACCCACCAGGGGAGGACCACCTGATCGGGTTCAAATTCAACTATTGCATGCGCAGTTTTTGCCCAGGAGATGGGGTTGAGTGGGGTAAGGATAAAATCGGCCGGGACTTTTTCCCGGCCAGGGCTGTAATCTTTATCGGATTTACCTGGATAAAGCCAGGCGGGATATTGTTTTTTAAAGGAAATGACCTGCACCTGGTGGCCAGCTTCACTCAGTTTTTTTGCTAGAAGCGTGGTAAAGTGTGCGATGCCGCCCCGGTACGGAAACACCGGGCCAATCATGCTGATTTTCATCGGAAGTCACTCTTCCATTTTCGGTTGGTGGCAACCATTGTAAGTTGATGTATCCTATCGGTTTGGGCTAAAGGTAAATCCATAGCGGGTTAATTATATTCGCATCCGGAATTGCTGACAACTTGAGGTGCTGGCCGTGAGGTGCTGGCCGGGTTTCAGTGCCTCTCAAGGCGGTAGAGTACCATACTCTCATTCCCATAAACCTCCTCGACCCCCTCACACCCTGCCAGCCCCTCTGGCTGCAAGGCTCCCGCGCCCTCCCGGATATAGATCCAATCCAGGTTCGCCTCATCCACCAGCGACCAGAAGGCATCATCGCAGGTGGTTATTGCGGCCGCTTCCTCCCCCCAATCACGGATTTGCGTGTTCGTTTCCCGATCCGGTGAGAAGCCATAAAACACGGTCGGCACCAGCGACCAGCGGCCCGTGTAGGGCAGGAGCCACCCGCCGCCATCGACCCCGCGGTAGGTGCCATTCTGCCAATAGGTGGTGTTGATGAAAAAGCGGGCGTCCTCAGGGGTGTTCTCTTTCACCCAATTCAGCGCCTCGATATCCGCTTCGGTGACCAGAACGGTCGACTGGTTGAGGATGTTCGCGCTGAAATCAAAGCTCCAGAGCACCCAGCCGCCGACCAGCAGCGCTGGGGCGGCCAGCGCGATCCAGTTCCGTTTGAGGGCCTGGGAGAGCAGGCCGCCGAGCTGCCAAAAGGCCCAGCTGGCATAGACCGAGACGGGCAGGAACAGGATGATCGCGAAGTGATCCGGCCGAAATGGCCTGAGCACGATGCTCCAGGGCAGGGCCAGCAGAGCGCAGATCACGGTCCAGATGGCAAATGGGGTTTGCTTTCGTTTGACTAGCGCCCCCACCAGACCGATCCCAGCCGCCAGCAGCAGCCAATGGTTGCTGGCAGGCCCCAGCAGTTTCCAGATATAGGAGGCCGTCCCCGAGGCGGCTTGCAGGTCTGTGAGCGAGGTGGGGAGATTGGACTGGATTCCGGTGCTCAGTGCGGAGAGGCGCAACATCCGTCCGATCCAGGGCAGCGCGATGAGCAGCCCCAGCCCGCCGCCCAACAACAGCCCGCGGGATTCAAAAAGTGCGGTCAGCAAGGTTTTGAGGCGGGGAAGGAACTTTGTCAAGATGAGGATGACGAGGAAGAAGGCGAGCAGGATGGCGGTGAAGTAGTGGCTCAGCAGGAGGCCGCCTGTCAGCACGGCAAGAGTGGCGATCTCCTTTTTATCCCCCGACTCGCGGGCCAGGCGGAGGGCGGAGGCCAGGGCCAGGGGCAGGAGGACCATCCCGATGCTCAGAGTGTAGCGCCCCCAGCTGAGGTAGTAGGCCGGCATCCGGGTGACCAGGCCCACCAGGATCGCCGCGGCCAGCGCGGGCCGCCAGTCCTTCCAGAGCGTTTTGCCGAGGGCATAGATCGAAAGGGCGATCGCGGCATTCAGGACCTGCCCAAATGCCAGCATGGCCCCGCCGATCGGCAGGCCGCTGAGGGCGGTGTAGAGCGCGGCGGCGGCGTGGAAGGCAAAGTGATAATAAAAAGGTTGGTCCAGGTAGGGAGCCAGGTTCGCGGGCAGGGCGCGTTGCTCGAGCATCGCCCGGATGATGAGGTAGTGGTGCTGGGAGTCGACCCAATTTGGCAGGAGCAACTCACGGGCTTGATAAAGCCGCCAGGCGATCAGCCCGCCAAAGAGGGCCAGACCGATCAAAGTTTGCCAGAAGCGTGGCCACTCCCATTGCGGTTTTCGACGGATCAGGCCGTATACAGCCAGAGCGGCAGAGCCTGCCAGGAGCAGGCCGATGCCCAGGGGGGAAAAGCGCGCGCCCAGGGTACAAACCCCTTCTGCGCTCAGGGCGATGGCGGCCAGGCTGAAGCCGATGATTTGCGCCAGGGCCGTCATGGGGTCCGCGCCGCGCTTGCCCAGCCAGGCCCAAAGGGCCAGCCCAGGCAGCAACATCAGCCCCAACGCCCAAATGCTCACAGTTGCCGCACGCCTTCCGTGTTCACCTGAGCCAGCATCTCCCGCACCGTTTGATGAAGGACGGGATGGACGAAGTCGGGGGCGATCTCAGCCAGCGGCACCAGCACAAAGGCCCGGTCTTGCAGCCGGGGATGGGGGATTTGCACGATCTGCCCCTCAATCACTTCCTGCCCATAGAATAGGATGTCCAGGTCGATCAGCCGCGGCCCGTTGCGGAAGGTCTCCACCCGGCCCATCTGCTCCTCGATGGATTTGAGCAGGTGCAGCAGGGGCAGAGGGTGGAGCAGGGTATCTACTTCGATGACCTGATTGAGGAATTCCGGCTGGTCGGTGTAACCCCAAGGCGGGGTGGCATAGATGGCGGACTGGCGCACTACGCTCACCTTGGACGCCAGCCCAGCGATCGCGGCTTGCAGGTTGGCCTCGCGGTCGCCGAGGTTCGTGCCAAGGGCCAGATAGACGGGGAAGGCCATGGCTAGACCACCTCGAGGATGTTGAGCATGTCCGCCAGCAGGCCGTAGGCCGTGGTCTCCGGGCCGGGGTCGCTTTCAAGGATGCCCAGGCCAGGCAGCACGTCCAGTTCAAACTGGCAGTAGGAGCTGGTGCCGTTGACGCTGTAGAGCGGCGAATCCGGCCCGACCCGCTGGGGGGCGACTCGGGTCACGATTCGGTCCTCCTGCCGTTCGGCGGAGCAGACCAGTTTCCAGCGTTCCCCGGCGGCTTTGGCTTCGGCGATCATCCCGGAGGTCACACCGCGGATGCCGGTGCGGTTCACCTGCTGGGGTGTGAGCGGGGTGCCCATCAGAACGGTCACCAGCGCCGCCACCTTGATCGAGGCGTCCCAACCGTCAATGTCATTGCTGGGGTCAGTCTCGGTGATCCCGATCGACCGGCCGTAATCCACAGCTTCGTCCAGGGTCTGGCCCTGCTCCATCAGCTCCAACAACAAGTTGGTGCAGGAATTGAGGATACCGTGGAAGCCGAGCAGGTTCGCGCCGACCAGCGGCTCCCGGAAGAGGGCGAAGACCGGCGCGCCATCCATCACAGCCGATTCGAACAGGAAGCGTTTGCCCTTTTCCTTTGCCAGTTTGGTCAGCTGGCGATAGCCGTGCACGACCGGCCCCTTGTTGGCCGTCACGGCGTGCAAGCCCATCTCAAGCGCCTTGGCGATGTGGTTCAGAGCGGGTTGCCCGGTTTGGGGGTTCACCGGCGTGGTCTCAAACATGAAGTCCGCTTGGCAGGCCTCGATCAGGGCGAGGGAGTCTTTAGGGGGCGGGGTTTTGCTCAAGGGTTCGAGTGAGCCGCCGCGCTCAGCCAGGTCCAGCGCCTGCGCCAGGTCCAGCCCGGCCGGGTTGATGGCTGAACCGTGCGAGCCGGTGCTGATCCCCGTGACGGTAAAGGATAGGTCGTACTTTTCTTTGAGTTCAGTTTCTTTTTTCAACAGCAGCCGGGCGAAGGCCTGGCCGACATTGCCAAAGCCGACCAGACAAAGACGATAAGGGTTGGGCATGAAGATACCTCTTTCAATGGTGTTTGGGTTAATTTAACCATAAAATGCCGCCGTGCGGCATACCAGATAGCGTATTGAGCAAAATTTGGCTGCGGAAGCCTGCGGTTTGACGTCCATCATGCTTTCCGAGACGGGGCAGGCCGGCTTTTTAGAGGCCGGGGAAGTGCTGGAAGGGCTGGATTTACCCGAGGGGGTGATCCCATAGACCAGATCGTCTTTGGTTATCGGCGGGGCAGCACCCCGGCTGCCGCTGGACATGATCTGCGGCAAGGGGGAATATCCGAAACTGCACTGGGACGCGCTGGCGTTGTGGCTCGCCGATCAACAAGCCGTATATAAGGCCCTGCGACCCTGGTGGTCTTCTATGGATGCCCAGTTGAAGATTTACTACAAGAAGAAGATTTCGCAGGCTGAGCAGGATTTGGAGAAAGTCGTTTATCCCAAGTCATCACTCTGACGGCTTGTGATTCTTCTCTCTTCTTATGAGAAATAAATAGGGTTGCTGATCAGCGCGGGCAGGGGCGGGACGCCTGGCAGGAAGGTGCGGGTGATCTCCACCCGCAGGAACCCGCGCCCCGGCACCGGCGCGACCAGCTCCGCATCGCCATCCGAAGGGGCCTGCAGCAGGTCGATGTTTTCCGCTGCGCCAACCAGCCGCACAACGTCCCCAGTTTTCAATCCCTTCGCGCTAACCTGCATCGTCAAACCTGCGCGCCATTCGCTCGTGCCGCCCAGGGTTGCGTTGCCGGCGGAAAAGTCCACAGTCGGGCCGTTGGGGGCAAAGGTAATGAAGCTCTGCCCGGCGCGCAGCGCGGTCAGGATGTCTTCGGGGGCATCGGACCCGGCATAGACGCCCATGCAGGGGCCGCCGAGGATCTGGAAGAGGTTGCTGCGGTGGTAGTCGCTCCCGCCCACCGCTGGCACCTTCCGGCCCGCGGCCAGCATTTGGTGCCAGAGGCCGACGGCCCGCAGGTTGCTTTCCCGCATCGGGCCATTCCAGATCTCGATCGCATCAAAGGGCAGCTGGGTCAGGTCGAACTGGAAACTGCAGGACTCGTCCATCGGGTGGTTGATCACGATCAGCGCGCCGCGGTCATGGGCGCTCTGGAAACGGGCCTGCAGGGCTTCATCGGTGTTGGTGAAGAAGGGACCGTCATAGGGCTTCTCCAGGCCTAGGAAGTTGGCATGGCCGCGGTAGTGGGTCCATTCCATGCCGGGGATCAGGCTGATCTCCGGGATTCGGGAGAGCGCCGCCGGGCTGACCATCTGGTTGTGGTCGGTGATCGCCAAAAAGTCCAGGCCGTGTTTGTGCGCCTGGGCGGCCAGCTCTTCCAGTGTGAGCACGCCGTCCGAGCCGACCGTGTGGGTATGGATGTCGCCCAGCAGGAGCTGCCGCGCTTTGGGGATGAAGGTCAGTTCATAGGTGACGGTCACACCGCCTGGCGCAACCTTGTAGGCTCCGGCCAGGATACGCCATTCCCCCGGGGTAAGCGGCCGGGGGAGGTAGCCGGGGGTGGCAGTCTTGCCGTTGATGAAGAAGCGGGTCTTATCCGAGCCGGATACGCCCGCCTGCGTGCCATCCGGCGCGATCAGGCCGAGGTCGATGATATTGATCTGGTCATGCGGGGTGAACTTGCCATTGGGGAGTTTTTGCACCTCATCCCGGAACCGGGGGTACTGGTAGGACAGCCGGAATTCGGCGATCCCTTCCGGCATAGTGAACGGCACGGTCAGGTACTGCCCCTGCTGTTCGGGCGTGATCGTGAAAGTGAGGGTTTGGATGATCTCGTTCATGCGCCCCAACTGTTCTTTTCAGGCTCACCGAGGGCAAAGGCCAGGAAACGCTGGATATGCCGTTCCCAGAAAGGCCAGATATGCCGGCCTTCTTCCTGTTCGTAGTGAACCGGGACTCCTAAATTCTGGGCCGCGCCATAAAACATCTGGTTCACGGGGAAAAGGTCGTCCTGCTGCCCGCACGCCATATAGAGTTTGGGTAAGAGTTCAACCTGCCCGTCGGCTTTTTCCAACCAAGACAGGGGGTCGTGTTCCGATCCCGGGAGCTGGCCCAGGTCGCCAAACACATATTTAAATTCGTCCGTGCGGGGGTCATTGGGGATCATGTTCAGGAGGGCCAGGGAAAGCACGCCGGAGAAGCTGGCAGCGGCAGCGAACCGCTCAGGGGCTTTGAAGGCTGCTTTGAAGGCGCCGAACCCGCCCATGGAGTTCCCCGCGATCAGGGTATCTTCCCTCTTTGGGTCTAGGCCGAATACCTGTTTAAGGTAGAGCGGCAGCTCTTCCATCAGGTAAGTGAAATAGCGCTGCCCGTTGAGCTGGTCCGTGTAGAAGCTGCGGCCGATGGAGGGCATCACGACCACCAGGCCATATGCCGCCGCCAGGGTCTCAATGGCCGTGTAACGCTGCCAGGCGCTGCCATTATCGCTCAGCCCGTGCAGCAAATAAAGGACTTTGCGTTCTTGCAGGGGGACTGCACCCATCCGAACCGGGTCCGGTAGGATCATATACAGGGGGAGACAGACTTTGACGGTCTCCGGGACGTGGTCAAGTTGGAGCAGGGCCATGGTTTACTCCTCGATAAATTCCGGCGTGAGGTTGGCTTCGTCCGGGCCTTCGTCATTGCCGGATTTGAATTTCAGGAAAAATGAAAAACCGACGCTGATCACCATCAGGATCATCGGGAAGACGGTCAAAAGGAAGCGCGCTGCCTGGTCCGGTTGGGTTCCGGGGTTATCCCCGCTTTCAAAACCGAACAGTTGGAAGATCAGCAGGAAGGCCAGGCTGGTGAAGAGGCCGCTCAGGCGGTTCATGAAGCCCAGTGCATTGGAATAGATCCCTTCCCGCCGCACGTTGTGTTTGCGGGTATCCTCGTCCATGATCCGGGCGCCGATCAGGTCCATGGTGGTGATCACGCCGGCGAACCCGAACCCCACCAACGCGCTAAAGATGATCCCCGTCATGAGGTTATTGGCGAAATAAAGGGGGACAAACGCCACCGCCAGACTGGCCAGCGCCGTCCGCCAGACTGGAATCACGGTGTGCTTCCGTACCAGGGCAGCCCAGACTGCCACACAAACAATGGCGATGACCAGCACTGACGCGAACAGCAGCGTAGATTCGGCGTCGGAGATTTGGAGGGTGTATTTGGCGAAGAACGGCATCCCGGATAGCACCAGGGACATTGCGGCGCTATAGAAGGCGTTGGTCAGGCCCGCGATCCAGAAGTTGCGGTTGGAGACGATGCTCTTGATGCTTTCCCATAGTTCTGGGGTGGGTTCATCCGGTTGGATCTCTTTTTCTTTGGCCGTCAGGCTCATATAGAGGATCACCGCGCCGCCCAGAATGCCGTAGATGATCGCAGTGTTGCTGAAACCGATCTTGCTGGTCACAATGGGGGTCAGGGCAATGCTGATGATCATGGCAACCAGCTGGAAAGCCTGGCGCATGGCATTGGCCTTGGCCCGGCTGGCATCATCCCTGAACAGTTCCGGAAAGAGGGCGCCATAATTGGCATTGATGACTGAGTCCAGGGTGCCGGTGAAGATATAGAACAGCATGGCCCAGGCCAGCAGGGAGTTGCCGGCCAGGAAAGCCGGGGTGCTGTAGAAAGCGACCAAGCCCAGCACGAGCAGGGGGGTCCCGATCACCAGCCAGGGGCGGCGACGGCCCCATTTGGTGCGGGTCCGGTCTGAAAGGAAACCATAAACCGGGTTATCCAGCACATCAATAAAGGTATAAACGAATAAGATCAGGGCAAAATTTTTGGTGGTCAGGCCCATCCGGTCCACATAGAAAATGGCCGCATAGGTCTTGAGCAGGTTGATCGGAATGGACGTGCCAAACATGCCAACCGCATAATTGAAAGTTTTCATCTTCTCGGAATTCATAGGGGAGAGCCTCAATTCTGATGCTGGAAGGTTCATTTGAATGGATAATACGCTCATTTTATACTTAATTGGTGGCCCATTCAACTTTGTCAGGTAAAGAACGGATTAACTTCAGATTTACAGCCTGCGAGGTGAATTTCAGGAATTCCCGGCACCCATCCCATGTTATACTATTTCCAGCGTCCAGAATTGACGAGAAATTATGCAATTAATCATTCAAATTCCCTGCTATAACGAGGCGGAAACCCTCCCAGAAACCCTGGCCCAATTGCCCCGGGCCATGCGCGGGTTTGATTCGGTTGAGATCATGATCATTGATGACGGCAGCGAGGATGACACCGCCAACGTCGCCTGGCATAACCGGGCAGACCACGTTATCCAGCTGGAGCGGCATCTGGGTTTGGCCAATGCCTACGCCAAGGGGCTGGACGCCGCCCTGAGCCTGGGCGCGGATGTGATCGTCAATATGGATGCGGACAATCAGTATCCCGGCAGCGAAATCATCAAGCTTGTTGAGCCGATCCTGAAAGGCGAGGCTGAGATGGTGATCGGCGACCGCGGCGTGCGGACTCTTGAACATTTCTCGCCGACCAAGCGGGTTTTGCAGCGGATGGGATCCAAGGTCGTCTCAGCCACCGCCGGTTTTGAGATCCCCGATGCCACCAGTGGTTTCCGGGCGATCACCCGGGAAGTGGCCCTGCAGACTTTGGTGCTCAGCAATTATTCTTATACGTTGGAAACCCTGATCCAGGCTGGGGCCAAGCGCGTGAAAGTGGTTTTTGTCCCCGTGCAGACGAATGCGCCCACCCGGCCCTCCCGGCTCTTCCGCAGCGTGCGCAATTATGTTATGAATTCCGCCGTCACCATTGTGCGGTCGTTTTCCATGTACCGGGCTTTGCGGTTTTTCACCACGGTCAGCGCTATCCTGATATTGATTGGTGTGATCCTGGGGGTCCGGTTCCTGGTCTTTTATTTCCAGGGGACGGGCGGGGGGCATATCCAGTCGCTGATCCTCACCTCGATCCTCCTGATCGTGGGCTTTCTGACTTTCCTGATCGGCCTGCTGGCCGACCTGGTGAGCTTCAACCGCAAAATCCTGGAAGAGATCCTTTACCGGCTGCGGCGGCGGGATGCTGATCAGGCTTCCGATGATTCGGAATGGTCCGATCTGGATTTTTAAACCTTCGTTAAATTCCCGTTCCGAAAACAGATTTTGTCTGAAACAGATGTAAAATGTCTAAACATCTACAATCCATCAAGGATGGAGGTCTGTGTTGTTTGAACCGTTGAAGGATCGTATTGCGCTGGAAGGAAAAAACCTGGGGGGCGGCATTTTAAAGGTTGACCCCTTCATCAATCATCAGGTGGACCCTGTCCTGATGGATGCCTGCGGCCAGGAATTGGCCGCTCGTTTTAAATCCACGAACCCCACCAAAGTGCTGACCGCGGAGATCTCCGGCATTGCGCCTGCGTTGATGACGGCCAAGTATCTCAATGTCCCGGTGGTCTATGCCCGCAAGCATAAACCGATCACCATGCCCGACACCGTCTACCTGACCGTTGCGCCATCGCACACCAAAGGGGGGGTGGTGGAACTGATCGTTTCGCCGGAATATCTGGCGAACGGCGAGCGGGTCCTGATCATTGATGATTTTTTGGCTTCCGGCGCCACCATCGCCGGGCTGGTGCGGCTGGCCCAGACGGCCGGCGCAACGCTGGTGGGGATTGGCGCGCTGATCGAAAAGACCTTTGAGGGCGGGCGGGATCTGCTGAGCCCTCTGGGGGTGCCGGTGGAGTCGCTGGTGAAGATCGTCTCCCTGGACGATGGCAGAATCGAGTTTGCTGAGGACTAGGCCCATGGCGCTGGGTCTGCGAGTTGTCCGGCGGCCCGGCCCATCCATTCCCCCAACCTGGCAGGAGACCCATGACTGAAACGATTGTCATCCTTGATTATGGTTCGCAATACACCCAGCTGATCGCCCGGCGGGTACGGGAAGCGCAGGTCTTCAGCGAACTGCTGCCCTGGGACGCCCCGGAAGCGACCGTGCTGGCGATGAATCCCATAGGATTCATTCTTTCGGGCGGGCCGCGTTCGGTTTATGACCCCGACGCGCCCGGCCTGCCGGCTTATGTCCTGGAATCCGGCTTGCCGGTTCTGGGGATCTGTTACGGGATGCAGCTGCTGACGCACGCGCTGGGCGGCAAGGTGGCCCCGGCGGGGCAGCGGGAATATGGCCCGGCGACCATTGAGGTGCTGGATGAGTCGTCCCTCTTGGATCGCAATGCCGACCCGGCTGTCTGGATGTCCCACGGGGACCGGATTGAGCAGCCCCCGGCGGGTTTCACCGTGGCGGCCCGCAGCGGCAACAGCCCGATCGCGGCGATCAGCGCTGCCGCCCGGGGCTATTATGGCCTCCAGTTTCACCCCGAAGTCCGGCATACGCCGGCCGGACCGGCGATCCTGAGCCGCTTTGTGCGCGAGGTCTGCGGCTGCCGGGGGGATTGGACCCCGCAGTCGATCATCTCACAGGCTGTGGAGCAAATCCGGGCGCAGGTGGGGTCTGCGCGGGTGCTGGCTGCGGTCAGCGGCGGGGTGGATTCCAGCGTGGCGACCGCATTGGTGCAGAAAGCGGTGGGCGACCAGCTCTCTGCTGTGTTTGTGGATACGGGCCTGATGCGCAAGGACGAAGGGCTGTGGGTTGAAAAGGCCTTTCGGGATAACCTCGGCGCGAACCTGCTCACGATCCACGCCAGCGAAGATTTCTTTGACCACCTGAAAGGGATCACCGCGCCGGAGCAAAAGCGAAGCATTATCGGGGAGACTTTCATCCGCCTTTTTGAGGAAGCCGCGCACGACCTGGGCGATCCGCCTTTTCTGGTGCAGGGCACGATTTACCCCGATGTGGTTGAATCCCGCGCGCCGGAGCGGGCGCAGGCCCACCGGATCAAGACCCATCACAATGTGGGCGGCCTGCCGGAGGATATGCGGTTAAATCTGGTGGAGCCGCTGCGCTATCTCTTTAAGGACGAGGTCCGCGTGGTGGGGGAGGCTTTGGGTTTGCCGCGGGAACTGGTCTGGCGGCAGCCCTTCCCCGGGCCGGGGCTGGCCGTGCGCTGCCTGGGTGAATTGACCGTTGAACGGGTGGAGAAACTGCGGGCGGCCGATGCGATTTTCACCGAAGAATTGGGCCAGGCCGGCCTGTTGCAGGTGCGGGAGGATGGCGGGGGCGGCACGTCACAGGCTTTCGCCGTGCTGCTGCCGGTGAAGGCGGTGGGCGTGATGGGCGACCAGCGGACCTATGAAGAGGTGATCGCCCTGCGGGCCGTCACCACCGAGGATTTTATGACGGCGGATTGGGCGAGGCTGCCCTATGACGTGCTGGCGAAGGTTGCGAACCGGATTGTCAATGAGGTGAAGGGCGTGAACCGGGTGACCTATGACATCACCAGCAAGCCGCCGGGCACGATCGAGTGGGAATAGGCCGCTCATTTCCCCCGCGTGGGAAAGTTATTGAAGACATAGAAAGTCCATAGTTGTTCCTTGATAGGTCACGCTGGAAGCATGACTTTTCAGTCAATGGCCCGATGTCGCTCTGCTTTTTTTAGGTGGCTTATAAGTAGTACTGCGCCTGCTTGGCGTACATCTCAGCATAGAGCTTGCCGTCGGCGATCAGCTCGTCATGCTTCCCCAGCTCCACGATCCGTCCATCCTGAAAGACCGCGATCCGGTCGGTGAAGCGGGTGCTGGAGAGGCGGTGGGAGATGTAGATTGCCGTCTTACCCTGCGCCAGTCTATTGAAATTCCGATAGACTTCGTATTCACCGCGGGGGTCCAGCGCTGAGGTGGGTTCATCCAAAATCGTCACCGGGGCATCTTTATAGAGCGCCCGGGCGATGGCGAATTTTTGCATCTGACCGCCGGAGAAGGTCACGCCCTGCTTATCCAAGGCGCGGTCGACCGAGGTGTCCAGACCGTTAGGCAGCTCCTCAAGGATCTGCTTGATTCCCAAGAAATTCACCACGTGGTCCAGCCGGTCAGGGTCGGGGGTTGCTGAGGCGGCGATGTTCATTCCCACGGAATAGCCCAGCAATTGGAAATCCTGAAAGACCACGGAGAGGACCTTCAGGTAGTCGTCCAGCGGGATGCGGTTGATATCCACGCCGTTGAGGGTGATGGCGCCCTGGGTGGGCTGGTAGAGCCGGCAGAGCAGCTTGATGAAGGTGGTCTTGCCCGCCCCGTTCAGGCCGACAATTGAGAGCTTCTCCTGGTCATGGATCTCGATATTGATGTCCTGAAGGACGTCCTGGTCTGTGTCCGGGTAGCGGAACCAGACGTGATCGAAGCGGAAGGTCAGAGGAACGTTTTCCTTTAATGACCATTGGATTTCATTGGCGCTGTTCTTGGCTGCCTCCGGCAGTGCGATGAAATCGCGATAGGGTTCGATCTGCATTGTCAACCCGTTGATGCCGATCAGGCTGTCAATCAGGGCGGTGAGAGCTTGGGCAAACTGGCGGGCCGCGCTGCCGTACATTGTGAAATCGCCGATGGTGATCAGCCCGTTGAAGGCCTGCCAGGCCAGCCAGCCATAGACCAGGAAAGATTGGAATTGCATGTTGATATTGGCGAGCCCCTGCATCTTGCCGATCTCAGTGTATTCCTTACTAGAGATGCGCACGACTTCATTCAGATATTTGGAAGCCTTATGCTGGAGGAAGTCCGCACAATGGGAGAGCCGGATGTCCTTACCAAAGGAGAAATCGCTGGCCAGGGTACCATAGTAGGAAAAGCCCCGGTTCATAGGGATTGAAATGACCGAATCCTGATAGCGGAGGTCGCTGATGCGTTTATAGACGATGCTGTTCAGCAGGGTCAGCCCCGTCAGGATCGGGATCAGCCAACCGTTGAAGGTGAACAGCAGCACGATCAGGCTGACCAGCGTGATCGCAGATCGCGCGGCGACGCCGATCAGCTCTATAACCTCATAGAAATTGTAGCTTCCCTGGAGGGCGCGTTCTTTGAGGTCCAGGACTGATTTCTTTTCGATATCCTCATAAGGCAGGCGGATGCATTTATCGGCAAGCCCTTCGGAGGAACACAGCTGGACCTTATCAAGCTCGTAGGTCTTGGTCCGGGTAAGGATGGTCTCAATCACTTTCAGGATCAGGTTCGCTCCACCAAGAATCAGGACCAGCAGCATCAATTTTTGAAGGTCTCTCGCTCCCATCAACTCATCAATGATGAGCTTGGGCACGATGATGTTGACCAGCGGCGAGAGGCCCTGCACCAGTGCGATGACGATTGAGACGGGCAGAAAGACCTTTGAATAGCGGTTGATAATCTTGAGGAAGTAGAGCAGCAGTTTAGCGCTTTTCTCCATCAGGCCCTCCTTCTGTGCTGGGTTTGTTATCCCGATAGTATAGAGCCTGGATCTCAAAGAGGCTGGCATAGGACCCGCCCCGTGCCAAAAGGCTCTCGTGCGTGCCATATTCGGTGATCCGGCCATTTTCCAAGAAGGCCACCTGGTCGCAGAACTGGGTGCTGGAGAGGCGGTGGGAGATATAAATTGCGGATTTGTTCTCTATTGTCCGGTCAAAGGATTGGTACATTTCGTATTCCGCCAGCGGGTCCAGCGCGGCAGTGGGTTCGTCGAGGATGATGAAGGGCCGGTCCTCATAGAGCGCCCGGGCGAGGAAAAGTTTTTGGCGTTGTCCGCCTGAAAGGTCAATCCCGTTTTCATTGAGGATTTTCAACAGCCAAGTGTCAGCCCCGGCATCCAGCGAATCAATAAAGGGCTTCAGACCGGATTTCTCGATTGCCTCGGCCAGGCGTTGGGGAGGCGGATCTTTTTCGAGAGCGATGTTTTCAGCCAGCGTGAATGGAAAAAGTTTCGCATCCTGCAGGATGGTGGAGATCAGGTCCTGGTAACTGTTGTAATCATAGTCCCGGATATCGCGGCCATTCAAAAGGATCTGACCTTCGGTCGGATCGTACAACCGGGTCAGCAGTTTGACAAGGGTGGTCTTGCCGGCGCCGTTTTCACCGACCAGCGCCAGCCTTTCACCGGAAGGTATTTTTAAATTAAGATGTTCCAGAATCACTTTATCCGACTCCGGGTAACGGAATGAAACATCCCTGAATTCGATATCAAAGCCGCTCTGATGAGGCGTGGCTGGCAGGCCGGAATTCTCCGGAATCCTGACTTCGCTGAGGAACGCCTGATATTTGCGGACATAGCTGCTTTGCACCTGGATAAAACTGAGGTCCCGCATGGTGTTGCTGAGCCAGATCACGACAGTGGTTGCCGCGCCGGCATAAAGGAAAAAATCACCGGCGGAGAGGTTGCCCTGCAGGAAGCGGTAGGTGATATAGCCATAGATCAGCAAATCCCGCAGCAGGCTGATCAGCGCGATGCCCATTTCATTGCTGTATCTTTTGTCGGCAATTGATCGGCTGATTGCAAGCGCGTTTTGGGCGACTTCTTTTTGTTTGGCTTTCAGCAGTCCACCCAATTGATACAGACGGATGTCTTTGCCAAAGCGAAAGTCCGCGGCGGTTCGGGTGGTGTAATCATGCCGCCGGAAGGCGCCACTATAGGCCTCTCTGTTCCGTTCTTCAAACCGCCCGGCCCGGAGGCTGAGATAATAGGTGAGGAGAATGGTTGCAAGGAGGGTTAGCAGCACCCAGATGTTGAGCGAGGAAATCACAGCGATCATGCCCACCACACCCACAATGCTGCCGAAGATCGAGAGCAGCCGTTCCATGATCCCGCCAGCCCCGACATGGGGGTTGAGCAATGTTCTGGTAATGATACTAAGCTGATCGAGGATCTTGGCATCTTCGGTGAAGGGATAGGGCATGGTCATGGTCGTGAAGTTGAGCTCCTCGATGAGCTTATAGCGCACGGCGTTAAAACGCATCCGGTAATTGCCCCGTAAATATTCCGTCATATAAGCGCAGAATGCAGAGAGGACAAAACCCCCGACCAAGATGATGAGGATGGATTGCCAGTTTGCCCTTTGCACGGAGTCAATCACCAGCTTGGGGACATAGATCGCGATCATCGGCGTCAAGCTGAAGAAAACGGTATAGAGGGCCATGGAAAGGAACATGCCCTTGTCCCATTTCCAGATTTGTTTGAATAAAAATATCAATGCAGGTTCGTGTTTAGGTTCGGTCTTCAATTTGCGTTTCCTCAACGGTTTTCTTGAACCTGATTTATTCAACTTGCGAATTCCGAATGCAGGAATTTGCTTTTAACGGACAAATTTGTCCATTGCAGCTTGGGTCAACACCCCACCAGGCAGCAATTAAGCTTATCAAATTCACGCATTTAGGTCAAATCTGAATGCCCGGAAGTGCGTTGATAGCCATTTGATAGCGGCGTATTTGCAAAATCCCTAGGTTTTCTTGGGCTTCGGTTTTAAATCCAGATATAATGGATTCAGAGTTTCATTTACATTTATTTAAAGCAGGAAGGTTATAAAGGAGATGAATATGGATTACGGAAAAATTCTTTCAAAAGCCTGGAAGACGATTTGGAAGCATAAAATCCTCTGGCTGTTCGGCGTTCTGGCCGGTTTCGGCGCTGCCAGCAGTGGCGGCGGCGGGCGCGCTAGTTCCAGCACTTTGAGTTCCAGCGGCGGCAGCGGCTTCCAGAACGGCCCGTCCTTCCTTGGCCCCCAGATGCAGCATAATTTTCAGCAGTTTTTCCGCTCACTATCCGATATTCGACCGGGGGTCTGGGTGCTGATCGGGGTTGGCGCGCTTATTGTGATCTTTGTGTTCTCGTTCCTGTCCCTGCTGGTTGGCACACTGGGGACCACCGGCGTGATCAAAGGCGCCGGGATGGCGGACCGCGCCGGCGAAGATGAAAAGCCGATTTCCTTCGGCGCAATCTTCAAGGGGATCAAGCCCCATTACTGGAAAGTGGTGCTGCTGACCTTCGGCGTGCGGGTGGCGGGGCTGGTTGGGGGCCTGATCCTCGCTTTGCCCGTCGTTCTCTTTACCGTCTTCACCTGTTTCCTGGGTCTGTTCCTGCTGATCCCGCTGGGATGGTTCATTCAAACCCTGGTGAAATTCAGCACGATTGCCATTATTGAAGAGGATTTGGGACTCTTTGAAGCGATCGGCCGGGCCTGGGACCTGATCACCCAAAACCTGGGACAGGTGGCTGTGATGCTCCTGATCCTTGGGCTTGGTCAGTTTGTGATCGGTCTGCTGATCGCTGTGCCGATTTTTGCATCCTTCCTGCCAGTGGTCATCAATATCATCTCAGCCGGCGAAGGAGTCATCCGCACGGGTCTGATCATTTCGGGGGTGTTATTTTTGGTCGCTCTGCCTTTGACGATCTTCCTGAATGGCGTTCTGCAGGCCTATGTGCTCACAGCCTGGACGCTGACCTACCGCCGCTTGGCTGAAGGCAGCGATCTGGCGCCAGAGGTCATTTCCCTGCCCGAGGATGAAGCGGAGTAGAACCGCTCAGATGCATAGCAAGGGATAATGGCAGCACTGTTGAAAGCAAGGTTGAAGAACGATCGCCAGGGGTACTTAATCGCCCCTGGCGTTTCCCTATTCCGGGCGTCTGTTGTCTGGAGTGTTGTCCTGCTGTTTGCCCTTAGTCCGCTCAAGCCAGTCAGCGGGCAGGCGGCCGCGACGGTGGTGGTGCAGCCGCCGGATATTTCCACTTTCCCGACCCTCGAATTGGAGTTCAAGGTCTTGGATGCCAACAACCAGCCGCTGGCCGGCTACGGCGCGGACCAGGTGCGGGTGGTTGAAAACGGTGAGGCGCTGCCGGTTGATGATCTGTTCGAGGAATATCGGGGCGTTCATTTCACCCTGGCGGTCAACGGCGATCGCCAAATGGACCTTCGGGACGAGGACGGGGTATCCCGCTATGAGAAGCTGACCGCTGCGCTGGCGGATTGGGCCCGCGGCAGCGCCCTGCACGGCGAGGACGCCTGGTCGTTGGAGACCAATGAGGGCACCCTGGTGGATTGGACCAACACGCCGCGGACCTGGCTGAACGGTCTGGAGGCTTATCAGCCCAATTTCCGGTTGATGGAGCCGGAGCTGACCAGCCTGCAGAACGCGATCCAAAGCATGGTGGCTGAACCGGCTGATTTCGGCGTGGACCAGACGGTTCTCTATCTCACCCCGCCGCCGCTGCCGGACCAGATTGAGGCCCTCAACGCGTTGACCCAGCTGGCCCGCGGCCAGGGGATCCGCGTGGACGTCTGGATGGTGGGGGAGAGTTACTTTCTGAGCAATGACCAGGGCGCGGCGCTGGTGGCTTTGGCCGCTGATACCGGCGGGCAGTTTTTGCACTACACCGGCCTGGAAGGGCTTCCCGATTTGGATGCCCTGCACGCGGGGCTGGGCCGGGTGAGCAGCCTGACCTACACCTCGGCTTTGAATGCGAGCGGGTCCTATCCGCTGGGGGTGTCTGTGGACCTGGACGGCGTGGTTGCGGAAGGCGAAGCCCAGCCCCTTGTTGTGGAAGTGCTGCCCCCCAACCCGATGCTCCTTTCACCGCCGATCCTGATCGAGCGCACCTGGCAGGGCCCCGAGGAGGAGCAAATTCTCGAGCCGCAGGCTGAAGCGCTCTCGATCCTGGTCCAATTCCCGGATGGGCATCCCCGTGCCCTGACCGCCAGCCGGCTGCTTGTGGATGGCGAGGTTGTGGATATCAACCAGGAAGCGCCCTTTGACAGCTTCACCTGGGACCTCTCGCCCTATAAGGTGGACGGCACCCACTTTATTCGGGTGAAAGTGGAGGACCAATTGGGCCTTTCGGCGGAGACGATCGCTTTCCCGGTGCAGGTGGTGATCGTGACCCCGGAACCTGAGCCGGGCTTCGACTGGGTCCGGGCGGGTTTGCTGGCCGCCGCCTTCCTGACCGGCATTTCGCTGGTCATGCTGGTGGTTTGGCTGGCGACGCGCGTCTTTTACGCCCGAAAAACCGAAAAGCTTGGGCGCATACCGGCGGGAAGCGAAGAGGCCCCACCCCCCCGGCCGCTGACCGCCGCTGACCAAGCCGTGCTGGCCAATCTGGTGCCGAGCCGGTCCCTGCTGGGGCTGGCGGACCCGGATTGCATCCCGATCAGAAGGATTCGGACCGTCCTGCCGGATGACCTGCCGTCGGAATCATCTTTGCTTGCGGAGGGCAACTGGGAGGGGGGGCGAGTCTGGTTCAATTTTCAGGAGGGGCGCTTCTGGCTCCATAGTGAGGGTTTGGAGACCCGCGTTTGGTTGAACGGTCAGGCGGTGGGGACTGAGCCGCTGGAAGTGCGGTTGGGGGACCTGCTTCATTTTGGGAAAACCGGCTTTCGGTTTACAATAAATAAGGAAACTTCTTCCGGACAAGCCTCTGTGGCAAAATACGAACCGCTCTTATGATCAAAACTGAACGCCCTCACCTCCACGTTGCCGCCAACAGTCACCCCGGGATGACCGGGAAACAAAATGAAGACCGCTACGGTGTCTCCGTTTTTAAAAGCGATGCCGGGCCGCAGGTGTTGGCTGTGCTTTGTGATGGGATTGGCGGGCACAGGGCAGGCGAGGTGGCCGCTGAGATGGGAGTTTCGCTGGTCACGGAGGTGGTCGGGGCGAGCGACGGCAGCCAACCCTTGGAGACTCTGTCTGCGGCGATCGTGCAGGCCAGCCAGGCGATTTTTGAGGCTTCGCGCGCGGACCACGGCCGGGCCGGGATGGGGGCGACCTGCGCCTGCGCCTGGGTGATTGGAGACCGGCTCTACACAGCCAATCTCGGCGACTCACGGATTTACCTGCTGCGCAAGGGGAATTTTGTCCAGCTTACCACCGATCACACCTGGGTTCAGGAGGCGATGGATGCCGGGATCATCAACGGCGAAGCGGGCGCCGACCATCCCAATGCCCATGTGATCCGGCGCTATTTGGGGTCGAAAGCCCCCGCGGAGCCGGATTTTCGCTTGTGGTTTTTTGAAGGGGAGGATGACGAGGCCGCCCGGATGAACCAGGGGCTGCGGCTGCTGCCGGAGGATCTGATCCTGCTTTGCAGCGATGGGCTGACGGACCTGGTCAGTGATGAAGAGGTACGCGCCGTTCTCGAACGCGAGAGACTGGAGAAGGCCCCGGATGTGCTGATCGGGATGGCGAACGAACGGGGCGGGCATGATAATATCACCGTGGTCCTGCTGGAGGTGCCGCGCAAAGATGGCGGGGCGAAGGATTCGCCCAAGCGCCGTGGGGCGCTGGGCTGCCTGGTTGGGCTGGCAGCCCTCATTTTGCTGATTGCGGCCGCGCTGCTGGGGCTGCGCTGGTGGTCCGGCAGGCTGGAGGCGCAGGATACCCCCACCGTTGCAGTGCAACCCACGGAGCAGGCCGTGACGGAGCTGCCCTGCGAGCCTGGCAGACTGCCGACGGTGACGCCCATTGCGCCAGAATCCGGGACGACCGGGGAGCCGGGCGCGCCTCAACCCTCGATCACCCCCTGGCCGACGGATACCCGGTTCCCCTAGCTTGAAAAAGCCAGTCCATTTACGCTAGAATAGTCATAAATAAACAGAGCTAAACAGATTGTTTGTAATAGTATAATAAGGGATAGATGGCAATCAGACGCTAATGCCTTCCTCTCGAAGCTTAACAGTTGCCGGTTCCCATCTTGGGGATGCTTTTATCGAGGTTTCCATCCAGAGCAGCGTTTTTAAAAAGAAGCGGCTGGGTTCCGCCACTCAGCCATAGATAGATGTTCTTAAATCGACAGCTTAATCCGGGATTCCGAGGGTGATTATGAATTCAGTTAACGTTTCAACTTTTATCTGCGACCGTCGTAAAGATCTTGAATATGTGCTGTCCGATGGGCTGAGGCTGTTTTCGTGGACAGAGATCAAGAACCTGAGGGACATCTTTAACGATAAGTCCCTCAGTAAATTGCAGCTCCTATTCGATACCTGTGAGACCGATCAGGCTGTGATGAATTGGGAACTCTGGCCGATGATGCCGATTCCTTATAATACGGTCTACTGTTCGGTGCTGGCCTGGCTCAAGCTGGTCGTTATCAGGATCTCCGATCAGCCCCTGGAATCCTTCTTCTTTGATCTGGAGGTCAATGAGAAAAAGCCGGTTGCCCTGTTCTTTCCCCTCCCGGAAGAACAGAGCGGCGGAGAAGCCAGCGGCTTGGCCAGGGTGAATAATGAATTGGCCAGCCTGCAGCGTTCACTGCAAAGGAAGAACATCCATCTGGAGGAATTGAGTGAACGCCTGGAAGTGCTGGCGACCATTGATTCGCTGACGGGTTTATTCAACCGGCGGGCGATCCTGAGCCGAGCGGAAAATGAGCTGGACCGGGCGAAACGGACCAAGCTTTACTTTGGCTTGGCCGTGGTTGACGTTGATGGCATGAAGATGATCAATGAAAAGTATGGCACCGAAGTCGGCGATCAGGTGTTGATTGACCTGGCGCGGAAGCTCAACATCTCCACCCGGAGCTATGATGGGGCGGGCAGGATTGGCGGTGATGAGTTCCTGGTCTACTTTGCATTGTCCAACAAGATGCAGTTCCGGCCGATCCTGGAAAGGGTCCATGAGAAGATCAGCGAGATCACCATTCAGATCTCTGATACGGAGACCCTTTCGGTCAAGGCCTCGATTGGGGCTGTGGGCGTATCGGCGGCGAAGCATCCCAACCTGCAGGTCTCGGAATTATTGGTGCAGGGTTTTGAAGCGCTCTATCAGTCCAAGGAGATTGGGAAGTCGATCGTGCGGCTGAACGTCTATGAAGACTGAAACTGGGCGCGGATGGGCCTGAAATGAGGTTGTCTCGGGGTGCGTTCTTTAGGAGAGCGCACCCTTTTCACATGCAATTGCCTTGCCCCGCCTTGGGATTAATGTTAGAATTCAACTCTCTGGAGGGATGGCCGAGTGGACTATGGCGCCTGTCTTGAAAACAGGTGTGGGTTTGCGCCCACCGTGGGTTCGAATCCCTCTCCCTCCGCCTGATCTTTAGTGGAGGGACAAGAGAATCAACAGCATGGGGAGGTGCCAGAGTGGACGATTGGGACCGCCTGCTAAGTGGTTGTTGGGTTAAAACTCAACCGAGGGTTCGAATCCCTCCCTCCCCGCCTTTGAAGAAAGAAAATCCGCGCGAGTGAGCGCGGTTTTTTTGGTCAGGTTGGAGATCGAAATCTTGCCACCGAATTAATTATTTCACCAACCCCCAATGGATCAGATTTTTCCTGGAATCCCTTTTTGGTTTTTTCCCTTCTTCCCAATTATTAATAACCATTTTACACCAGCGCCCTTGATTTTTGGCTTCTCTGGTTATATGATAAACAGGATTAATTACTAACAGTGTGAGGTAATTTAAATGGATTATGATCAATTAAGCAGGACTCTGCTTATGGCAATGAAAAAAATCCGCGATTCTCAAGTGCAAAAGCAGATTGATACTTCGCTGCACGGTGAAATTTCTGTATTGCAATACCTGGCTCACAAGGGGGACGATGTGATTCCTAGTGAGATCAGCGATGTCATGCAGGTCAGCACCGCGCGGGTGGCCGCGGCTCTCAACAGTCTGGAAGATAAAGGTCTCATCACCCGCCAGATTGATTTGGACGATCGGCGCCGGATTTTGGTCCGGCTGACCTCTGCCGGAGAACGGCAGGCTGCTGAACACAGGGAAATGGTCTTTGGCAATATCACGGATATGCTCCAAAGTTTGGGAGAGCACGATGCCCAGGAATTTGTGCGCATAACCGACCGGCTGGCTGAGCTTATCTCTCAACCTAAAGAGTGACCCCATCTATTAATACCAATCCCAAATCGCATTAATAGCATTCATAAAGGAAACACCCTATGCTTAAAATATTGAAACATTTAAAAACTAAAGATTGGCTTCAGGTCGGCATCAGTTTGGTCTTTATTGTTGCCCAGGTCTGGTTGGACCTGAAGCTGCCGGACTTCATGGCCGAGATCACCCAGCTGACCCAAACGCCGGGCAGTGAGATAGCGGATATTTGGCTGGCAGGCGGCAAGATGTTGCTCTGCGCGCTCGGCAGCCTCGCATCAGCCATTGTGGTTGGCTACTTTGCCTCACGGATCGCCGCGTCGCTCTCCAAAAGGCTGCGCAGTTTGTTATTTGAAAAGGTCGATTCCTTTTCAATGGAAGAGATCCATCAGTTCTCAACTGCCAGCCTGATCACCCGCTCCACGAACGATGTCACCCAGGTTCAAATGCTGATCACACTGGGTCTGATGCTGATCATCCGTGCGCCGATCATGGCGGTTTGGGCCATTACCAAGATTGCCGGAAAAGGGTATGAGTGGACTTTGGCAACAGGGATCACAGTGCTGATCCTGATCGCGTTGATTTCGATCCTGTTGATCTTTGTCCTGCCGAAGTTCAAAAAGATGCAGGTGTTGACCGATAACCTGAACCAGGTGACGCGGGAAAATTTGACCGGCCTGCGGGTCGTTCGGGCCTACAACGCTGAGGATTTTCAGGAACAAAAATTTGAGGAGGCCAATGAGGAACTGACGGCTACACAGCTCTTTACCAGCCGGGGAATGGCGTTTCTGATGCCGGTAATCACCGTCCTGCTCAGCGGCCTGACCCTGGCCATCTACTGGATTGGCGCTTATATGATCAACGCGGCCGGTATGATGGACCGGATCATTATTTTCTCCAATATGGTGGTTTTCTCCTCCTATGCCATGCAGATCATTATGTCTTTCATGATGCTGGCGCTGATCTTTGTCCTGCTGCCTCGAGCAGCTGTTTCCGCCAACCGGATCAACGAAGTTTTGGATACGGAACCGAAAATCAAAGACGGCTGGCTCACGGCGGGTGAGGCAGGGCAATCGGGTGAGATTGTCTTTGACCAGGTTTGCTTTAAGTATCCTGATGCGGCTGAATACGTGTTGGAGGATGTCAGTTTTACCGCCCATAAAGGTGAGACGGTGGCTTTCATCGGTTCAACGGGCAGCGGGAAGAGCACGCTGATCAACCTGGTGCCCCGTTTCTACGACGCGACGGAAGGCGATATTTTCATTGATGGTGTCAATATCAAGGACTATACGCTTGAATCGCTGCGCAATAAAATCGGCTATGTTCCCCAGAAAGCCGTGTTGTTCCGCGGCACGGTCAGCGAAAATGTCAGCTATGGCGATAACGGCCGTGAAAAGCCTTTGGAAGCGGATATCCGGGACGCCGTTCGGATTGCCCAAAGTGCGGATTTTGTTGAGCAGATGGATGGCCAATATGAGGCCCAGATCTCTCAGGGCGGCATGAACGTGTCCGGCGGACAGAAACAACGGCTGGCCATTGCCCGGGCGGTCTGCCGGAAACCGGAAATCTATATTTTTGACGACAGTTTTTCGGCCCTGGATTATAAGACCGATCGCGAACTGCGCACGGTGTTAAAGAAAGAGACTGGTGATGTCACCAACCTGATCGTTGCCCAGCGGATCGGGACGATCATGGATGCCGATCGGATTATTGTTTTGGATAAAGGACAGGTTGTTGGGATTGGCAAGCACAAGGAATTGTTGCAGTCCTGTGCAGTTTATAAAGAGATTGCCACATCACAGTTAAGTGAAGAGGAACTCCAATCATGAACGGAAATTCGGAAAATACAACTTCTTCCAGAGGCTCAGTAGGCGGGCGCGGTCGCATGGGTGGGGGTGGGATGCGCGGAGCTGTTGAAAAACCTAAAGACTTTAAAGCCACCATGCAAAAATTGCTGCAGTATGGGAAGAAGTACCTTCCGGCAATCGTGGTCGCGCTGGTTGCGGCGGTTGGTGGAACGATGCTGCAGATTGTTGGCCCGAATAAACTGAAAGACTTGGCCAACGAGATCGTCAAAGGGCTGCCGGCGCTGGTGGATAACCTGCCGGTTATGGGCAGCATCGATATGGATGCCGTTACAAGGATTGCCTGGACGCTGGTGTTTTTCTATGCCGGCTCGATGGTCCTGGGCTATATCCAAAGCTTCATCATGGCCACGGTGACTCAGGCCCTAGCCAAGAAAATGCGGACTGATATTTCCCAAAAGATCAATCGGCTCCCATTGAAGTATTTTGACAATACCAGCATTGGCAATGTCCTCAGCCGGGTGACGAACGACGTGGACGCCATCGGCCAAACCCTGAACCAAAGCCTGGCGACGCTGATCACTTCCGTGACCATGTTCTTCGGCTCGTTGATCATGATGTTTTACAACAACTGGATCATGGCCGTGACAGCCGTTGGCGCGAGCATTATCGGTCTGGTCCTGATGGTGCTGATCATGAGGAGTTCGCAGAAATATTTCAAGATCCAGCAAAACGAACTGGGCGCCATCAACGGCCATGTTGAAGAGATTTATTCCGGGCACAATGTGGTCAAAGCTTATAATGGCAGCCGCGAAGCGAAGGAAAAGTTCGAATCCATCAATGACAACCTGTACCAAAGCGCCTGGAAATCCCAATTCCTGTCGGGTTTGATGATGCCGTTGATGACCTTCGTCGGCAATTTTGGCTATGTGGCGGTCTCCGTGATCGGCGCGGTGCTGACCAAAAATGGGACGATTACGTTCGGTGTGATCGTTGCGTTCATGCTGTATGTGCGCTTGTTCACCCAGCCTCTGGCCCAGGTCGCGCAGGCCTTCAACAACCTGCAGCGGACGGCGGCAGCCAGCGAGCGGGTGTTTGATTTCCTGGGCGAAGTCGAGCTGGAAGATGAAAGCTACAAGACCAAACGCCTGGGCGAGATCAAAGGCGAGGTTGAATTCAGGCATGTCAAGTTTGGCTATTCACCGGAGAAAACCATCATCCATGATTTCTCTGCCCAGGTGATGCCGGGACAGAAAGTCGCCATTGTCGGCCCGACCGGGGCAGGCAAGACCACGATGGTGAACCTGGTGATGCGTTTCTATGACCTGGATGGCGGCGAGATCCTTCTGGATGGCACTCCGATCAACGAAGTCCCGCGGGAAAACGTCCACGAACAGTTTGGCATGGTCCTGCAGGACACCTGGCTTTTTGAAGGGACGATCAAAGAAAACATCGCCTACAGCAAGCCGGGCGTCACTGACGAGCAGGTGATTTCGGCCTGCAAGACTGTGGGGCTGCACCACTTCATTATGACCCTGCCGGATGGGTACGACACCGTCCTGAGCGACCGGGCGAGCCTCTCCGAAGGACAGAAGCAGCTGCTCACGATTGCGCGGGCGATGATCCAGAATGCCCCGCTCCTGATTTTGGATGAGGCGACCAGTTCTGTGGATACCCGCACGGAGCGAATCGTCCAGGCGGCCATGGACCAGCTGACCGCCGGCCGGACCTCCTTTGTGATCGCCCACCGCTTGTCCACGATTAAGAACGCCGATAAGATCCTGGTGATGCGGGATGGCGATATCGTGGAGAGCGGCACGCATGCGGAATTGCTGGCGGAAAATGGCTTCTATGCCGAGCTGTATAACAGCCAGTTTGAAATGGTTTAGACCCTCTTTGTGAGGATTCATCGGGACGTGTTGCGTTTGGGGGAGCGCAATGCGTCCTTTTTTTTGGGGGATTGGGGATTTAAAAAGAACTCGCACGAATGCGTGCGGGTTTCCGTTCTCGCACGGGTTTCATTCTGGTTTTCCCCTTCGGCGGGGTCTGCGCCAATTCATTAATAGTTCTTCTATCCGAGCCTAAGAGCGGGTCTAAGATCATCCAACAATCCTTTATCACCAATATAATGGGTGATGAGAAGATCATTTAGGAATGCCGGAGTTAGTCAAGCCTCAAAATTTTGTCTCGTGACTCATGAGCCAATGGTTCGGGGTTTCAGTTCTCGGCTGATCGTTGATTTATTGACACCGATGACTTTGGCTATCTCTGTTTGGTCAGATTCTATTTTCAAAAGCTCATAAATAAGGTATCTTTGTTTATAGGTAAGCTGCGAGTAACTCATAAGCGCTCCTTCACTCTGGAAAGTGGAAAGAGCCTTATTTCTACTTCAGCTTACCTTTCTAAAACCAACTTTGTGGCACTTGTGAGTTGAATCCAAAGGATAAAAGGAGCAATGAATATGGAAGATAGATTCTTAAAAAATATCGATATTGAAAAAGTGTTGGACTTGGCTTCTCTTGTCGCGTATCAGGAGGGGCAAGTTGTCAGCCGTACATTGGCACAGAACAAGGCCGTGAGCATCACGCTGTTTGCGTTTGACAAGGACGAGGAGATCAGCACGCATGAGTCCCATGGTGATGCGCTGGTCTATATTTTGGATGGCAGCGCGAGCATTACTATTGGTGGTAAAGTGTATGAGCTTGAAGCCGGGCAGAGCATTGTGATGCCCGCGCACATACCCCACGCGATCGAAGCAGCGGTGCGGTTCAAGATGCTGCTCGTGGTAGTTTTTCCGGCATAAGGAGAAAGACAACGAGGGATTGACGACGATCTTTTCTCTTCCTCGCTCATCCTATCCTCGGACAGAAGATTTCGTCTGGCGCACAAGCGACTATCGTGAAAAAGGGCGCACCCCCTTTTGAAATTGCACCCATAAAATAAAAAAAGGCCCCCGCGCAGTTTCAGCGGGAGCGACCATGAAATTGTATCAATATTACCGTCACTCGACAGCGGAGAGGGAGGGATTCGAACCCTCGGTAGCCCCAAGGGCTACAACGGTTTTCGAGACCGCCCCGATCGTCCACTCCGGCACCTCTCCACAAGCAGGCATCCATTATACTCGAAATTATCCTGGGCAGTTACAGTTCAAAGCTCGTCTTGCGCTCCGGGAAGAAGACCGGCGGCAGATTTGGCACGCCCTTCAGCTTCTCCTGCAGCGCTTCGGCGCCATCCGCTTCACCGTGGATCAGGATGATGCGCTGGGCCTGCCCGGCCACGCTGGACGCGTATTCGATCAGGCCGCCCTGCCCGGCGTGGGCTGAGAAGCCATTGATGGTTTCCATCTGGGCTTTGCGCTGGTAGGTTTCGCCGAAGATGCGCACTTCCTTATCCCGGTCGGCCAGGCGGCGGCCCAGGGTGTAGGGCGCCTGCCAGGAGACGATCAGGATCGTGTTGCGCTCGTCGTCGATGTTGTTCTTGATGTGGTGCAGGATGCGCCCGGCCTCGGCCATGCCCGAGGCGCTGATGATGATCATTGGGTCATCCCGGAAGTTCAGCGCTTTGGATTCGTCCACCGAGTGGGTATAGGTCAGCTGGTCGAAGTCCAGCGCGGGGTGGCGGTGTTCAGAGATGAAGGCCCAGGTCTCTCTGTCATAGCATTCCGGATGGCGGCGGTAGACCTCCGAGGCGGAGACGGCCAGAGGACTATCCACAAAGACTGGCACCTTGGGGAGCTCGCCGTTGGACATCATTTCGTTGAGGTAATAGACCAGGGACTGCGTGCGGCCGACGGAAAAGGCCGGGATGATCACCTTGCCGCCGCGGTGCACCGTGCGGTTGACCACTTCCCGCAACTCGGCGACAGCCTTGGTGATGTCGTCGTGCGGGCGGTCGCCATAGGTGGATTCCATCAGCAGCGTATCCACGCCCTGCCCGGTGGGGAAGACCGGGTCCCGCAGCAGGGGCTTGTCCGGCCGGCCGATATCACCGGAGAACCATAGGCGGTGCGTGCGGCCGTTCTCAGTCAGGTCCAGCACGACGGCAGCCGACCCCAGAATGTGCCCGGCATCCACGAAGTGCGCTTTCACACCGGGGATGGGTTCGAACTCGGTTTCATAAGGAATCTGCCTGAAGAGCGGGATGACCCGGGCCGCATCCGCCTGGGTGTAGAGCGGCTCCACCGGCGGCAGGCCTTTTCGCTTGCGCTTTTTATTGACGTATTGCACATCGTATTCCTGGATGTGACCTGCATCCTTGAGCATGATATCGGCCAGGTCGCGGGTGGCGTCGGTGGCATATATCGGGCCGCTGTAGCCGCTCTTGACCAGGTTGGGCAGGTTGCCGCTGTGGTCAATATGAGCATGGGAGAGGATCGCCGCATCAATTGAGGCGGGGTCGAAGTCGAAATTGAGGTTATTTTCGTAGGTTTCGGAGCGCTTACCCTGGAACAGACCGCATTCCAAGAGCAGGCGTTGGCTGTTGATTTCGAGCAGGTATTTTGAACCGGTGACGGTCTGGGCCGCGCCGTAAATGGTCAGTTTCATAATGAGTGACTCCCGTTGGGTTGGATTGTGGAGAGGATTGCCTGCCCAAACCGGTCGAAGCGGTAGGGCACGTCATACATCTCGGTTTGAAGGTCTTCGGAGCAGTCCGGCCCTGCCCAGGCGATCCGGTTGAGGACATCCCGCGGCAGGATCACGTCTGAGGGCACGCCCAATGCCACACCGGTGACCTTGCGCCATTCGCGCAGGGCATCCATCCGTTTGAGGATCGAATTTCTGGGGCGTTTGTGCTGCGGCGGGAATTCCGGCGGGGCCTGTCTGCCGGCTTTGATGGCCTGCATGATCTTCTTGCCATAGCGATCCGCCAGCCGGTCGCTCAGGCTGGAAAGGATGTAGAGTTCTTCTTTATGTTTCGGGCAGACCTGGGCGATCTCCACCAGGGCCTGGTTGCTGATGATCTTGAAGGGCGGGCGGTCCTGGAGGGCGGCCTGTTCCTCGCGGAACTGGTAGAGCGCTTTGAGCACGGCGGCTTTTTCAGGGCTGAGGTCCCTCGCGCCGCGCAGCTTCCAAAAATCCTCCTCAGAGGATTCGGTGGTGTCTTCAATGCCCTGGGTCTGGCGTCTGAAATCTTCCAGCGCCAATTCCCAGAGGCCTGCCTCTTGCAGCTCCTTGCGCAGGATCTCCTGCAGGGCGATCAGATAGTGGCTGTCCTGCCGGGCATATTCCAGCATCTCCGGGTTGAGGGGGCGTTTGCCCCAGTTCGCGCGCTGGTATTTTTTGTTCATGTTGATGCCAAAGTATTTTTCCACCAGCGAGCCGTAACCGACCTGCGGGAGGCCGAGGATCCGGGCGGCGATCATCGTATCGAAGAGATAATCGAAGCGGAAGCCGTAATCCCGGAAGAGGCAGATCAGGTCATATTCAGCCGCATGGAAAACTTTGAGGATCTTATCCGATTGGAAGATCGGCCCCAGGGCGGAGAGATCCTCCAGGGCGAGGGTGTCAACCAAATAGTCTTTTTCACGGGTGGAAAACTGGATCAGGCAGACCTGTTCCTGGTAGGCGTAGAGACTGTTGGACTCGGTATCTACAGCGAGGATATCGGATCGGGTGATTTCTTTGGCGATGTCGTGCAGTGTGTTCGGCTGGTCCACACGGACCAGTTCGATGTTTTGAAGTGATGTTAACATGCCTTGATTATAGCGTATCCTGAAGTGTTCTGAGCGAGTTTTGGGAAAGAAAGACGGGCCAATGCTATAATCAAATGCAAATTAATTGATTAATTTCAAGAAAAGTGGATGGGATGGAAGTATGAAGGCAGTGATCCAGCGGGTGAGTGAAGGTTCCGTGACCGTGGATAATAAAGTGGTGGCCGAGATCGGGCAGGGGTTGGTGATCCTTTTGGGGATTGCGCCCGGCGACACTCTGCAACTGGCGCAGCAGATGGTGGAAAAGATCGCCCATTTGCGGATCTTTGAGGATGAGGATGAGAAGATGAACCTCTCAGCGCTGGATGTGGGGGCGGAGGCGATTGTGGTTTCGCAGTTCACGCTCTATGCCGACACCAGCCGCGGCCGCCGCCCATCATTTATCGCTGCGGCCAAACCAGACCTGGCCGAACCCCTGGTGGAGTCCTTTGCGCATTTGCTGACGGACCAGGGCGTGCCGACCCAGACGGGGATTTTTGGCGCGATGATGGACGTTGCCTTGGTGAATGATGGGCCGGTCACAATCGTAATGGAGTATTGAGGAATAAGCTCAACCCGCCTTTGAGGGGGTCGAGCGCCCCTATAATCACTGAACCGTAGAGGCGGCCCTCCCGTACCCGCCCATGAGATAGTGCGTCCCGGATAATACAGAAAGGTCGCCCACTGTGGGGCGACCCTCCAAATGAAATATTAGGGGGGAGTTTACCCGATATCGCGCGCGTCCGCCAGCCGGGCGGCGCGCAGGGTGTTGCGCAGGAGCATGGCGATGGTCATGGGGCCGACTCCGCCGGGCGAGGGGGTGATCGCGCCAGCGACTTTCACGACTTCATCAAAATTGACATCGCCTACCAGCCGATAGCCGCGCTTGGCGGCCGGGTCTTCCACCCGGTTGGTGCCCACGTCAATCACGGTTGCGCCGGGTTTGATCCAGTCGCCGCGGACATAGCCGGGCTTGCCAATGGCGGCCACGACCACGTCGGCTTCGCGCAGGGTGGCGGGGATGTCCTGAGTGTGCGAGTGGCAGATGGTCACGGTGGCGTTCTCACGGAGCAGCAACAGGCTGACGGGCATCCCGACAATGTTCGAGCGGCCCAGTACGACGGCTTTGGCGCCATCCAGCGAGGTGCCGTTCTTTTCCAGCAGCACCATCACCCCGGCCGGGGTGGCGGGGACAAAGAGCGGTTCACGCCCCTTTTGGGCCAGACGGCCGATATTGATCGGGTGGAAACCGTCCACATCTTTCTGGATGCTGATCGTATTGAGCACGCGTTCCTCATCCAGGCCGGCGGGCAGCGGCAGCTGCACCAGGATGCCGTGGATGCCTGGGTCGTCGTTGAGCTGCTTCACCAGCGATTCGACTTCATCCTGGGTGGCTGTGGCGGGCAGTTCATGCCCCACAGAGCGGATGCCCGCTTCCTGGCAGGCCTTGTGTTTCATGCGGACATAGACTCTTGAGGCGGGATTATCGCCAATGATCACGGTTGCCAAACCTGGGACTGGCAGGCCCTGTTCGAGCCTTTCGGTCACGTTTTGTTTCACTTCTTCGCGGATTGATTCTGCGATGGCTTTTCCATCAATGATTTTTGCGGTCATAGCTCCTCCGGTTCTTATTTTAAGGATTATACCTGAATCACCAGTTATAATTTCAGCATGACCAAGGACTTATCCCACACTAAAACAACTGTCATCGGAATCGCTGGGGGAACCGGCTCCGGGAAGACCACCTTATCAGACCTGGTCCTCGAAAATATCGGGCGGGATCAGATCGCCTACCTGCCCCATGACGCCTACTACCGCGACCGGAAAGACCTCCCTCCGGAAAAACGCGCCAGGTTGAATTACGACCATCCCGATTCGCTCGAGACCGAGTTGATGGTGCGGCACATCCAACAGCTTCAAGCCGGCCAGGCGGTGGAGATGCCGGTTTACGATTTCACCACCCACAGCCGCAAGGAGGCCACGGTCCATATTACTCCCAAACGCTTGATCCTGGTGGAAGGGATCCTGATCTTCGCCGAGAAATCCCTGCGGGACCTCTTTGATATGAAGATTTATGTGGACACCGACCCGGACCTGCGTTTTATCCGGCGGCTCACACGCGATATTGAGGAGCGCGGGCGGACGGTGCAATCCGTGATCGGTCAATATTTGCAGACGGTCCGGCCGATGCACCTGGAATTTGTGGAGGCCTCCAAGCGCTACGCGGATATCATTGTGCCGGAGGGCGGACTGAATACGGTCGCTCTGGATATGGTGATTGCCCGGCTGCAGTTCCTATTAAATGGAGAAGTCCCCCTTGACAATTGAGGACATGAACTTCCCACCTGACGATCCGGAACCCGTTGAAGAACTTCCTTCCAAAAAAGGCTTATCTAAAAAGACGTTGAACGTCATCCGGGTGGTGGTCATGCTGGCAGTGATCGCTTTGACCATCGTCCTGTTGATCTACCGCGACCAGATCCAGGTTTTGCAGGCCTACGGTTATCCGGGAATTTTCCTCTTTTCCATCTTGGCCAATGCGACTGTCCTGGTGCCGATCCCCGGGGTGATCTTTACCTCGGCGATGGGGGCGGTTTTCAATCCGTTCTGGGTTGCGAATGCCGCAGGAGCAGGGGCAGCCCTGGGTGAACTCTCGGGTTACTTGGCTGGTTTTAGCGGGCAAGCAGTGGTCGAGAATACCAAGCGGTACGACCAGGTGGTGCATTGGATGGAAAAATACGGCGACATCACCATTTTGGTGCTGGCCTTTATTCCCAACCCGCTCTTTGACCTGGCGGGGATGACAGCCGGGATTCTCAAAATGCCCGTCTGGAAATTCCTGATCTATTGTGTAATTGGCAAGATCCTCAAGATGATGATGTTTGCCTATGCCGGGGAGTGGATGATGGGGCTGGTGAACCAGCTGTTTTAGACCTTATTCCCGGGGGAAATATCGGTTAGAATAGACAGGCTTTATTTGAGACGGAAAAATAAACGGTTCCCGAATGAACTGAGGTTGGAAAAAACGATGACAACGGCTGAAAATAATAAGAAAACGAGTGGTGTTGTGGATTGGATCGTCCGGCTGCTGAAAGGGGTGATGGTGGGCATTGGCTTCATCACGCCGGGCTTGTCGGGCGGCGTGCTGGCTGTGGTCTTCGGCATCTATGAACGCCTGATGCGTTTCCTGGGCAACCTGCGGGAGAAATTTCTTCAGAATGTGCTCTTTTTCCTGCCGGTTGGGATCGGCGGCGTGATTGGCGTGGTGGCCTTTTCGGCGGTTGTGGATTATGCCTTCACCAATTATGCCGGCCAATTTACCTGGCTCTTCGTGGGCTTCATCGCCGGGACTTTTCCCTCACTCTTTAAGACCTCAGGCAAACAGGGCCGCAAATGGTGGCATTGGGTCCTGCTGGTTTTGATGGCTGGCGGCATCTTTTTCTTCATGCGCTGGATGGAAACCATCCGCAGCGTTCAGTTAGCGCCCTCTTTCGTGAACTGGCTGCTCAGCGGTGCGCTGATTGGCCTGGGCGTAGTTGTGCCCGGGATGAGTCCCTCCAACTTCCTGATTTATCTCAGCCTTTACCAGCCGATGGCTGCCGGGATCCGGCACCTCGATTTTGGCGTGATCATTCCGCTGTTGATTGGCGGTTTGGCTTGTGTGCTGCTGCTGGCTCGCTTGATTTCCTGGCTGTTCAAGAGGTTCTACGCCGTGATGTATCACCTGATCCTCGGGATCGTGGTCGGTTCCACCATTGCGATCATCCCCTCAGGGCTTACCGGCTGGGCTTTGGCTGTGAGCGGGCTGTTGTTTTTGGCCGGCGCCGCGGCGTCGTATGGTTTGGCCAAGCTGGACGAGAAGTATTCCCGTGAGGATTTATTCTCGTAGCTGGATTGGGTCCATGATTGCATAATGAAGCCCTTGCAGTTCATCAGTATGCAGGGGCTTTTTTATTCCCCTCATCCGGCGTTGCACACTTAAGAATTAATGCAAGCGCAGGACATCTCCGGGGCGGATGAAATAGGGATAGTCCAGGTTATTGAGGGCGATCAGGGTCTGCCAGGGGACATTGTATTTCGCCGCGATTCCCAGCAGCGTATCCCCAGCCTGGACAAGCACCTGGCCGAGCGGCGTGGGGGATGGGGTTGGGGTGGGCGTCGCAGTCGGCGTGGGGGTGCGGGTTGGCGTGGGCGTTGGCTCGGGGTCGCCAGCCAGGATGGCCCGGTTCCCCAGAACAGCCCAGGATTGCAAAAAGGCATCCAGATAGAAAAATTTGGTTGTGCCGGTTCCGGCATCCAGCACCTGGACGCTGGTTTCGGTGTATCCCGTGAGGATCATGGCATGTTCATAGTACGCCACGGTCCTGGTCTTGCCGGATTCGGCGGTATATTCGATCGGCGTGCCGGGCCACATTTGAGCGATCACCCAGATGATCACCGGGCGGCCGGCCGCGATCTCCCGCCGCAGGTCATCCCAGCTCAGGTGACTGTAGGCTTTGGCCGGGATGCCAAAGTCCCGCAGAGTCGCTGCGACCGGTGGAGGATGGATACCATAGGAATAGGGCGGAATATTGCCCCAGTAGCCATTCCAGCTGCCGACAAAGCCCTCCTCGGGGTCGTCCGAGGTGGGGAAGGCGGTCATGAGTTCATATTCCGTGACCGTATAGCCAAAAAAGGAAGCCCAATCAGCCGCCGCCCGCGCTTCACAGGAGAGGTTATAGGTCTGTGGGAAACCATAGATGCAGCAAACGGAAGCTTCCGGCGGGATACCCTCTGCCTGCGCGCTGAGGGGGAAGGCGGCGCCCCATAAGAGCACGCCTGCCAGAATGAGCAGGAGTCGGCGTTGGATTGATTTCATGCGGTTATTATAGCTGGAAAAAGTCTCAGATGAGAATGGTCGGCGGAGGGCGTTATAATGGAAGAAATCCATTCGAACTGAGGAGGTCCCCGTGCCCCTTTACGATCAATTTGCCGCCATTTATCAGCGCGGCCCCTATATCCGCTTTTCACAGGGGCTTGCTGAAACGATCCTGCCGGAATATCTGGAGGAACTGGGCTGCCAGCCCCGCACCCTTCTGGATGTCGCCTGCGGGGAAGGAACTCTGGCGGTGGCGATGGCTGAAACCGGGATTAAGGTCACCGGGATCGACCAATCGGCCCAGATGATTGACCTGGCGCGGGACCGGGCGAAAGCCGCAAAAGTTAAGGTGGATTTCAGGGTGGAGGACATGCGGTCGCTGGCTTTTGAGAAGGAATTTGACCTGGTGACCTGTTTCTTTGACAGCCTGAACTATCTGCTCTCGGTGGCAGACCTGCAGGACGCTTTTGTGGGGGCCTTCCGCGCCCTGCGGCCGGGGGGCTTCTATCTCTTCGATATGAATACGGTCTATGGCCTGGCTGTGGACTGGATGCGGCAGCAAACCTATATCCAGAATGAGACCGAGGATTTCATCGAGATTCACCGGCAGGAATTCGATCACGAAAACCTGATCGCCAGCATGTATGTTACAGTTTTTCAGAAGAAGGGGGATTTGTGGGAGCGGTTCGAGGAGGTCCACCGGGAACGCGGCTACCCGATCGCGGACATTCAATTCCTGCTTGCCAACCTGGGCTTTGAGACCGTGGGGATGTATGGCAGTCTGAGCAAACGCTCGAGCGTGCAGACGACGTCCTCAAGAGTCTGGTTTGCCGTCCGCAAGCCGGATTAATCCAGAATTGAACGCCGAATCAGCTCAAAACCAGGCCGGCTGGTCGGCGTGTTTTCGATGAGTTTGCCCGGCTGGTATTGCATTTCCCCCGTCCTTTTCGTTAAAATCAGCTGACGCTTATTTCAGTTGAGCGTTCGTACAACCCGACATCCAGACCAGACTTGATGGCGAATGTCTGGCCTGATAATGTAAGCTTGCCGGATAAATTTTTACAACCGAATACACTTTATTTTGGATATCTTGCTTATTCCGAGGGCTCAATCCCCCGCTTTATCACAACCTGGAGGCATAACGTGTTACAAGAGACAACCTATCCGATCCAGAATAGAACCAGAATTACGTGGCTTGTGGGAACGCTGGGAGCCGGGATGATCCTCCTGGCCTTTTTGGTCACGCCTGCTGTTGATGTCTTCCGAGGCGAATGGGCGATCATCACCTCGCCAAGCATTCTTATGACGGATTATATTGCCTATGCCAACCTGGGTTCAGCCTTTCTGAATTCAGGACTGGTTACCTTGATTGGCCTTGGGCTGGCCTGGCTGATCCGGGCGCGTTTCAATGGCTATCTGATCTCAGCAATCTTCACGCTGGCTGGGTTTGGATTCTTTGGCAAGAATGTATTTAATATCCTGCCCATTTTTGTCGGCGTTTATCTTTTTGATAAGGTATTTTCCCATCAAAGGATGCGGGACCTGATCGCGCCGCTCCTTTTTGGCACCACGCTGGGGCCGGTGGTGAGCCAGTTGGCCTTCGGGTTTGATTTTGGCTGGCGGGGGCTGGTTGGGGGAATCCTCCTGGGCGTCCTGGCCGGGATCCTTTTGGCCGCATTGATGAACCACATTTACAGTTTCCATCTGGGTTACAACCTTTATAACACGGGGACCACGGGCGGCTTTGTCGCCACGGTGGTGTATATCACCATGCGCGGTTTTGGGCTGGAGATCCAACCCGCTTTTTACTGGTCCACCGAATATACAGGCTTTCTCTCGATTTTCACCCTGGTGGTTTTGCTCGGACTGATTGTCTTGGGCTTCATCTGGGGGGCAAGCTTTTCTCAATATAAGCGGATCTGGTCTGAATCCGGCCGCCTGGCTTCGGATTTTGTGGTCATCAGCGACCTCGGGACCACGCTGGTCAATATGGGATTGGTGGGCTTGATCGCACTGGGCTATATCCATTTGGTCGGCGGAGATGTCAATGGCGCGACCCTTGCCGGGATCTCCACCGTTACCGGGTTTGGCGCTTTGGGCAAACACCCTCGCAACATCCTGCCGATTATGCTGGGCGTCTGCCTCTCGTGCTTCACGAACGTTTGGTCCCATGCCGACCCCGGGCCGCTCCTGGCGGCGCTTTTTTGCACCACCCTGGCGCCGCTGGCGGGCAAATTTGGCATTTTGCCCGGCATTTTGGCCGGCGCGCTGCACCTGCCGATGGTGATGCATGTCGGCAGCATGCATGGCTTTATGAACCTCTATAACAATGGCTTTGCCGGCGGTTTGGCGATGTTGATCATCATTGGCTTTATCAAGGGTGTCTGGCCGCACCTGCTGGAGGACGAGGAGCCGGCGGAATCATCGTAGGCTGCTTTTGAAGTACACTTTAACTTGCCGGGTCATTCTCCTGGTGTTATGATTTGGTGAATTGGAGGCCTTTTGAAGAATCTCAGCAGCACCAAGCGGATTCGTTACCTGCTCATTTTAGCTATTTTGATCACCCTGCCCTGCTACGTTGTGGGGCTGGTGGTGTTGAGAGTTAACCAAAATAATTCGGATGCCCCCACCGCGACTGTGAGCGCGACCCCTTCGCAGTCCGCCACGATCACCCAAACTTCTTACGTCACCTATACGCCCACCCTGACGGCGACAATCACGCAGACCGGAACCCAGCCGCCCACCGCCACGCCGACCCTCACGCCCACGGAGACGGTCACGCCAACCGTGACGCCAACGGCCACGGCGACCGCCACGGTGACACCCACGACCGCGCCGCCCACAGCCACCAACACCCCCTCGGCCACGCCGACGGTGACTGAAACGCCATAACGTTTTACAAAGGAAAACGAATACAATGAATGATTTTTTGCCATTTCTGAAGAAGATGATCTCGGCGCCGGGTCTTTCTGGCTTTGAAGGGCCGGTCCGGAAGATCATCCAGGAAGCCTGGGAGCCGCTGACCGATGAGCTTTCGGTCAGCAAGATCGGCAGCCTGCACGGCCTGAAGAAGGGCCAGGGGCCGGAACCCCGCAAACGGGTTTTGATCTCCACCCACATGGATGCAATCGGCATGATGGTGACCGGGATCGAAGAGGGCCTGATGCGAATCACCCAGATCGGCGGGATCGACCATCGCATCCTGCCCGGCCAATCTGTGATCGTGCATGGCCGGGAAGAACTGCCCGGGCAGGTGGTCCAGCCCCCGGCGCATTTGCTGCCGGAATCCGCGGGCAGCGGCCCGGTGAAGATGGACTATCTCCTGGTGGATGTGGGCCTGCGCCCGGCGGAAGTTGTTGAGAAAGTGCGGGTGGGGGACCTGGTTTCCTACGCCCAGGAGCCGCTCGAACTGACCGGCGAAGCCCTGGCAGGGCATACGCTCGATAACCGGGCGTCGGTTGCTGCGGCGACGATCTGCCTGGGAGAACTTCAGAACCGGCTGCATGATTGGGATGTTTGGGCGGTGGCCTCCGTGCAAGAAGAAGAGACTCTGGGCGGCGCGCAGACCTCGCCTTTTGAGATCCGGCCGGATATCGCGATTGTGGTGGATGTCTGCTTTGCCAAAGGCCCCGGCGCCAGCGACTGGCGCAACCTGCCCTTCGGCGGCGGGGTGGGGCTGGGCTGGGGACCGAACATCCATCCGGCGCTTTATAAGGCTTTTGAGGAAAAGGCCAAAGCGCTCGAGATCCCCTACAACCGCGACCTGATGCCGAAGATGTCCGGGACTGATGCAATGGCCGTTCAGGTCGTCGCCGAAGGTATCCCGACGGCCGTTTTGGGCATCCCGCTGCGCTACATGCACACGCCGGTGGAGATGGTCTCAATGAAGGACGTCCGCCGGGTGGGCCGTTTGATGGCTGAATTCATTGCGGACCTCAAGCCGGACGCGATGGATAAGATCAATTGGGAAGAGTGATCCATGACCAAGAAACTTGAAATTTCAGCTGGGCAGGTGCCGGAGATCGGCCCCGACCAGTTCGCCTTACTAGAAAAACTGACCAACGCCATAGCTGTTTCCGGTGATGAGCACGAAGTGCGGCAGATCGTCCTCGAAGAGGTCAAATTGCTCGCCGACGATGTGCAGGTGGACGCGCTGGGCAATGTACTGGTCACCAAATTTGGACGCGGGGAAGGCCGGGTCCGGGTGATGCTGGCCTCGCATATGGATGAGATCGGTTTGATGATCGTCCAGAAGAACGATGACGGCCAGTTTGAGTTTGAACGGGTGGGCGGGATTGATGAACGCCAGCTGCCCGGCAAGGCGGTCCTGGTGGGGCGGGAGCACCTCCCCGGCGTGATCGGAGCCAAGCCGATCCACATGACCACCACCAGCGAACGGGAGCAAAAGATTGAGGTGAGTTCCCTGCGGATTGACCTCGGCCCGGAAATTGGCGATCAGGTCAAACCCGGTGATTGGGCGACCTTCGCCACCCGCTTCGGCATCCTCGGCCCCAGCATCCGCGCCAAGGCGCTGGATGACCGGCTGGGCGTGGCAACCCTGATCGAACTGCTCAAACATGCGCCAGAGAATATTGACCTGCTGCTGGCCTTCACCGTGCAGGAAGAAGTGGGGCTGCGGGGCGCCAGGGTGGCCGCTTATCGGTTTGACCCGGATATGGCGATCGCTGTCGATTCCACCCCGGCCAACGACCTCCCGAACTGGGACAGCGAAGTTGAGAATGCCCGCTATAACACCAAACTGGATGGCGGTCCGGCGATCTATGTGATGGATGGGGCGACGATTGGCGACCAGCGGCTGGTGAACCTTCTCACCGGCGTGGGCGATGCGAATGCGATCCCCTACCAGATCCGGCAGCCCGGCTCCGGTGGGACGGATGCCGGTATGATCCATCAGGTGCGCGCCGGCGTGCCCAGCGTGTCCGTCTCGGTGCCCTCCCGCTATATCCATTTCGCAGCCGGGATCGCCCGGATTGATGATTGGGCCAATACTTTGAAGCTTTTGCATACAGCTCTGAGCCAGGTGACGCCTGAGCTTTTGGCTGTTGAACGCCGCGCTTGAACGGCGGATTGAATCACTTATCCGAAAAATCCTTAGGAGAATTCTTGATGAAATCTTTGATCCAGAAACTCGTTGAAACCCCCGGCCCCTCCGGGTTCGAATACAAAATCCGGGATACCGTTCGTGAAGCCATTGGCGACTCAGCCGACGAGATCCGGGTGGATGCCCTTGGCAACCTGATTGCCATTAAAGGCAAGAAAGCCGCAGGCGGCAAGCGCGTGATGGTTTCGGCCCATATTGATGAGATTGGCCTGATGGTGACCCATGTGGAAAAGGATGGTTTCCTGCGGGTGACCAATGTCGGCGGCGTTAACCCGCTGACCTGCATCGGCGGCCGGGTGCTCTTCATGAATGGGACCCGGGGCGTGATCGGCGTCAGCGGCGTCAAAGCTGGCAGCCTGCCAAAGATCACCGATTTATTCGTGGATGTCGGCGCGGTCAGCAGGGAAGACTGCCCGGTGAAGGTGGGCGATGTCTGCGGTTTTGAGCGCCCCTTCCTCGATCTGGGGAAGCGGCTGGTTGCCAAGTCAATGGACGACCGGATCGCGGCTGCGGTGGCAATTGAAGCGCTGAAACGGCTGGAGAGCACACCGAATGAGGTCCACTTCGTTTTCAGCACGCAGGAAGAAGTGGGGATTCGCGGCGCGACCACGGCGGCCTACGGCGTGGACCCTGAGGTGGGGTTTGCGGTGGACGTGACTTTGAGCGGAGATACGCCGGATGCGATGCCCCGGATGGAAACAGCCCTGGGCAATGGCCCGGCGATTAAGGTCCGCGACGCTTCCTTTATCGCCGACCCGCGCCTGGTGGATTGGATGGTGAGGCAGGCTGAAGCGGCCGGCATCCCCTACCAGATGGAAGTCCTGACCGCCGGCGGCACAGATGGCCGCGCCATCCAGCTGACCCGGGCAGGCGTGCCGGCGGGCTGCGTCTCGATCGTCTGTCGCTATATCCATTCTCCTTCCGAGATGGTGGATGCGGACGATGTTGAGAATTCGGTCAGGCTTTTGGTCAAACTGTTGAGCGAACCGATTGAGTTGGATTAATCTCAGGACGGAGACAGGCTTTTGAAAAAGATGCGAAGGCTCTTGGGGCTGGGGCTGATCCTGGCGGTGCTGCTTGCGGCCTGCCAGAATATCACGGTGGATATCCCCTGGTTCCAGCAAGCGACTGCGACCCTCACACCCCAGTCCGGCGGCGAGACGGAAGTGACGCCGACCCCCGGGATGGAAGTGACCGCGCAGGCGACGCCTGAACCCGTGACCGAACTGACCCTCTGGGTGCCGCCTGAGATGGACCCGGCGTTGGAAACGGACGCCAGCCGGATTTTCAATGAACGCTTGCAGGCATTCTCCGACCAGCACGGCGGCTTGGCGATTGTCGTGCGGGTGAAGGCTGCGAGCGGGACGGGTGGTTTGCTGGACGCGCTGACGGCCACCAGCGCGGCTGCTCCGGCTGCCTTGCCGGACCTGATCGCGCTGACCCGTTCCGACCTGGAAACCGCCGCGTTGAAGGAATTGATCTATCCCCTGGATAGGATGACCGAGATCCCGGATGATGCCGATTGGTTTTCCTTCACGCGGGAGATGGCCCTGCTCCAGGGCAGCACCTTTGGCCTGCCCTTTGCGGCGGATGCTCTGGTCCTGACCTATCGCTCCGCCAGCCTGGGAAGCCTCCCCGCCACCTGGCACGAGCTGCTGGAAGGCGAGATCTCGCTGGCCTTTCCGGCGGATAGCAGTGATGCCCTCCTGACCCTCGCGCTCTACCAGGCGCAGGGCGGCCTGATCCAGGACAACCAGCGGCGGCCGGTTTTGGAAGTGGAACCGCTGACGACAGTCTACGCGCTTTATCAGACCGGCGCGCAATCCGGCGTGCTGCCCGCCTGGCTGAACCAGATCCAAACGCCCGGCCAGGCCTGGTCGGCCTTTCGGGAAGGGCAATCCAACATGGCGGTCACCTGGGTTTCCAATTACCTGAAAGAATTTCCCGCGGATACGACCATGGCCCCCTTGCTGCCGATGGCGGCGGGAAGTGTGACCCTGGGGACCGGCCTGAGCTGGGCTGTGGCCGCGCCGGATGAGAACCGGCAGAGCCTGGCTGTGGCGTTGGCTGAATTCCTGGTGGACCCGCAATTCCTGGGGGATTGGTCGGCGGCCGCGGGCTACCTGCCCACCCGGCCTTCCGCATTGGAAGCGCTGGAGGATCAGGCATTGCGCGGCGTCCTCAACCAGGTGGCGCTGATGAGCCGCTTGCGCCCTTCAAATGATTTGACCGCCAGCCTGGGGCCGATTCTTAGAGAAGGCACCCGGCAGGTTTTACAAGGATTGATGTCCCCGGAACAGGCTGCCCAAACCTCGGTTGAAAGCCTGGAGGAATGACCATGTCGCTTCAAGAACTTGACCCCCAACCCCAAAAACCGGTGACCGGCTCACCCTGGATTCTGCTGGTGCTTGTGATCGGCGTGATGCTCATCACCAGCATCGCCTTTCTCCAGCCGCTTTCCCTGGAGGACGCAACCCCCACCTCAACGCAGGAGGCGCTTGCCTATCCCGCGGCTGGGATCACTCAGGAGGGAGCGGACCTGACCCAGACGGTGACGCCGGCCGAAGCCCCATCGGCTGAAGAAGTTGGTTATACCGATGGGATTATCCTCTGCAGTTCCGTTCTGGTGCTGATCCTGCTGGTTGGGACCTTGCGGGAGACCCTGCACTACCGAAACCAGCAAGGAGGACAGCATGAGTGATCGAATGGCGCAATTTGAGGCTTATCGCCAGCGGATGAACGACCGGATCGCCGAGGTGAATCATCTGGGGATCAAGCGATTTTTCAACCTCGACACCCGGGCCTATGACGACGGCGCGCTGGACGCCAAAACCAAAGAACTGCTGGGTTTGGTGGCGTCGATGGTGCTGCGCTGCAACGACTGCATAGATTATCACATTTTGCAATGCGTGGCGGCGGGCTGGCGCGATGAGGAGCTGTATGACGCTTTCAATGTGGCCCTGATCGTGGGCGGGAGCATCGTGATCCCCCATTTACGCCATGCGGTCGAATCGCTGGATCTGGTCCGCGATCAGCAGAAGTGATCAATTGCGAGATAAGACAAACGCCCCGGAAGGGGCGTTTGTTTGTGTGGGGGCTGCTGGAGGGGTATTGTCGATTGTGTCACAGGCACGGCGCGCGACCTAAATCTACTAAATACTGAAATCGGAGCCGATCCAGTTGCCGTTCTCGTCGGTCTCGATCCGGTGGTCTTCTGCCACCTGGAGAGTATCCTCCAGCCGGTCCAGGCGGGCAAGCACCTGGCGCAGAGCGTCGCCGAGGGTGTCCGGCAGCTGGTCGTGATGCAGATCGATCGCTTCCTCAGCTTCCCTATGGCTGCGTTTGACGATCTGCCCCGGGACGCCGACCACGACCGAATCGGGCGGGACAGGCCTCACCACCACCGCGTTCGCGCCGATCCGGCTGCCGGCCCCGATCTCGATATTGCCGAGGATCTTGGCCCCCGCGCCGACTACGACGTTAGGCCCCAGGGTGGGGTGGCGCTTGCCTTTTTCCAGGCTGACGCCGCCCAGGGTCACGCCGTGATAGAGCGTGACCTCATCGCCGATCTCGGCGGTCTCGCCGATCACCACGCCCATGCCATGATCGATGAAGACCCGGCGGCCGATGACGGCTCCGGGGTGGATTTCCACGCCGGTGCGCCGGCGGGCGATCTGGGAGAGCCAGCGGGCGGGGAAGTAGACTTTGTGGGTCCAGAGCCAGTGATTGATCCGGTAGGCCCAGATGGCGTGCAGTCCCGCATAGTTGAACAGGACCTCCACCCAGTTGCGGGCGGCAGGGTCCCGGAGCAGCGCGCAGCGGATATCCTCGACAATCAATTTGAACAAACCGATTTCCTTTTCTGCCTTGACCCGCACCGATCGGGGGTAGTCAATGGTAGATGTGCTTGCCATGGTGTTCCTCCTCCGATTTGCCTTAATCCCGGATGTCATCAAAGAGCGGGGTGCTCAGGTAGCGTTCGGCGAAAGAGGGGATGATCACCACGATCAGTTTACCCTTATTCTCCGGCCTTTGCGAGACCTGCAACCCGGCCCAGGCGGCTGCACCGGAGGAAATCCCAACGGGCAGGCCTTCCTGAGTGGCCAGGGCGCGGGCAGTGGCGAAGGCGTCCTCACCGGTCACTTCGATGATCTCATCATAGATCGAGGTGTTGAGGATCTCGGGGATGAAGCCTGCGCCGATGCCCATGATGGGGTGGGGGCCTTTTTCGCCGCCGGCCAAAACGGGAGAGGCAGCCGGCTCCACGGCAATGACTTTGATGCCGGGGTTGTGGGCTTTGAGGCCTTCGCCCACGCCGGTGATCGTGCCGCCCGTGCCGACCCCAGCGACGAGGATATCGACCTTGCCATCCGTATCGCGCCAGATCTCTTCAGCCGTGGTCTTGCGGTGGATCGCTGGGTTGGCAGGGTTGCTGAATTGGTTGGGCATGAAATAGCGCGGGTCGGAATCGACCAGCTCCTGGGCCTCATCAATGGCGCCCTGCATCCCTTTTTCCGCCGGGGTCAGGATCAACTCCGCCCCAAGGACCTTCATCATCATCTTGCGCTCATAGCTGACCTTCTCTGGCATGATAATCACGCACTGATAGCCGCGGGCCGCGGCCGTCATCGCCAGGGCGATCCCGGTGTTGCCGCTGGTGGGTTCGACGATGATGCTGTCGGGCTTGAGCAGTCCGGCTTCCTCGGCTGCGTCAATCATTGCCACGCCGACCCGGTCTTTGACGCTGTGAGCGGGGTTGAAATATTCCAATTTGAGGACCACCTCGGCCAACGAATCCTGGGTCAGGCGGTTCAGGCGCACCAGGGGGGTGTTGCCGGTCAGTTCAGTGATGTCGTTATAAATCTTCATTTAGTCTTTCTCCAATTTATTGGTCTTTCCATCTTGAGATGATTACCTTTTAAAACGCAAAGCCAGTCGATTAAATCAAAAGGCAGCGAAACCATTGCACCGCAGAAAAAAATATGCGGGGCTGTCCGCCGCCCAGGTCGACTGGCTGAAATGTCTTTCAGTTAGAACGTCTGGGCGGTGACTAGCGACCCCGCCTCAGACACAAGCAATTGAACATGAAAAGCTCCATAATTAGACTATTATTATCACAATTATAACGAGAACTGGCGAAGAGTCAAGTTGTTGAAATGGATGTAAAAGGTTTGATATTGATCAAAAACTAGTGGGACTAATCACTTCAGGGATAAACTAGTCATCCGGCTATGTCTTTCGATTGCTGACTACGTTATAATGAACGCCGATTTGAAATCCAAGGAGATGTCTGGTGAATACAAGAATCGAAAAATGCGTTGAACTGATCAAAGCCCATGATCTGGCGGGTGTGGCGCTCAACCCCGGCCAGAGCCTGATCTACCTTTCCGGGCTGCATTTCCATCTGATGGAACGGCCGATCGTGCTGATCATCACCCGCGAGGGCGAGACGGCCGTGATTCTGCCTGAACTCGAGAAGGGCAAGCTGACCGGCGATGCCGCTGAATTCCAGGCTTTCACTTATGGGGATGACCCAGCCTCCTGGCATACGGCTTTTGAACAGGCCAGCGCGGCTTTGAAACTTGAGACCGGCCGGGTTGGCGTGGAACCGGAACATCTGCGTTTCCTTGAACTGCACTATTTGAACAGCGCTTTTAGAGGTGTGGATTTCATCAATGGCTCCGAGGTCTTGGGCGCGCTGCGCCTGAACAAAGATGCTGACGAAATTGCCAGGATGCGCCAGGCGGTCATCATCGCCCAGGAAGCCCTGCTGGCGACGCTCTGGACCCTGCATACGGGGATCACCGAGAAAGCGGCGGCCAACGAACTGATCGTCCAGCTGCTGCGGGCGGGGTCGGACCCTGACCTGCCTTTCGAGCCGATCGTGGCTTTTGGCGAGAACAGCGCCAATCCTCACGCGGTCCCGACCCATCGCGCCCTCAAGCCGGGCGACCTGATTTTGGTCGACTGGGGCGCGTCTTTTGAGGGCTATCTCTCCGACATCACCCGGACTTTCACTTTTGGCGAGGTGGATGGGGAATTGCTGCGCATTGGCGAGATCGTCCGCCAGGCCAACCAGGCTGGCCGGGAAGCCGGCGCGCCGGGTTTGGCTGCGGGCGTTGTGGACCGCGCCGCGCGGGAGGTGATCGAAGCGGCGGGATATGGTCCCGCTTTCTTCCACCGCACCGGGCATGGCCTGGGAATGGAACCTCATGAAGCGCCTTATATCTATGCTGAAAACGACCTGACGCTCACCCCAGGAATGACCTTCACGGTTGAGCCGGGGATCTACCTGCCCGGCAAGGGGGGCGTGCGGATTGAGGATGATGTGGTCGTGACCGGGGACGGCCTGCAAAGCCTGACGGACCTGCCCCGTGAAGTCTTAGCAGTTGAAAGCTTTATTCGTTAAAAAGGAAGTTTAATGTCTCGGGATTTAAAGGTTGTGTCCGCCGCCATGCTCACCTGGGGGCTTGGCGAAGGCATGTTTTACATTTTCCAACCCCTCTATCTCCAGCAATTTGGCGCAGACCCGATCCTGATCGGCACCATTCTGGGCATCAGCGGTCTGGTGATGGCGATTGGCCAGGTGCCGGCCGGGCTGCTGGCCGATAAGATCGGCCGCCGGCCTCTGATGTGGTTTTCGTGGTTCAGCGGCTTGGTGGCGGCCTGGATCATGGCGCTGGCCCCTTCGCTGACGTTGTATGTGGTCGGGATGCTGCTCTACAGCGTAACTTCTTCCGTGATGGCGCCGCTCAATACTTATGTGCAGGGCGCGCGCGGAAAATGGACCGTGGGGCGGGCGGTCAGCTTTGTTTCCGCTTCTTATAATATTGGCGGGATCCTCGGCCCGATCCTTGGCGGGCTGATTGGTGAAAATTTCAGCCTGCGCTCCGTTTACTATCTGGCTGGGGTAATCTTCACAATTTCTTCCACCATTATCCTGCTGGCGGGCAAGCAGGAAGTTATGGCTCAATCCAGGCGCAAAGGTGAAAACCACCTGCTGCAAAACCGGCAATTCCTCGGGATGCTGGCGATGATCCTGCTGGTGATGACGGCTGTGACCACGCCGCAGTCGCTGGCCGCCAATTTCCTGCAGAACCAGCGCGGGCTATCGCTCAGCAGCATTGGCCAATTGGGGGCTCTGGGCGCTCTGGGCAGCGTCATTTTGATGCTGGTGCTGGGCCACATGCAGGCTGGGTCAGCGATGCTGATTGGCCAGGTGGCCTTGATGGCGTATACCCTGCTGCTCTGGCGGGGTGGGAGCATTCTCTGGTATAGCCTGGGATATATATTCCTGGGCGGATACCGCCTGACCCGCGCCATGACGGTGGCGCTGGTGCGGCCGGTGGTCCGGGAACGGGAGGTCGGGCTGGCCTTTGGCCTGGTGGAATCGCTCAACTCCCTGGCGGCCGTGATTGCACCTGTTTTGGCGGGTCTGTTGTATGACTGGCAGCCGGTCTCGATCTTTCCCGCCAGCCTGATCGTCCTGGTTCTCAGTTTTACGCTCAGTTTGCGTTACACCCTTCGCAAGGGGTATCATCGTCCTATGGTTGTGGAAATGAAACCTTTTTTAGAAGGAGAAATGAGCCATGAATCTCGAATTGATCCGGCTGACCTTGGGGCCGCTGCCGAATAATGTTTATCTTTTAGGCGACCGGGACACCGGGGACGCGGTGGTGATCGACCCCAGTTATGACAGCCATCTGGTTCTGGCTCGCTTGGAAGCGCTGGGCTGGACCGCCCGGCAGGTCTGGCTGACCCATGCGCATTTCGACCATATCGCGGGCGCGGCGGAGGTTGCCGGCGCCTTTGACCCGCCGCTGCCGATCGGCCTGCACCCCAAGGACCTGGGCTGGTATCGGAACGAGGGCGGGGCGGGGATGTTTGGGAGGTCGATTCCCCAGCCGCCGGAACCTTCCATCCTGTTTGAAGAGGGCCTGGCCCTGCGCCTGACCCCCGCAGCGGGTGAACCTGTGGCGGTGGTCCGCTATGCCCCCGGCCACAGCCCTGGGCATGTGCTGTTTTATGTTTCGGCGCTGGGTGCGCTGATCTGTGGGGATGTGATCTTTAGGGAAGGGATCGGCCGGACAGACCTGAACGGCGGCGACCTGGATTTGCTGCTGAAGTCGATTCGCGGGCAGGTGTTCACCCTGCCGGATGAGACCCGGTTGCTGCCCGGTCACGGCCCGGAGAGCACGGTGGAACACGAGAAGGCGTATAACCCGTTCTTGTAGTAGATGCCAATCGCAGGAACAAAAGCTATTTGGCTAACTGCCCTTGGTTGAGATTGCTACCCGCTCCGTTTCACTTCGGTGATGAGGTCTTCCACCTTTGGTTCCAACGCAATGACAAGAAAAACGGCTGCCCCACTGGGGCAGCCGTTTGGTATTTCCTAAAGCGAACGCTTATTTTGCATATTCCGTGGCCCGGGTTTCCCGGATGACGGTGATCCGGATCTGACCGGGATATTGCATCGTTTCCTCGATCTGCTGGGCGATGTTCTTGGCCAGGCGGTTGGCTTCCACGTCGTCCACCTCTTCGGGTTTGACGATGATCCGCACTTCCCGGCCAGCCTGGATCGCGTAGCTGCGTTCCACGCCCGGGTGGGCGTTGGCGATATTCTCCAATGAGCGCAGGCGCTTGATGTATTGTTCCAGGTCCTCCCGGCGGGCCCCCGGACGGGCGCCGGAGATCGCATCGGCGGCCTCGGCGATCACCGCTTCGACCGATTCCTGGTCCACTTCGTGGTGGTGGGAGGCGATGATATTGACAATCTTGGCGTTCACGCCGTAACGCTGGGCGAATTCGGCCCCGATCTGGGCATGGGTGCCCTCGGTGTTGTGGTCCATGGCCTTGCCGAGGTCATGCAGGAAAGCGCCAGCCTTGGCGATTTCCACATCTGCGCCCAGCTCGGCCGCGATCACGCTGGCGATCTTGGCGGTTTCGACGGCGTGGGCCAATTGGTTTTGACCGTAGGAAGTCCGGAATTTGAGTCGTCCGATCTTCTTGAGGATCTCATTGTGCAGCCCGGCCACGCCTGCATCATAGGCAGCCTGTTCGCCGGCCTGGAAGATATCCTCGTCCATCTGTTCGTTTTCCTCTTTGAGGATTTTTTCAATGTTGGCAGGATGGATCCGGCCGTCAATCACCAGGCGGGAGAGCGAGCGGCGGGCAATTTCCCGGCGGACCGAGTCGAAGCAGGAGACGGTCACCGCATCGGGGGTGTCATCCACGATCACATCCACACCGGAGGCCTGTTCAAAGGCCCGGATGTTGCGGCCGTTGCGGCCGACGATCCGGCCTTTCATCTCTTCATTGGGCAGCTCCACCAGGGAGGTGGTGACCTCGGCGACCTTCTCGGAGGCCACCCGCTGGATCGCATCAGCGATCAGTTCGCGCGCCCGGCTGTTGCCCTCTTCACGGGCTTCGCTTTCAATCTGTCGGATGATGCGGGCCATATCTGCTCGGGCTTCCTTTTCGGTTTCGGCCAGCAGGATCTCGCGGGCTTCGTCTTTGGTCATCTCGGAGACCCGCTGGAGTTCAGCCATTTGCTGCTCATAGAGGGTATTGATCTCGTTGGCGCGTTTATCAATGCTGGACTGACGTTTATTGAGGCGGGCTTCGCGCTCTTCATATTTTTCCAGACGCTGGTCGAGTTCATCACGGCGCTTTTGCAGGCGGTCGTCCTCTTTGGTGAGTTCGATCCGGCGGCGGGTGAGTTCGTCCTCCGCCTTTTGGGTGATCTGCAGGGCTGCGTCCTTGGCTTCCAGTTCAATCTCACGGGCCCGTTCTTTGGCTTCTGTGATGATGTGGTCGGCTTTGAGGTTTTGGGCTTTGCGTTGGCTTTCCACAATGTTTTGTTTGATCAGATATCCGATCAAACCGCCGAGCAGCAAGGCACCAAGGCCAATTGCAACTAATAGGGTAGGGTTATTCATCATTTCGCTCCATTTTTCCAGTATTATTTAGGCGCGTCTGCTGCGGGAGAGCGAATTCTTCCCAAAGTCTTTCAAGGGTGGGTTTGACGATCCCATAATGGAATCCCCTGCGGCTTAGATAGCCGCCCACCTTCTTTAGAAAGTCCGGCCGGGCTTCGTACTGGCATTGTTGGGCCTTTTTGATGCCGGCCTGGTATGCCAGTTCCGCCTGGTCGCCTCCAAAGCTTTCGAGCGCCTGTGCGATCACGTCATCTGGAACGCCCTTGAGGCGGAGTTCGTAGGCCAAGAGGCTGTTGCTGCGGGGACGGAAAGTGTTCCGGTTGTCGATCCAGAGCCGGGCAAATTCCAGGTCGTTGAGGAGCTTCTTTTCCACCAGCCGGTTGACGGTGGCTTCGATCACTTCTTCAGCGAACCCTTTTTCTTGCAGGCGTCTGCGGGTCTCTGCGATTGAGCGAGGGCGGTAATTGATGAATTGCAGGGCTTTTTGGAGGGCGATTTCATAGGTGTCTTCCTCCTGCAGTTTCTCAATTTCAGCCTCGGTCAATTTCCGACCCGGTTCCAACCAGCCGGCGACGAAGCGGGAAAGTCCAAAAGCGAATTCACCATCCAGGTAAATGCTTACCCGCTGGCGGTTGCGTTTCTGGGCTTTGATGGCAGTGATCTCCCGTTCCATCCCAACTTTCTTTTTTAACAGCATACAGCCGTGAGCCTCTCCGAAAGGCTACGGCTGTCGTATCAATAAGAATCCCTAATGATGTTGGTATCGTAAAGGATGAGCGGGTCTGGTTTCCCTGTGCCACTGGGGGAAACTAATGGGTCGGTGGTGCCTACCTGACTAAGTTATTGGACCCTGATCTATCCTGTACTCAATTTTCTGACTCTAATCTTGACCCTGTCGGCAGCCCTGTTTCAGGCGCCGCAGATACTTTTCAAAACCGATGTCATCTCATTTGCAATGCCAGGCAAAATCGCCGGCTGAAAAATTTCTTACGATTCTATTTGATTACATAGCCGCAGCCCCAATACCTCGGGCGGCAGATTAACGTTCTGTAAAAGCTTTATTAAGTCAAAGCCTTACTTCTCTTGTAATTATACAATAAAAATCTTATTAATAAAGGGAGGGAAAACAGGGAGAGCGAAAAACGGGGGAGGAATGGGTAAATTTACGCCTTCTATCTGGAAAACTGTTTATTTTTCGCAATGGTCAGGAGCCTGCCGGTTAACAAGCGACCAACGCTTTGTAAAGTGCCGGGGCAGGTTCCGCCCAAGCCTGCGGTGAAGGGAAATCCATAATTCCAGGAGGCTTCCCAGTCAAGCTCCGAGGCAATGCTGACCAGATGCCAGGCATTTTCCTCCTTTGTCCTGGAACGCATGACTTAATTGAATTCGAGGCAGGGGCAGGGTAAACTGAATAGAAACCGTTTTTATTCAACGCCATTCTCATGTTAAAATAAATGTTATGAACGACCAAAGTAATCAAACGAATAAAAAGGACCGACCCAGCTACCGGCAGCATCAGCGCCAGATCTTCTGGCAGGTCTTGCTGCCTGTCCTGTTGAGCGCATTGCTGGTGCTGGCGAGTCTGGTCCTCTTGATCCTGACGGCCGCCCAGGGCGACCCGGCCGGGCAACTTTCCGGTTGGGCGGATACCTCGCTGATCTGGCTGCTGCTGCCGGTGTTGGGGCTGGGTCTAATCGGCATCCTGCTGTTGGGTGGCTTGATCTATCTGCTGGCCCGGCTGCTCAAGACCCTGCCGACCTATACCGCCCTGGTGCAGCAAAATTTCGCCATTGGCGAGGGCTGGGTCAAGGGAATCGCTGCGCGGGCGCTCCACCCCGTTTTGACCGCAAAGAGCTATCAGGCCGGCGCAGGGCAATTCTTCAAGTCGTTATTTGGTTTCTTGCACCGTTAATTTTCCGATAGATAGGCGGGCCTGAACGCCCTAGGGCGTATCCTGCCCGGGCTGTCTGTACTCTAATCAACAAGGATCTCAAAATGAAAGAAAAAAATTGGAAGGCTTCAACTTTAGCTATTGGCACCGTGATCGGCGCAGCCGTCGGTGCGCTTTCGGCCTATATCCTCATCCAGCGGGCCGAAGCGGACAAATCGAAACCAAAACTCACCGCGGGCGAGGGGGTCCAGGTGGGCTTGAGCGTTCTCGGCCTGCTGCGGCTGATTTCCGGCATCGGGTCGGACTGACCGATTGCCTTCGTGTAGGTAAACCCATTGTTTGAAATTGTATTTTTAGGCACCTCGGCTTCCGCACCATCTGTGCACCGGGGTTTGTCAGCCTTAATCGTCCAGCATGAGGACTATCGCTTTCTGATCGATTGCGGAGAGGGCACGCAGCGGCAGATCCTGCAGGCGGGGACCGGCTTCAAGCGCCTGAACCAGATCTTCCTGACGCACGGCCATCTGGACCATATCCTTGGCCTGGCCGGGATGGTATCGACCTTCATGCGCTGGGAGGTCATGGACCAGGTCGAGATCTATGGCACCCAGCACACGCTGGACCGGGTCCATGACCTGATCTTTGGCGTGGTCTTGCGCGGGTATCGCGGCAAGCCGCCCGTGATCCTCCATGCGATCGAGCCGGGGCTGTTTTTTGAGACCGACCGCTTTTCCGTTTCAGCCTTTTCCGTGGACCATCGCGGCTCGGATTCCCTGGGCTATCGCTTTGAGGAATATAGCCGGCGGCCTTTTTTGCCGGAAAAAGCGGAAGCACTCAGGATCCCGCCCGGACCCTGGCGGCGCGATCTGGTCGCGGGGCGGCCGATCACTTTGCCCGATGGCCGTGTGATCGAACCGGACCAGGTTTTGGGAGAGGCGCGCAAGGGCACTTCTCTGGTCGTCGTTGGGGATACGGGTCAGGTGGCTAACCTCAGACCTTACGTGCAGGATGCGGATGGCCTGGTGATCGAGGCGACCTATATCAAAGCGGAAGAGGAGCTGGCCGAGAATTTCGGCCATATCACGGCCGCCCAGGCGGCGGGTTTGGCCAAGGAAGCCAACGTCAGGAATTTATACCTGACCCATCTTTCCCGGCGTTACCGGGAGCGGGACGTGCTGGAAGAGGCCCAGACCGTGCTGCCCTCCGCCGTCGTTGTCCGCGATTTTGACCGTTTTCAGATCAAACGGGACCAGGAAGATTGACCACCGAACACATGCAATGGAGCAGAAGCAGGATGAGCACCTTTAAGCAGCGATTATCAGCCGGGGAAGTTTTTGTGATTGACGGCGCGACCGGAACGAACCTGCAGCGCAGAGGCCTGCCGGTGGGGGCGGCGGCGGAGATCTGGGTGTTGGAGAACCCAGAGGCCATCGCCAGCCTCGAGCGCTCTTTTGTGGAAGCCGGTTCGGATATCCTCCTGACCTGCACCTTTGGCGGAACCCGGCTGCGGCTGGAAGCCTCCGGCCTGGCGGACCGCTTTGAAGAGGTCAATCGCAAGGCGGTTGAGATTGCCCAGGGCGTCACAGCGGGCGCCGATGTGCTGGTGGCGGGGTCGCTCGGCCCCACCGGGCACATGCTGGCCCCCTTGGGAACTTTGAGTGAAGAAGATGCTGAGGCGGACTACCGGGAACAGGCCCAGCTGCTGGTGGATGCCGGGGTGGACCTTTTGGTGATCGAGACTCAGTTTGATCTGACTGAGGCCTCGGCCGCAGTTCGCGCTGTGCGGGCCGTGGATGGCGAGATCCCCTTGGTCTGCTCTTTCAGCTATGACCGGGGAACCCGCACGATGATGGGCGTCAGACCTGAGGTTATGACGGAGACCATGGGCGCGTTGGCGGTGGATGCGCTGGGCATCAACTGCGGCCGCAGTCTGGAGGAAAACCTGCAGGCGCTCGGTCAGCTGCGCCAGGCCACGGACAAACCGATTTGGTTCAAGCCGAACGCCGGAATGCCCGAGATGGATGAGGATGGCAAGCCGAACTATTCCGTCAGCCCGGCCGAGATGGGCGCGCTGGCGCCCGGCTGGCTGGCTGCCGGCGCCCAGCTGGTCGGCGGCTGCTGCGGGACCAGCCCGGAACATCTGGCCGAGATCGCCAAAGCGGTCAAAGGATAGTGTTTCCTGCTAACGCAAGGGATTAATGAAAAATTGCCACCCGAATTCCCGGGTGGTTTATTTTTGTTTTCTGGCTGTTTCGGAGGTCGCACTTCCGGCGTGACGCTTTGATACTGAACAAATAGGCCTTACAGCCCGCCATCCCTTAGAGGCGGGCCCCCGTGACCGCTTGCCTCCTGAAGAGGCGGGTCTCTGTGCCCGCCTAAAGAGGTTCCTACTGGGCGGTAGGCAGAAGCGACCCTGCTTTATAAACGGTTAGGCGCGCTTCCGGCGTGATGTCTTTAGTCAGGCAGGTTCGACCCTGCGATCTCACCCTGCCTGACCCACGGCTGGGGAACAGACTTATTGGGCCCCAAGTGGCGGAAAAGGGAGGATGTGTTAGAATCCCTCCAATGACGAACTTCATCCTCGCCTCCAACTCCCCCCGCCGTAAAGAACTGCTGGCCCTGTTCGGATGGCCTTTCGAGGTCCTTCCGGCCGATATTGACGAAAGCCGCCAAGCCGGCGAACACCCTGAGGACTACGTGCGCCGTTTGGCCTGCGAGAAGGCCCAGGCGGTGGCTGCCCAGCGGGAGGGGCTGATCCTGGCGGCGGATACGATCGTGGCCGATGGGGAAGAACTGCTGGGGAAGCCTGGGGATGAGGCGGACGCCCGGCGGATGCTGACCCAATTGCGGGGACGGACCCACCAGGTCTACACCGGCCTGGCCTTGATCGAAACAGAAGGTGGGAAGCGGGATAGCCGAGTTTGCCGGACGGACGTGCCGATGCGGGACTATGGCGCGGCGGAGGTGGAAGCCTATATCCGGACGGGCGACCCGCTCGATAAGGCCGGCGCTTATGCCATCCAGCACAGCGGGTTCCATCCGGTGGATGGCTTGACGGGCTGTTATGCCTCTGTGATGGGGCTGCCGCTTTGCCATCTGGAGGTCAGCCTGCGGCGGTTTGGCTGGGCTGCGCCGGATGACCTGCCCGCACGCTGCCAGCAGTCCCTTCATTACTCATGCCCTGTCTTTGAGGAAATCCTGGGATCGGTCTAAAAGGAGACTGCCTTGCCCAGTTCCAAACGAAGAATCCTCTCATTATTTGCCATCCTGCTGATCCTCTTGCCAATTTTGGCCGCCTGCCGATCTGAGGCCGGGGCTGGGAGCAACCCGACCCGCGCGGCCGCGGATATTGGCCGGGTTGCCGCGGCGCAGGAGGTGGCGGAGCAATTCCTCGCGGCCTGGCAAAGGGAGGCTTATGCGGAGATGTACGGGCTGCTCTCCACCCTCAGCCAGGATGCGATTCCATTGCCGGATTTCACCGCGCAATACAGCGAATTTGCGACTACGATCACCCTGCAATCCCTGGAGGCGCAGGCGCTTTCGGCGATCGCCGATGGCGATTATGCCCAAGTGGCATACCGGGTGACTTTTGAGACCCTGCTGGTGGGCGACCTGACCCGCGAACCGCTGATGAACCTGGTTTGGGAAAACCGGGCCTGGCGCATCCAGTGGGAAGCGGGGCTGATCCTGCCGGAATTGGCCGATGGCAGCCGGCTGGAGATGGTCTATGAGATCTCCGACCGGGGACGGATCTTTGACCGGCAAGGCGCTCCGCTGGCGGGCTATGAGAACGCGATTGCGCTGGGGCTGGTGCCCGGCGAGATCCAGCCGGACCAGGCTGACCTGATCTATGAGACTTTGGCGGAGATCAGCTCTTATTCCGCCAGCGACCTGGCTGAAATGGTGGAGCGGACCCCGGATGACTGGTATCTGCCGGTGGTCACGCTGATGCGGGAAGAGGTCGCCGCCCAGCTGGAGGTCCTGCGGAATCTGAGCGGTGTGCGGATGGATGAGTTCCGCACCCGGACCTATCTGGAAGGCGGGATCGCTCCGCACGCGCTGGGATACCTGCTCTATATCCCCGAAGCTGAAGTGGACGCCTATGTCCGGCTGGGTTACCGCCAGGACGAGCAGATCGGCGCGGCCGGGCTGGAAGCGATCTATGAAAAGGAACTGGCCGGCACCCGCGGTGGATCGCTTTACCTGGTGGGGCCGGAGGGCGAGATCAGCAAGCTGCTGGCTTCGGGCAGTGCGGTCCCGGGGGATTCGATCTACACCACGCTCAACCGCACCCTCCAACTGAAATTGCAGCAATCCCTGGGCGACCTGCGGGCCGCGGTGATCGTGATGGAAGTGGACACCGGGCGAGTCCTGGCGATGGTCTCCAACCCGGGGTTTGATCCGAACGCCTTTGATGAGGATTCACTGGACTCAGACCTGCTCACCTCGTATTTCACGGATGAGGACCAGCCGCTCTTCAACCGGGCGGCTCAGGGCCAATATCCCCCCGGGTCGACCTTTAAGGTCGTCTCAATGGCGGCCGCGCTGGAAAAGGACATTTTTACCGCCAATTCGACCTTTAATTGCCAGCATGCCTACTGGACCTGCGACAGCGTGTACCTCTATGACTGGACCTATTCCCACGGGACGGCTTCCAGCGGTCTGCTTTCACTGCCGGAGGGGCTGATGCGCTCCTGCAACCCCTGGTTCTACCGGATCGGCGAAACGCTTTACACCGAGGGCTATGAAAGCGCGCTTTCTGAGATGGCGGTGGGCTTTGGCCTGGGCCGCGAAACCGGAATTGAACTCCCGGAGGGCAGCGGCAATATCCCCGAGACGGCCGCCAACTGCGTCACCAGCAGTCAAATGGCGATCGGGCAGGGGGAGATCCTCGTGACGCCCCTGCAGGTCGCAACTTTTATCGCTGCTCTGGCCAATGGCGGCACGCTCTACCGGCCTGCGCTGGTGGAAGAAATTGACCCCCTGAACGGCGACCCGGTCCAGGTGTTTGAGCCCGAGCCCACCGGGGAACTGCCCATCTCTGAAAGCACCCGCGAGACGGTATTGGAGGCGATGCGTCTGGTGGTGGAGGACAGCCGGGGAACCGCCAACTGGGCGCTGCGCAATTTGAATTATGCTGTTTCCGGCAAGACCGGGACGGCCCAAACCCCCAGCGGGGATTCGCACGCCTGGTTTGCCGGTTTCACCCGGGAGGATGACCCGGACCACCCCAATATTGCCGTGGTGGTGCTGGTGGAGAACGGGGGTGAGGGTTCGGAGATGGCTGCACCGGTCTTTGCCCGGGCGGTTTCACTCTATTTCTCCGATGGCGAGGATGTCGGGGGCTTGATGCCCTGGGAAGATGAACCCTTTGTACCCTCAGAGCCGGAGCCAACGCCGACGATCCAGCCCGATTCCCCATCTGGAGAATGACAAAGTATAATCAAAGCCTGAAAAATGCGTTGAAAGCCAAACCCAAGAGAGGCATTGCCGCATTTGGAGAATATAAGAATGAAAAAACTACACCGACCGATTTTGATCCTGACGATCATTCTGACGCTGGCAGCCTGCGCCAACCCTTCCACCATGCCGGGCACGCCGGAGGCCACAAGCACCTCCTCGCTGCCGGACCCGCAGGTTTATGTCACCCCCGCGCCGGATGTGGATACCATGCTGGCGTCCTATTTCGCCGCCTGGCAGGCCGATGATTACGCGGCCATGTACGTTTTCCTTTCGCAGGCCAGCCAGGCTTTGGTCACGCAGGAGGACTTTGTTCAGAAATACACGGACACGGCCAACGCGCTCACCTTGCAATATGACACCGGGATTGAATACACGATCAAAAACGTGGTCACCAACCCGCAGACGGCAACGGCCACCGTCGAGGTGAATTTCAACACCAACCTCTTTAGCACGCTGACCCGCGATCTGGAATTTGACCTGCTGCGGGAGGGCGATGGCTGGCACCTGAACTGGGACACCACCGTGATCCTGCCCGAGTTGGAAAACGGCAACACGCTGGAAATCGTCAAGGATATCCCCTCCCGCGGGAATATCTACGCCAATGACGGCTCTCCGATTGCAAAGCAGGAAGATGTGGTGGCGATCGGTTTTGTCAAAGGCGATCTGGATACTGACCTGATCAGCCTTTTCTACAGTACGATGGCGGACCTGACAATCTACCAGATCAGCGAAGTGATCGAGATTGTGGACAATGCGAATGACTATGATTACATCCCTCTGGGCGAGGCCCTCGAGGAAGATGTGAACCGCCAGATGGGCGCGCTGACCGCGATGAGCGGCGTTTACCTCAATTATTACACCTCGCGGTACTACTATGACGGCGGGATTGCGCCGCAGACCGTCGGCCACCTCAGCTATATCCCTTCTGAGGATGTGAACCGCTACCTGCGGCAGGGCTATTCGCTCAATGCCCGCTTCGGCGGCGCCGGGATTGAACTGGCTTATGAGGATGCGCTGGCCGGCACCCTCGGCGGATCGCTCTATGTCAAGGATGTCAATGGCCAGATCGTCACCAAGCTGGCCGAGCGCAGCGCTTCGCCGGCCCAGTCGGTTACCCTTTCCATTGATTCAACTCTGCAATATCTGCTTCAGCAATCCCTGGGCAATTACCGGGGCGCGATTGTGGTGATGGAAATGGATACCGGACGGATCCTGGCGATGGTATCGAATCCCCAGTTTGACCCCAACCTCTTTGATTCCGCCAATGAGAATAGTTTCCATTCTGGGAACCTTTATGCTGCTACGGATGATCCTGTTTTCAACCGGGCAACTAACGGCCAATATCCGCTGGGATCGGTTTTCAAGATTATCACGATGGCCGCCGCGCTGGATACGGGGGTCTTCACGGAAACCTCGGAAATGTACTGCGACCATTCTGTTGTCGTTTGCGGGACCGAGCTTTACGACTGGACCTATGAAAAGGATCGTCCGCCAAGCGGCGACCTGACGCTGCCGGAAGGTCTGATGCGCTCCTGCAACCCCTGGTTCTACACCATCGGTGAGACGCTTTATCAGCAGGGCTATGCTTCTGCCATCGCCGATATGGCCCGCGCCTTTGGGCTGGGCAGCCTGACGGGGGTGGATATTTCCGAACAGTCCGGCAATATCCCAGCCGATACTAACTCCTGCGGCGTCAATACCCAGCTGGCGATCGGCCAGGGCGAAATGACAGTCACGCCGCTGCAGGTCGCCCGCTTCATCGCGGCGGTCGGCAATGGGGGGACGCTCTACCGTCCTTCCCTGGTGGACTCGGTTGGTGTGGACGGCGGTGAGCCGACCTACACCTTTGAGCCTGAAGCGCAGGGCACTCTGCCTGTTTCTGATGCTGACTTGAACATTATCACGGAAGCCATGCGCAGCGTGATCACCAATGCCCGCGGCACCGCCCATACCCAATTGGCGACCATGCCCTACCGGGCCTACGGCAAGACCGGCACGGCGACCAACACCACTGGTGAGTCCCATGCCTGGTTTGCAGGTTACACCTCCGTGGGCAACCCGGACCGGCCCGACATTGCAGTGGCCGTGCTTCTGGAAAACGCGGGCGAGGGTTCTGAGATGGCCGCGCCGGTCTTCCGCCGGGCCGTTTCACTCTACTTCTCCCACTACACCGATTACGGTTACACTCTGCCCTGGGAAGCGGTGCCCTACGTTGTGAAATCCCCCACGCCCATCCCGACGGAAACGCCCTATGGTTACGAAGAGCCGACCGACAACTAGAAAGCCTAGAAGAGGATAGATGCCAGATTGACGATCGCGAAAGAAGGTTTGGTTATCCGTTCCCAATCCGGTTTCTTTACGGTGGAAACAGATTCCGGGCTGGTCACCTGCCGGCTGCCGGGACGCCTGAAGAAAGGGCTGACTGAGGGCGACATCTGCGCGGTGGGAGACCGGGTGGTCATCACCGACCAGGGCGATGGGACCGGGACGATCGAGTCCATCGCTGAGCGGAGCGGGATGATCTCACGGGTCCGGACGGGAATCAAACGCGATTTCCGCCAGATCCTGCTGGCGAACCCCGACCAGATCGTGATCGTCTTTGCCTGCACCGAACCCGACCCCCATCTCAGGATGCTGGACCGTTTCCTGGTGATCGCCGAAAAGCAGAACCTTCACACCCTGATCGTTGCCAACAAGGCGGACCTGGTCTCGCGAGACCAGGCTGTGAACATCTTTGGATTGTATGCGTCTCTGGGGTATACCGTGCTTTACACCTCGGCCAAAACCGGCGAGGGGGTTCAGGATTTGAGAGGTCATCTTAAAGGAAAGATCTCAGCGCTCACTGGACCATCCGGTGTTGGCAAGTCCAGCCTTTTGAATGTGATCCAGCCGGAACTGGGATTGCACGTGCGCGAAGTGAGTGCGGCCACCGCCAAGGGCCGGCACACGACCCAGGTCCGGGAATTGTTCCCACTCGATTTTGGCGGCTATGTCGCCGACACGCCGGGGATCCGCTCCCTGGCGCTCTGGGATACCGAGCCGGAAGAGCTGGATGCCTATTTCGTTGAGCTGCGCGACCTGGTCAGCGACTGCCAGTTCAGCGACTGCACCCATACGCATGAACCTGGCTGTGCGGTGCAGAAGGCTGTTGCCGAGGGGCGGGTCTCAGAGGCGCGTTACGCTTCTTACCTGCGGATGCGGTTTGGCGATGAGGCGGACCCTTTTATGGAGAAAATGATTGATGATTGAATTTCCGATAAGGTTTCCTATGAAGCGTTCTTTGGGCATCTTCCTTCTTCTGCTGGTGTTTCTCGCAGCCTGTGCGCCTGGCAGTTCACTGACGCCCACCGCGCCGGAGGAGACGGCCGCCGCGCCGGAAGACGTGGCGCCAAGCTCAACGCCGACCGAGACGCCGGTGAATGTGCTGACCATCTGCACGGCGGCCCTGCCCGCTGGGCTTTTCCCTTATGATGGCCGGAACCCGGCCGCCAAGCAGAACCTGCTGGAGTTGATTCAGCTTAACATCGCAGGGGAGAGCCCGGAAAGCCCGGCGCTTCTGGCGGCCTGGCCCACGGAAGAAACCGGCGGGATTGCCTTGCAGGCCGTCACTGTGCAAGCCGGGGAGTGGGTTGTGGATGCGAACGGCGATTTGGCCATCCTCAAGCAAGGTGTGACCGTCCGGCCCAGCGGCTGCCGCAGTTCGGAATGCGCCCTGACCTGGGATGGGACGCAGGCGCTCTCGATGGACCAGATGCGCGTGACCTTTCAACTTCAGGCGGGACTGAGCTGGTCGGATGGTGTGCCTTTAACGGCTGCGGATTCAGTATTCAGTTTTGGCCTGGCCAGCGACCCCAGCGCGCCAGGGCTGCAATGGGCCGAATCGCGGACCAGCAGTTACAGCGCTCCAGCCGGGGATGAAGTCCTTTGGGTGGGCCGCCCGGGCTTCACGACGGCGGACGTTGGGAAGCTCTTTTGGCAGCCGCTGCCTGCCCATCTTTTCGCCGCGGAGGCGGATTGGTATGCTATCGCTAATGACCCTATCTGGTCTGCGCCCATGCCGGCCCTGGGCCGCTACCAGGTGACGGATTGGCGCGAGGAGGGGATTCGACTGGTGGAAAATGGCTACGCCTCGCCGCTGGAGGCGGGCGGACTCCCTTATGGTGAAGTGGAGCTGCAGGTGATCCCCGAACTTGCAGATGCGGCGGCCGCGCTGGCGGTTGGAACCTGCGATGTGCTGGACGCCTCCTACCATCTTGAGCGGAACACCGAAACACTCAATGATCTTAAGGCCAACGCCGACCTCCAGGTCCTGGCGGAGCAGACATCCAGCTGGATGCAGCTGGTTTTTGGCATTCAGCCGGCAGCTTACGATGAATTTTATACCCCGCTTTATGGCGACCGGCCGGATTTCTTCGGCGATGCCCGCACCCGGCAGGCGCTTGGGGCCTGCCTGGACCGGGAAGCCATCCAGGCGGCTGTTTATGGCGGGCTGGCGGAGCTTTGGCCCAGCTTTGTTTCATCTCCGAATTCAAGCCTGACCGCAGAGCAAAGCCTGGTATACGATCCGGCTTTGGGCGCGCAGCTTCTGGAGGCGGCAGGCTGGCGGGACCATGACCTGGACCCGGCAACGCCGCTGCAGGCCTGGTATATCGGCAATATCCCGGCCGGCACGGCTCTCAGCCTGGACCTCGTTGTGGACCCTTCCGCGCTCGGCCAGCAGGTTGCTGCAATTATTCAGCGTTCGCTGGGTGAATGCGGGATCGAGGTCACCCCCGTCACCCTGCCTGTGGACCAGCTCTATGCCCCCGGCCCCGAGGGGAGGCTTTTTGGCCGGCAATTTGACCTGGCATTGATTAGCTGGTCCCCTTCGCCCGACTTGGATTGCTCTTTATATGAAAGCGGGCAGATGCCAACTGAGGAGAACGGCTGGATCGGTACGAACATTGCAGGCTTGGCGGAGGCAGCTTATGATGCGGCTTGTGTGGATGCCAACCTAGCCCTGCCATCCGAGGCTGCGGACGCCCTCAACCGGGCGGAGGTCCAGTACCTCAGCAGCCTGCCGGCGGCGCCGTTATTTTCAGCGCCCAAAGTGGCGGCGGTCAGACAGGAAGCCTGCGCTGCGGTGAGCGCGCTCTGGGGCTGGCCTGATGATCAGGCTTGTCCATGAAGCGCCAGCCGGAAAAGGCAGGGTTTCCCTCGCCGACTTGCGTGATCCAGACAAGATGTGGTATTAATGGGTTCTATCCCACTCAAGGAACGGATGGATGAGAAGATTCACGGACGATTACGAAATCGTCGTTCAGGAAGATGAAAAAGGCCGCGAAAAGCGGACGGCCGTCTATGTTGGGGAGTATTACGAGATCAATATTGATGACAAGGCATTGCGCATATTCAGGCGCAATAGTCTGATTTTGCTCACTTTGGTCATCGTGGGTCAGGTTAGCGCTGGATTCATTGCCAACCAGGGTATGTACGCTTTCTTTGTTTCCTTGCCCTATATTTTCACCTTTCTTCCTTTATACTTCCTGGTGGATGGCGGCGCCCGTCTGCCGAAAGAAAAACATGATTTCCGCCGCGATGAAACCGAGCTTATTTTTAAAAGAATGAAAGTTGCCAGCAGGTTCTTGTTCCCTCTGCTGGGCGTCACGATCCTGGCTGATATTGTCTATTTGATCTGGTTTGCCAACACTGCGCTCTGGCGGGAATTCCTGTTCATTGGGGTGGAGGCTCTAATGATGGGCGCTGTCTTCCTGATCCTCCGAATGCAGAAACCTATCGAAGTGACCAAGATTGCGGTGGAAGATGTTAAAATAGATAAAATAGAAGAGGATAGTCCTGTGCCTGGAGAGAAGGATACTTTAGAGGAGCGCTAAGCCCACCCCAACCGATTTTTGGGCAGCCAAAATTTTTATAATGGAATGATAATAATAAGTCAACTGTGCCGAAAATCCCGTGATTCATGGGATTTGTCCCATTGACTCTATTCAGATTTCGGTTATCATCTTTAGGATGAATATCGGGTGAACTCTCTGCAAAAAAATAAATCTCTGGGTATAATAGTGTCATTACCCGTCTCATTTTTAGGTTAGAATTTGGGACACCATTATTCTTTAGGCGATTAATAAAATTTGCATAGAAGGAGGTGGTTTCAAACCCCTAAAGGAAAACACTCGAGTAGAAAAATCTTTTCAATTCACTAGTTTCATAACATAAAAGTGTTATGGAGGAGAAAACAATGAAACGTTCTATTTACGTGTTTCTGAGCCTTCTCGTTGCGGTTAGCTTTGTCTTGGCTGGTTGCCAGACGGCTACCGAAGCCCCGACAGTTGAGGAAACTGAAGTTGTGGCTACCGAAGAGGCGACTGAAGCTGCACCCACCGAAATGGTTTACGAAGCTCAGCCTTTCGGTGAGAACCTGCCCACCGCACCGACAATCGATACCCCCCTGGTCGTTGCCTATCAGGATTTCTCACAGAAATTCAGCCCGTTCTTCGCCGACACCGGCTATGACCAAGACGTTGCCGACCTGACCCAGATTGCTCTGCTGACGACTGACCGTGTTGGTGGGATCATCCCCAATGCTATTGAAGGTGAAACTCGTACATACAATGGTACCGAGTACCTCTACAAAGGTCCTGCTGATACCAGTGTTGTTTACGATGAGGCAACCGACACCACCGTCTACACCGCAAAACTGCGGGTTGGTATGAAATTCTCTGATGGTGAACCTGTCACCGCCGATGACATCATCTTCACCTATTACACTTTTCTGGATCCTTCCTATGTCGGTTCAACCACCCTTGGCTCCTATAAAATCGTTGGTTTGAATGACTACCGGACCCAGACCACAAGCGAAGTCTTTGACAAGTACTCCGCCCTGGTGGATGAGATTTACGCTGCCGGCCGTGACCACGAGTGGTCCGATGCCGATGGCTGGACCCAGGAACAACAGGATGACTTCTGGGCGCGTATTGATGAAGCTGTCCTCTACGAAGCTGAAAAGATCGTCAACTACGTCAATGCCAACTACCGTGATGCCTACTCCGAAGATTACCTCGGCCACACCCCGGAAGAAGTTGCTGAGAGCGAAGGCCTCCAGGTTGCGTTGGGTATGGCCCTCTGGGGCTTCGGCGGTTTGGAAGATGATGGTTCCTTCACCGATGCCGTTGGCAACAGCTACGATCTGGTTGAAGTCTTCCCCACCACTGCCGACTACGCAATGGTTATTGAACAGGCCTACGAAGGCGACTTGGCTGCTGCATTCCCCTATGAATCAGCCGATGGCGTCGATGTCCTCTCCACTGTCAAATCCCAATGGATTGGCTACTGGGGTCCTATGGACGAGGCGATGGGTGGCCAGGGCGTTCCGAACATCTCCGGTATCAAGAAGATTGATGATTACACCGTGCAGGTTACGCTGATGGGTTTTGAAGCTCCTGCTGTTTATTCCATCCTCGGCATTCCCGTCACCCCGCTGCACTACTACGGCGATGTTGACAAATACGATTATGAGAATAATATGTTTGGTTTCGATTTTGGCGACCTGTCCAAACAGGAAAGCCTGATGTCCACCCCCATGGGTGCTGGCCCCTACAAATTTGTGCAATATGACAACCGTGTTGTTTACTTCGAAGCCAACGAGAACTTTTATCGTGGCTGCCCGAAGATTGCTGAAGTCCAATTCAAGGAAACTGCTAGCGCAGAGGTTCCTTCCGCTATCCAGACTGGTGCTGCTGACGCCGGCGAGATGACTTACTCCAGCGAACGTTACGCTGAAGTTATGTCCTACAACTCTAACGGCGAAATGACAGGTGATGTGATCACCTCCAGCATGGTCAACAACTTGGGCTATGGTTACATCGGTATCAATGCTGCCACCGTGAACGTTGGCGGCGATCCTGCTTCCGATGCTTCCAAGAACCTGCGCCGTGCTTTCGCCACCATTTTCGCTGTCCATCGTGATGTCGCTATTGACAGCTACTATGGTGAAGGCGCTTCCGTGATCAACTACCCGATCTCCAACACCTCCTGGGCTGCCCCGCAACCCACCGATGAGGGTTACGAAATTGCGTTCTCCAGGGACGTCAATGGCGATCCGATTTACACCGCCGAGATGACCCAGGAAGAAAAATACGCTGCCGCTGAAGCTGCTGCTCTGGGCTTCTTCGAAGCCGCCGGCTACACCGTCGAAAACGGTAAGGTTGTCGCTGCTCCTGAAGGCGCAAAGATGAGTTACGAGATCATCGTCCCCGGTGAAGGTACTGGCGACCATCCTGCGTTCGCAATCCTGACCAGCGCTAAAGCTTCCCTGGAGAACGTCGGTATGGAACTCGTGATCAACGACCCCGCCGATGCCAACATCCTCTGGGATAAACTGGATTCCGGTGAACAGGAAATGTGGACTGCTGCTTGGGGTACAACCATTGACCCCGATATGTACCAGGTTTATCATAGCTCTGGTGTCCCCGGTGCTGGTGGCTCAGACTCGAACCACTATCACATCCAGGATGCCGAGCTGGATCAACTGATCGTCGATGCCCGCCTGAGCGATGACCAGGCCTATCGGAAAGCCATTTACAAACAGGCTCTCGATAAGATCATTGAATGGGCTGTCGAAATCCCCACCTATCAGCGTTTGAATGTGATCATCTTCAGCACTGAGCGGATCAACATAAGCACCATCACCCCTGACATCACCACCTTCTGGGGTTGGATGAACGATATCGAACTGCTTGAAATGAACTAGCGGTTCACTGATATCAGAGTAAATGTGAGCCCACCCCAGGGTGGGCTCACTTTAATGCTCAGGTAATTTTCCAGAAAAAATGTACAAGGGAATGATATGAAGAATTTTATCATTAGGAGATTCATACTCGGCATTTTTATCGTGATCTTTGGGACTCTGGTGGTTTATACGGTTATCAGGTTTCTGCCCACATCCTATGTGGAAACGATCGCGAGGCAACGAGCCAGTAATCCTTTAAGCGCTATGACCTATCAGGAATGGCTGGATCAGTTAAATTCTGTCTACCATCTTGATATTGGGATTATCCCGGGCTTTTTGGGATGGTTGGGTAATGCTATAAAGGGCGATTTCGGAAATTCCTGGCATTACGGTATTCCTGTCACCGAGAAGTTTTCGCAGGTGATCTGGTATTCCGTGATTATCAATATCGTTACATTTCTTGTCCAAATCATTATATCGATTCCCTTGGGAATTACGGCAGCGAGAAAGCAATACAGCAAGACCGATTATGCAATCACCGTCTTTGCCCTTCTCGGGATCTCGTTGCCGACATTTTTCCTGGCGACTATTTTGAAGTATGTGTTTTCGATTCAGCTGGGATGGTTTGACCTTTACGGCTTGACGGGGCGTTTCCATACTTCGATGACGTCCTTCCAACAGACGCTGGATATTGCCTATCACCTCGTCTTGCCAGTGATCACCCTGACGATGCTCTCGGTGGGTGGGTTGATGCGCTATACCCGGACTAATATGCTGGAAGTGTTGAATTCAGATTACATTCGCACGGCCCGCGCTAAGGGGCTTTCCGAAAAGGTGGTTATCAATAAACATGCTTTCCGGAACACCCTAATTCCCCTTGTGTCCTATATGAGCTACCTGATCCCCAATATGTTCGGGGGGTCACTGATCACGGAGACGCTTTACCAGATACCCGGCATTGGGTATATCTCCTATACGGCAATTGTTCGGGGAGATATTCCGTTCGCAATGTTCTATACAACTTTGCTGACAGTGTTGACCCAGGTCAGCCTCATGGTTGCGGATGTCATGTATGCAGTCGTTGACCCTCGGGTCAGGGCGAATTGATGGCGGTGACAAATGAGTGATAATCAAGATTTAGCGAACGAAATCGAACAAGAAGATGAAGGCATCGAGTTGATTGATGGCGAGGAAATGCGCCTGGATGATGCCAGGCGTGTAAAAGTCCTTTCACCCGGGGCGCTCGTTTTCAGGCGCTTTATTCGTAACAGACTGGCTGTCATTGGGTTGGTGATCATTGTTGCGATGTTCATATTTGCCTTCATCGGCCCTTTATTTTCACCCTATGGACAAACAGAAGTCTTCACTGGTCTGGGGACGATGTCAAAAGATTATGCCGGGGCCATTTATAACCAGGAACTCCGCTATACGGTCGCTGATGGCGAATCCTTCAACGACGCCGCCCGAGCACAGTTCCTGCTGGCGCTTAGTAAAAGCGACCCAGTGTTCTCAGTCGGTGAGGATAATTTTTTCTACACTCCGCTTAATGAAAATACCTATCTGGTCGTTCAGCTGGAGCAGATTGCAACGGTCTTGCTGGACCGAATCAATCTTTCTGATGGGAGTGAACCTGACCAGGCATTTGTTAACGCGTTTCAGGCAGCGAAAGAGCGCGATCAGGATAAGTTTGTTGTCGATGGAACAACTTATCGGATCACAGTGGAACGGAAGACAACCTTTATCTCGATCGAGCATGATGTCGCTTTGGCTTCCCTGTCAGTGTACGATGCATATAACGAGCTGAATTTGCCGATCGTCAACTCCTATGGGTTTGAATATGCCAGCGAGCTGGCTATATCTGAAGGCCGCAGGAATTTTTCTTATAATGGGCAGACCTATACCATTCACTCAGACGAAGGCCAAACCACCATCACCGACGGGAGTGGTGAGAATTTCGCTGAGGTTTCAAACATCATTGTAAATCCTCTGGATCAAGCTCAGTTTATATCCGTTGGTTTTAAAACTGCGGTGCGAGAGGCGATTGGCGATGATCTGCTCACGTTCACCTTCGCTGAAGAAGGCGGTGAGGAAATCGAGTATGCAATCAATCAGGTCAACACGAATTACTACATCAAGCGCGAAACTCCCACCACGTTGATCCGCCAATATGAACGGCCTTCCGCAGAACATCCATTGGGATTGGATAACAACGGGATGGATGTCATGACCCGGTTGATGTACGGCGGCCAGGTGTCCTTGCTGGTTGGCTTTGTTGTGGTCATCATCGAGGTTGTGCTCGGGGTGATCGTTGGCGGGATCTCGGGTTATTTCGGCGGCTGGGTGGATACAGCCCTGATGCGCTTTGTGGACCTCTTCAACGCCATTCCTTTCTATCCGATCGTGCTTATTTTGGGCTCGGTCATGGATACCTTGCAGATGGACCCCAGAAGCCGGATCTTCCTTTTGATGTTGGTTCTGGGTTTGTTGGGTTGGACAGGCGTGGCCCGGGTTGTTCGTGGTCAGATCCTCTCCTTGCGTGAACAGGACTTCATGGTTGCGACGGAAGCTACCGGCATCAGCACCAGACGGCGGATCTTTACTCACCTCGTCCCCAATGTTATGCCCCTCCTGATCGTTCAGGCGACGGCGGGTCTTGGCGGCATTATCATTGCAGAAGCCACCCTGGGCTTCCTGGGGTTAGGCGTCAAATACCCACTTGCTTCATGGGGTAGTATTATCAATGTTGCGTCTGATGCGTATGTTATGACCAATTTCTGGTTTATGTGGATCCCCGCTGGGTCTTTGATCCTCCTGGCGGTCCTTGGTTTCAACTTTATTGGTGATGGCCTTCGGGACGCATTTGATCCGAAGATGAAAAGGTAGAATAGTCGTATGAGTGAACAACAAGAAACTACTCTTAGCGAAAAAGTAAAATCCATTTTCAAACGACGAGACACCTCGCATATTTCTGCGAGCGAATCAGCCAAGATCTCACGCGAAAACCGCCGGATTACGGATAAACTCGAAAAGGAACGCGATCGCAGGAATGTTCCTGAGAGTGAATACTTGACGGAAATGAAAGATCCGAACAATGTTGTGGAGTTTGATAACCTTCACACCTATTTCTTCACGGATATTGGAACGGTCAAAGCTGTTGATGGTGTGACCTTTGAGGTGCCAAAAGGCAGCACCGTTGGCGTTGTGGGCGAGTCGGGTTGCGGGAAATCCGTCACCTCCCTCTCCCTGATGCAGTTGGTTCAGCGTCCTCAGGGGCAAATCGTCGAAGGCGAAATCCGTTTTGATAGCGGTGAAAAAGTTTATAACATCGCCAAGACGCCCACCCAAGTGATGGAAACTATCCGCGGGGCGAAGATTTCAATGATCTTCCAAGAGCCGATGACCAGCCTGAACCCCGTTTTCCGGGCAGGCCACCAGATTGATGAGGTCGTTCAACTCCATAACCCTGAAATGAGCGATGAGGAAGTCAAACAGGTCACTCTCAAGATGATTGATATGGTGGGCATCGCCAATGGTGAAGGGGTATACATGATGTATCCCCATGAACTTTCGGGCGGTATGCGCCAGAGAATCATGATCGCCATGGCCCTGGCCTGCAACCCGAAATTGATCATCGCCGACGAACCGACCACTGCCCTGGATGTGACCATTCAGGCGCAGATCCTTGACCTGCTGCGCAATCTCAAAGACCAGATCAATTCGAGCATTATGCTGATCACGCATGACCTCGGTGTCATTGCGGAAATGGCCGATTACGTGGTCGTGATGTATGCTGGCCGGATTGTGGAAAAAGGGACAGCCATTGAGGTTTTCAAAAACCCGCTGCACCCCTATACAGTTGGCCTGATGCGTTCCAAGCCTGTGGTCAATCAGGAAGTTGACCGGCTTTATACCATTCCGGGCAGCGTTCCGAATCCGATCAACATGCCGAACTATTGTTATTTCAAAGATCGCTGCAATCGCAGGATGAAAGTCTGCAACGGGGCATATCCCCGCGAAGAGTATGTGACGCCCACCCACATGGTGACATGTTACCATTACATTGAAGAAGCAGTAAAGGACTAACATGGAAGAAATCAATTTGATCAGAACGAACAGGGTAGATGACACCCCCAAAAGCGAATATGTTTTGGATGTCAAAAACCTGAAACAATATTTCCCGATCAAAGCCGGCCTGGTCCAGCACGTGGTTGGGTATATCAAAGCGGTTGATGGCGTTTCCTTCAAGATCAAACGCGGTACGACCATGGGGCTGGTAGGCGAATCCGGATGTGGGAAGACCACGGTTGGCAAGACGATTCTGCGCCTCAACGAGGCGACCGACGGACAGGTCTTGTTCAATGGTATTGATGTTTTCTCGCTCAATCACAAGGAATTGCGTGAACTGCGTCCCAAGATGCAGATCATATTCCAGGACCCTTATTCCAGCCTTTCACCCCGTCTGCCTGTGAGTGAGATCATCGGCGAAGCGGTCCGGGAGCATCACCTGACTATGAAGGATCAGTTTGATGCTTATATTGAAAATATTATGAAGATCTGTGGCTTGCAGCCTTATCACAAGGACCGCTATCCGCATGAGTTTTCAGGCGGCCAGCGTCAGCGGATTGGGATTGCCCGGGCTTTGGCTTTGCTGCCGGAATTCATCGTTTGCGATGAACCGGTTTCAGCCCTCGACGTTTCCATTCAGGCTCAGATTATCAACCTGCTCAACGATCTGCAGGATAACTTTGATCTGACTTACCTCTTCATCTCTCACGACCTTTCCGTGGTGGAACATATCTCCGACTCCGTCGGTGTGATGTACCTTGGCAACCTGGTCGAATTTGGCGAGAAAAAGCAGATCTTCCAGAATCCGCTGCATCCCTATACCCAGGCCCTCCTGAGCGCAGCTCCGGTTCCAGATCCGACAGCCAACAAACATCGCATTATCCTGGAAGGCAGCCTGCCTTCACCGGCGAACCCGCCTTCCGGTTGTAAATTCCATACCCGCTGCCCTGCACGGATGGATATCTGCAGCAGAGTTGTTCCGGAAACCCGTGAACTGGAGCGAGGCCATACAGTGGCCTGCCATTTGTATAACGAAGAGAAAGAGTATGTCGAAGTTGAAGAAGTCTAAACAATACGATGATGATGACGGTCGTGTGATTGTCAACATGGATGTGCCCGGCATGCGCTGGCACAACGAGACGATCCAACAACCGGCAGCGTCCGAATTGGCGAAGACCGGCCCGATTAAAACGGGTTCCTCGGTGATAGATTTGACCAAAAAGGAACTTCGTCAGATCACCCGGTCCGCTATGCTGGCCGGGTTGACCATTGCGCTGGTATTCTCCGCCGTTTGGGTTCTTTTTACGCTGTTTGCAACCCAAATTTGGTTAAGGTAACTTGTTGGCGGGGCTGAGAAGTGATCGATTCGGCCCCGCTTTTTCCCCTTCGCTTAAACCAAGCCTTCCCGCGCGTGTGATAATGGATGGAAACAGGAAATCAATGCGCGCGTTGGTTCAGAGGGCTGTGGTGAGGGCGTTGGACGAACCATTAAAATGTGTTAGAATAGAGCCTGTCTCTCTGGGGCATGGTGCAACGGCAGCACAGCGGACTTTGAATCCGTTGATCCAGGTTCGAATCCTGGTGCCCCGGCCAGCTTAAAAAAAATTGAGTACGCAAGAAGATAGTATCCCTGATAGATATAGCTCGAGCCTGGCAATTGGAATTTTCCTTTGCGATGCTCGAGGTTTTCTATTTAACGAAACAGATTATCAACCCACAGGCGGGACTGTGATGGGTGGAAGGAAAAAATGCTGAAATGACGATAGCTTCCATCATCCTGGCTGCTGGCCAGGGTACCCGCATGCGCTCCAAACTCCCCAAGGTGCTGCATTCCCTTGCCGGTAAGTCCATGGTGTGGCATGCTTTGAAAATTGTGGATGGCTTAGGCGACCTGCCGCCCGTGGTGGTGGTGGGCTTTGGGGCCGAGCAGGTGCAGGCTGCTGTGCCGGGGATGGCGGAATTTGCCCTGCAGGAGCAGCAATTGGGGACCGGGCACGCTGTGGCCTCAGCACGGCCGAAAGTTGATCCATCGGCCGATACCATTCTGGTCACTTTCGCCGATATGCCCCTGCTGCGCCGGGAATCCCTGCGGCAGTTGATCGCCATCCATCAGGGCGCGGGCAGCCCCGTGACGATGACCAGCTTCATCGGTGAGCCGGGCAGCGCTTTTGGGCGGGTGGTCCGGGATGTAGACGGCAAGGTCACAGCCATTGTTGAAAAAGCCGACGCCACGCCGGAACAGCTGAAAATCTGCGAATACAATGTCTCCGCTTACTGCTTCAAGGCGGATTGGCTTTGGGAAGCGCTGGAAAGAATCCCGCTTTCGCCGAAGGGCGAATATTACCTCACGGATGTGGTCGGCCTGGCGATTGCGGATGGTTATCCGGTGAAGTCCCTGGTGCTTTCGGACCCGGACGAGGCCATTGGCCCGAATGACCGAGTGGACCTGGCCGCCGCAGATCGGATCATGCGGCAGCGGATCAATGAGCAATGGATGCTGGCCGGGGTGACGATTGTGAACCCCGAGGCCACTTACATCGAGCCGGACGTGACCATCGGCCAGGACACCATCATCCAGCCCAACACTTTTCTGCGGGGGAAGACGGAGATCGGCGCGGATTGCGAGATCGGACCGGATACGACGATTGTGGAGTCACAGGTCGGCAATGCCGTTGTTCTAAAGCGATCCGTTTTGGAATATGCGGTTGTGGAAGATGAGGTCACAATGGGGCCGTTCTGCCACCTGCGCAAGGGCGCGCACCTGGCAAAGGGCGTTCACCTGGGCAATTTTGCTGAGGTGAAGGATTCTTATCTCGGGCCTGAGACAAAGATGGGCCATTTTTCCTACATCGGCAATGCGCAGATTGGTTCAAACGTCAATATCGGCGCCGGCACGATCACGTGCAATTATGACGGCGAAAAGAAAAATCCCACCGAGATAGGCGATGATGTCTTTATCGGTAGTGACACCATGCTGGTTGCGCCGGTCAAAATCGGAGACCGCAGCGTGACCGGGGCAGGGGCGGTTGTCACCCGGGATGTTCCTGCTGATACCCTTGTGATAGGGGTGCCAGCCAAAGAAAAACGTAAGTTGGAGAAAGTTGACTGATCTAATGATAGTTTGGATTGTGGCAGCAGTACTGCTCGGGTTGGATCTTTTGACCGCAGCGGTCAAAGCCAGCCTGAGTTACGCCCGGCTGCCTTATTTGCTGAGCCTCCGGGAAGACCGTGAAACGAAGGTCGACCGGACGGTGAGCATTATCGAGAAACCCAAGCTCAGGAGCAGCCTGCGCTTGGCGATGGCCACTTTCCATTTTCTGCTGGCCGGGATGCTGCCTATTCTGATCGTGGCTTACGGTATTCCGTTAAAGCTCTGGTTGACCCTGGCGTACCTCCTTTTGGAGATGCTCCTGGTCAGTTTGTTGGAATTCCTGGTTGAAGGCCTGACCCTGAAGAACACCGAAGAGAACGCTATCCGGCTGAGTTTTTTGGGTGGGTTGATCCATCTGTTTTTCTCCCCCTTGGCGAGCCTGCTGATGCAGCTGCTGGGTGAGAATGCCAACAAGGCGACTTTGACCTCCATGACGGAGGAGGACCTCAGGAATTGGGTGGAAGTCGGCCAGCCGGAAGGGTCGCTCGAAAAGGGCGAACGCGAAATGATCTATTCCATTTTTCAGTTCGGCGATACCCTGGCCAAGGACATTATGGTGCCGCGGATTGACATGATGGCTCTGGACATCAATACCACCCTCGGCGAGGCGCGGTCGCTGTTTATCCACGCCGGGCATTCCCGGGTGCCGGTCTATGAGGACACCGTGGACAATGTGGTCGGTCTGCTCTATGCCAAGGACCTCTTGAGCATTCGTGCGGATGATGACCTGATTGCCAACCATCGGGACCTGCTGCGGCTGGCTTATTTTGTGCCGGAAGCCAAGAAGGTGGATGAACTGCTGGCAGAGATGCAGGCCCGCAGCATGCACATGTCTATTGTGGTGGATGAATATGGCGGCGTGGCCGGCATGGTCACTCTGGAAGACATCGTCGAAGAGATCGTTGGCGAGATCCGCGATGAATATGACGAGAGTGAAGAACGGCCTTTTGAGCAGATCAATGCGGATGAATACGTCTTTCAGGGCAAGGTGGATCTGGATATCTTCAACGAGATCATGGGCACCGAAATCGCAACCGACAATGCAGACACCCTCGGCGGTTATATCTACGGCCAGATTGGCGATGTCCCCACGGGTGGGGAGAGCCTGCAGGCTGATGGGGTGACCCTGATCGTTGATGAAGTCGTTGGCCGCAGGATCAACAAGGTACGGGCGGTCAGAGAATCTATGACAGTTTCTGAAAAGGAAAAGAACCATGCTGACAAATGAGAACCGGCAAACATTGATTGCCAAGGCCGTTCAGGCTTATCATCAGGCTTATGCGCCTTATTCCAACTACGCCGTCGGGGCAGCCCTGATGGCTGAATCCGGTAAAATTTATGACGGCGTCAATATCGAGAACGCGGTCTACCCGCTGACGGTCTGCGCCGAGCGGGTGGCGATCTTCAAGGCTGTTTCCGAAGGCGAGCGGTCCTTTTCAACGATCGCGGTGGTCACCAAGAACGGGGGCACGCCCTGCGGCTCCTGCCGGCAGGTGATGGCAGAGTTCAACCCGGAAGCAACCGTCCTGATCGCCAACTTGAAAGGGGAGTTGGTCGGTGAATATCTGGTGAAGGAACTGCTGCCCTCCGCTTTTGGCGACGCCGATCTGGAAGAAGCCCGCGAATAGTCCAATTCTTTGTTATGATTAAAGCGCATGACGGCAGTCCGTCCATGCGCTTTTTTTGACCTCAATGGAGAATTGAAAAAGGATGTCTCCCCGAGAAATCCGCTCCTACCGCACCCAGGCGATCGTCCTGGGCCATAAAGATTACGGCGAGGCCGACCGGATCCTGAAGATCTTCACCTTTGAGAAGGGGAAGATCACGGCGATCGCCAAGGGCGTCCGGCGAATCCGCTCCCGGAAGGCGGGGCACCTGGAGCCATTCACGCGCGTCACCTTGCAGTTGGCGAAGGGCCGCAATATGGACATCGTGACCCAGGCGGAGGCGGTTGATACCTATGCTGGAGTGCGGATGGACCTGCAGCTGGTGGGCTATGCCTCTTATGTGGTCGAAGTGCTGGACCGGTTCACCTATGAGGAAGGTCAGAACATTGCGATCTTCCGCCTGCTGGCCAACACGCTCAAAAGGCTGGAGAGCCACCCGACGCCCGCGACCGTAGTCCATTATTATGAGCTTCGCCTGCTGGACCTGGTGGGCTTCCGGCCGCAGCTCTTTGAGTGTGTGGACTGCGGCAAGCCGATCAGCGCTGAGGACCAATATTTCTCGCCCTTGGCGGGCGGGGTGGCTTGCCCGCGGTGTGGGAAAGCCCGCCCGGAAGCCTGGCCGGTTGGGAAGGACACCCTCCGTTATTTCCGCCATCTGCAACGCTCCAACTGGGAGCAGGTCGAAAACCTTGCCATCCCCGAGGATGTCGAGCCTGTTCTGGGTGATCTGATCCAGCGTTATATTTCCTATATCCTGGAGCGCAAGCTGAACAGCCCAGAGTTCCTGCGGCAAATTCAAAACAAGCCTGGAGGCGGCGGGAGCTGAGCCAGGGCAATGGCGTTAAAAATAGCCGATTAATGAATGACAAAAATGATGTCTTGAAACGCATGCTTGCGACTTAAACCTGACCCCATCCTCGTTCCTTCCCCTGATGTCAGAGGGAGGAAGGGGTGTTTTGTTAATTGCGAAGCGGTGAAATTATCCTTTTCCAGAATGAATTGACTTTGCGATCGTATTGGGAGCTGACCTGGCCTTTGCCTGCCGCGTGGGGAGCGGATGGTATAATGAAGCGGTTGAATCGTGGCGA
>WOYY01000089.1 GCA_011620555.1 Anaerolineaceae bacterium | reverse complement strand
TAACCTGACAATTTTATTCGCGAATTAATCATGACATTTTTATTCGCGAACAACAGTAAAAATTGCCCGATTGACAAATTGTCTTTCTGTGGTATATTCAATTATGAAGTGAAGTCAGTTTTTGGAACGGTAGTAACCATCCAGACTTGCGGAGACTGGGTGGTGCTTTTTTATCCACTAATCTGGGCTTCACATAAGTCAACACTTTTACAAAAGGAAACAGTTAGAATGGCAGAAAAAGAAATTGGAACCGTGAAATGGTTCAACGATGCAAAAGGCTTTGGTTTTATCGCTCGCGAGCAGGGAGATGACGTATTTGTACATTTCTCCGCAATCACTGGCTCAGGCTTCAAATCCCTGAAAGAAGACCAGAAAGTCGAATTTTCCGTGGAACAAGGCCCCAAGGGTCTTCAGGCCAAGGATGTCATACCCCTGTAAGTCGCAAGACTTAACTTACTTTTAAACGATGCCGGCCAGGTTTCCGCAAACTGGCCGGTTATTATTTTAATAAAACGGGGGATGGTGAATAGCAAAGGGAGATCAGGTATTAGGTACCAGGTTGAGTTATCAGGCACTAGGCATCAGGATAGAGAAGGGGCATTTCATGGGTTGTTGTTTAGGCCAGTAAACGCCCCCAGCAGGGCCAGAACGGCCGGATCGATGGCGGATTCGGGCAGCGCATCCGCCCGATATTCGTTGGCCTGCAGGGCGCGCTCCCGCAGCGAGTGCCAGAGCACGTCCCGCTCTTCCTGGGCTTTAATCACCAGGTCATTGACCGTCCGGGCGGTCTGGAACTGCTCGCCCGTGGTGTAAAAGAAGGTGATCCGCTTCCAGTCCCCGGCTGGGATGGGACGCTCCAATGCCTGGAGCGGGCCAATCTGCAATTTGAAATATTCCTCGTGGGCGCGGGGATGATTGGGTTCATCGCGGATCAGGTCGCGGCGGCAGGTCAGCTCGTGGCCGAGAATCTTCGCGACATAGGCGATCTGCCAGCGTTCCGCCTCGCCGAAGGCCTTGGTTTGGTAGAAGGCGAGGTAATCGACCGAGATCACCTTGGGCGCGCTTTTCAGCGGGATGCGATACCAGCCGAAGAGCCGCGCGATGTCAAAATCCCGTTGAGAGGGCAGGATGGCGACCAGGATCAGGGCGGTTTCAGGAAGGATGCTGCTCATGTTTTCCCCTTTGTTAATGTGATCATTGGAGATTCTATCATGGAATTTGATGACATTGCGGGCCTCCGCAATATAGGGTCTTTGGGCGGCCACTCAGGGCCGCCCCTCCGGAATAAGAACCAATGGCAATACCCGTAGCTGTAGGTCACATGCCGCGCAGCGCTTGTGACAGAATGCTCCTCACATAACAAAAAACTCCCGAGTGTGACAATGTCTATCGGGAGTTTTCGTTTCAACCGTGAAAGGGAAGTATTTTTTAGAGCAAGCCAACCTTGGCATTGAACTCTTCGATCTTGGCGTCGATCGCGGGGATCTCGGCCTGAAGCTCGGTCCAGTAATCCCGCTGATACCACTGATCCTGAATCTCCTGGTAGGTCTTGCCCTGCTGCTCCACCCAGGTGAAGTACTTCAGGTTGTGGATGCGTTTCTGGCCGATGTAGGTCAGGTCTTCGAGGTAATCGGTGGCGAGGCCCTTCAGCCAGCGGCTGTCATCCACGGCTGCGGCTTTCTCGGAATATTCGCCCATCTCTTCCCGCATCTCGTCCAGACGGCTGTTGTAAAGTTCCATCGAGTCGGTCAGGACAGTCACGACGATGTCGTTCTCGGTCAGCTCGCGATACTTGGCAACTTTGATCGCCGAGAGGACGTTGGAGATGCCGGAGAAGCCCAGCAGGTCGAGGTTCTCGACGAGTTCTGCGGGCACACCGGAATTCGCCAGGTGGGTGCGGCCTTCGGGTTCGTTGAAGAGACGGGCCAGGTTGACCACAGCGTTGTCGTCAATGGCGACCACGAAATCGGTGTTGCTGACGTGATGGATCCAGGGCACATGCTTGTCGCCGATGCCTTCAATCCGGTGAGCGCCGAAACCATTTTCATACAGGGTCGGGCACTGCACGGCCTCGGAAGCGGCCACGAAGCTGCCGGGGAATTTTTGTTTCATATAGTCGCCGCTGGCGATCGTGCCGGCGGAACCGGTGGCGGAAACCATGCCGCGGTATTCGTCCTTGGGACCGGCGATCTGTTTGACCAGCTCTTCCATCGCGTGGCCGGTGATGTCATAGTGCCAGAGGTAGTTGCCGAATTCGTCAAACTGGTTGAAGATCATCAGGTCTTCGCCGGAATTCCGCAGTTCCCAGCATTTGTCAAATATTTCTTTGACGTTGGATTCGGAGCCGGGGGTCTTGATGGTTTCGCCGGCGATGCTGGCGAGCCACTCGAAGCGCTCCTTGCTCATCTCTTCCGGCAGGATGGCGATGGATTCGCAGGCCAGCAGGGCGGAGTCATAGGCGCCGCCGCGGCAGTAGTTGCCGGTGGAGGGCCAGACGGCCTTCTGCTGGGTGGGGTCAAACTGGCCGGTGACCAGGCGGGGCACCAGACAGCCAAAGGCTGCGCCGACCTTGTGGGCGCCGGTGGGAAACCACTTGCCGACCAGAGCCACGATCCGGGCGGGGGTGCCCGTCAGGCTTTCGGGGAACTCGATGTAGTTCAACCCGCCGAAGAGACCGCCTGTGGCCTTGGGTTCGTTGTGCCAGGTGATCCGGAAAAGGTTGCGGGGATCGAGATCCCAGAGGCCAACGCCCTTCAGCTGTTCCTTGATCTTGTCAGGAATCAGGTTGGGGTCGCGCATTTGAGCGAAGGTGGGGATGATGATGTTGCGTTCTCGAACGCGTTGGATTGTTCGCTCGAGGCGATCAGGATAAACGGTGAGGTCGATTTTTGCCATTAAAGGACTCCTTGGTATTTGTCAGACAAATGCTTTACTATTATATCGCCTTTTGCCGGATCGTGTTTTGGATTTTGATCCGCAAAAGGGGATGCGTTCCACTTTAAACTTCGGGATTTTCCCTGTCGTCCGGGGCCTGGGCCACGATATAGAGCGGGCGGTTTTTGGCTTCATCATAGATCCGGCCGATATACTCGCCGATGATGCCCAATCCCACCAGCTGCACGCCGCCCAACAAGAGCAGCGCCAGCCACATATTCGCCTGACCGCCAAAGCCAATGCCCCGCGCCAGAAAGAGAATGAACGACACCAGCAGGGCCATCAGAGTGAACCCCACGGTGAAAATCCCCAGGTAACTGGCCAGCTGCAGAGGGAAATAGGAAAAGCCGGTGACGGCGTTCAGGGCCAGCTTGACCATCTTCCTGAGGGGATACTTGGTCTCCCCGGCGAAGCGGGCTTTGCGGTTATAGGTCACGCCGATCTGCTTGAAGCCCACCCAGGAGGACATGCCGCGCAGGTAGCGCTGCTTTTCGCGCATCTGGTTCATCGCGTTGACCACTTTGCGGTCCATCAGACGGAAGTCGCCGGTGTCCATGGGGATATCCACATCCGTGATGCGGTAAATCAGGCGATAAAAGAGCGAAGCCGTGGTCTTCTTGAACCAGGTCTCGCCTTCACGCTCGGCCCGCACGGCATAGACGACTTCGTAACCTTCCCGCCACTTCTCGATCAATTGGAGGATCACCTCCGGCGGATCCTGCAGGTCGGCGTCAATGATCACAACGGCATCCCCCCGGCTGTAATCCAGCCCGGCGGTGACGGCGATCTGATGGCCGAAGTTGCGGGCGAAGATCACAGGGCGCACCCGCTCGTCATTTTCAGCCAGGTTGCGGATCACCTCGGTGGAGCCATCTGTGGAGCCATCATCCACCAGGATCAGTTCCCAGGGTTCGCCCGTCTGGTCCATCACATCGCGCACCCGCGGGTAAAGTTCTGGGATATTTTCAAGTTCGTTGTAGATGGGCGCGATGATGGAAAACGTTGGCTTTCTCATGAGAGTACCTCCTTGACTGCCGCCAGGGTCGGCTCGATGATCGGGGCTTCCTGCACGGCCTGCATGGCGGCTTTCACATCCTTCAGGCCGCTGCCCGTGCTGAGCACCAGCACCGGGTCATCCGAGGCGACCACGCCCTCGTCCACAGCTTTCACCAGCCCCGCATAGGCGGTGGCGGCGGCCGGTTCCGCAAAGATCCCAACCCGGCCCAGTTCAGCGATCGCAGCGAGGATTGCCTGGTCGGGGACGATCAGGTAGGTGCCGCCGGTCTCGCGTGCAGCCCGCACGGCGCGCACGCCATCCCGCGGCAGATCCACGGAGATGCTGTCGGCCAGAGTATTGGCGCTGACAGGTTGGATCTTTTCATCGCCCTGGTTAAAGGTGTTGGCGATGGCCGCTGAGCCTTCGGACTGCACGCCGATGATGCGGGGCATCTGGGGCAGCCAGCCCAGGGCCTGGAGGTCCTTGAAGCCTTTGTGCACGCCGGAGATGATGTTGCCATCGCCCACAGGGATGAAAACCGTCAGCGGCTTGCTGCCTTTGGGCAGATTGCGGATAACCTGTTCCCAGATCTCAAATCCGGCCGTCTTTTTGCCTTCGGCGGTGAAGGGGTTGAAGCCGGTGTTGCGGTTATACCAGCCGAAGGCTTCGGTGGCCTCGATGCTGAGGTCAAAGGCCTGGTCGTAGGTCCCATCCACCAGTAAGACCTGCGCGCCAAAGACGATCAGCTGGGCAATCTTGGCGGGGGGCGCTGTGCGGGGGGCGAAGATCACGGCTTTGGCGCCGACGGCTGCGGCCATCCCGGCCAGGGCTGCGCCGGCATTGCCGGTCGAGGCCGCCACGGTCACTTCCGCGCCGATCTGCCTGGCGCGGGCCACCACAATGGCGCTGGCCCGGTCTTTGAAGGACGCAGTCGGGTTGGGGCTTTCGTCCTTGATCCAGAGCTGCTGCAGGCCGAGTTTCTCGGCCAGCCGCCTGGGCTGGTAGACGGGGGTCCAGCCGGCCCGCCGCAGCGGGGTGCCCAGGCCGCCCGGGTCTTCCACCGGGATCAGGTTCAGGTAGCGCCAGAGAGACGCCTCCGGCAGGTCCATGAATTTGTCCGGGGAGAACTTCGCTTTGAGCGCGTCATAATCCAGGATCACGTTCAGGTTGCCGCCGTCTTTGGGGCAGGTGTAGGTCACTTCGTCAGGGCCATAAGTGGCCCCGCAAAGTGAACATTGATAATGCGAAAATTTGGGTGTCATAGTGTCTTTCCCTTAAGCCAGGACTCGATTTTAATGCAGAAAAGGGCTGCTAAATCGATTATAGCAGCCCTTGCTTATTAGGGGGTTAGGGAAGGATCCAGGTGCCCGTTTTCCCATCCAGGGCTTCACCGATGTGTTCCGGGTCGGTGATCAGGGCTTTCTTGCCGCCCGCTTCCAGGTATTTGAGGATCGCCTGGACCTTGGGCAGCATGCTGCCGGGTTTAAAATGGCCTTCTGCAATGTATTGCTTGGCTTCCGCCACGGTCATCTGATCCAGCCAGACTTCATCGGGCGTGTTGAAGTTCAGGGCCACTTTTTCAACGGCTGTGCTGATCACGAAGAGATCAGCCTTGAGGTTGACCGCCAGCAGGGAAGAGCCGAAATCCTTATCGATCACGGCCTCCACGCCTTTGATGGTACCATCTTCGAGTTCGACCACGGGGATCCCACCGCCGCCGACGCCCACCACAATGATGCCGGCTTTGAGCAGGGTATCAATCACAGGCGCTTCAACGATGGTCTGGGGGATCGGCGAGGGGACCACCCGCCGCCAACCGCGGCCGGCATCTTCCACCACAGTCCAGCCTTCCTTTTCAGCCCGTTGTTTGGCATCGGCTTCATCCATGAAGGAACCGATCGGTTTGGTGGGGTTCTGGAAGGCCGGGTCGTTTTTGCTGACGACGGTCTGAGTGATGACGGTTGCAGTATCTTTCCTGAGGCCGCGGCGTTGAAATTCATTATGCAGGGCCTTTTGGAACATATAACCGATCGCGCCCTGGGAATCTGCGCCGCAGTAATCCAGCGGCACTTCGTGGAGTTCATGCCGGGCAAGCTCGGACCGGCGCAGAATGAACCCGACCTGAGGGCCGTTGCCGTGGGTGATGACCACATCCCAGCCTTTTTCGATCATGTCCACGATGTGGCTCATGGTCTCTTTGGCGGCATCAAACTGGTCTTCCACCGTTTTATGAGCTTTATCTTTAATGAGTGCATTGCCGCCAACGGCAACGACCGCTATTCCCTTTTTTTCCATGGGGTCTTTCTCTCCTTTATCGTAGTTAAATTTAGGCCATGGTCAAAGCCATGACCGCTTTCTGGGCATGCAGGCGGTTCTCCGCTTCGTCGAACACCACAGAATGCGGGCCATCGATCACGCCATCGCTGACCTCGATATTGCGGTCGGCTGGCAGGGGGTGCATGTAGATCGAATCGTCCTTTGCCAGGGCGATCTTCTTTTCATCGGTGATCCAGCTTTCGTATTTCTGGGTGATCCTGGTGATCTCAGCGGGATCTTCGGTGGTGACGAGGGGACCCCAGGACTTGGCGTAGACGATGTCGGCATCTTTGAAGCCTTCTTCCATGCTGTCCACCACTTCAAAGCCAGTTTTGTATTTGCGGGCCTGCTCGCGGGCCTGATCCATGATCTCGGGCATCAGTTTGAACTCTGGCGGGTGGGCCAGGGTGACATTCAGGCCAAAGCGGGGCATCTGGAGGATCAGGGACTGGGGCACGGAGATCGGCTTGGAGTAGGAAGCGGCATAGGCCCAGGAAACGACGATCTTCTTGCCGCGCAGGTCTCGGCCTTTCTTTTCCCAAATGGTCATCAGGTCGGCCAGGCATTGATGCGGGTGATAGAAATCATCCTGCATGTTCAGCACGGGCACCCGGGAGGCTTTGGCAACCAGGTTCAGGTAGCGGTTGCCGATGCCCCAGTCGCAGTGGCGGATGGCGATGCCATCGAAATAGCGGCCGAGGATCTCGCCGATCTCGGTTTCGGTGTCGCCGTGGGAGATCTGGGTGGATTTGGATTCGATGAAGGCTGCATGCCCGCCGAGCTGGGCCATGCCGGCCTCGAAGGAGCAGCGGGTACGGGTGCTGGAGAAGAAGAACAGCATCCCCAGGACTTTATCGCGCAGATAGGCATGCGGTTGGTTGAGGGCGCGTTTGCGCTTGAGGTCAAAAGCCACATCGAGGACGGTTTCAACCTCTTCCTTGCTGAAATCGAGGTCGCTGATCAGGTCGCGTCCACGTAAATCGGTGATCATAGGGTATCTCCTTTAGTCAATTCAGGGTGCCATAGTTGCTGATGGCACCCTGGAACTTAAGCGAAAGAATGGATTACTCGGTTGCGCCGAGGACGAGGGCCAGCAGAGCCATGCGCATCACAACGCCGTTGAAGGCTTCCTGCCAATAGCGGGACCATTTGGTGATGTCCACATCGGCAGGGATCTCATCCATGCGGGGCAGGGAGTGCAGCAGGATTGCATCGGACTTGGCTTTGTTGGCCA
>WOYY01000093.1 GCA_011620555.1 Anaerolineaceae bacterium | reverse complement strand
GTGGTTGAGGGCCACGTGCCGCAAGGCGTGAGGGTTCGACTCCCTCCCAGCGCATTGAACAACGACACAAGCACATTTTAAGTGCTTGTTTTGTTTTAATTCGCAATTTAAGGGTATTCCTCTTCCAGCCAGGTCAGGGGGTTGACAGGCGTGCTGCCAATATTAATTTCAAAGTGCAGGTGCGGGCCGGCCGAGCGCCCGGTGTTGCCGATCTGGCCGAGGATATCGCCCGGTTGAACAAAATCGCCGACCTGAACATTAAAGGTGGACAGGTGGGCGTAGCCGGAATACACACCCCAACCATGGTCAATGAAAATCGCATTGCCTTTGACGGGCAGCTCTTCGGCGATGATGACCCGGCCGGCCGCTGGGGCATAGATATTGAGGTTCGGCGCACAGACGGTGAAATCCAGGCCGGTGTGGTAGTAATAAAGTTTACCGTCGTTATAGGTCCTGTCCGGGCCAAAATAACTGCCCAAGCAGGGATCATCCACCGGGTAATGGAATGGACTGTCCCAGAGCCGCTCAGCGCTTGGATTGGCGAGGGCTCCACCCAGGAAGTTTTCTTCATAAGCGATCTCATCCTGGCCCAGACCTTCGGTGACATAGACATATTCCTGCCCATAGGCGACATCGGCCAGGAGGACAAGCTGCTCAAAAGTCTGACTTTGCCCATCGGAGTTTGTTGCCGTGACGCTGAGGGGGAAGACGCCGGTTTCCGCCAGGGCGTGGATTCCATGGAAACTGTAAAACCGGCTGCCGTTATCGGAGAAGAAGGTTAATGGTTCGCCGTTGAAGGAGCCGGTGTAGGTGGTTCCTTGCGGGCCGCTCACGCCGATTTCAAGAGTCTCACCCTGAAGGACGGGCAGGGGGTTAATCGTGATCGCCGCAGCGGAGAAGGCTTGCTGGGCTGCGGTCTCTTCTTCGCCCTGGGCGTAAAGCATGTCGCCGGGCAGCAAATCCCAGCTGCCATTCAGCTGGTTTTCCGCTGAGAGCAGCCAGGGCGAGTTGCCGTTCAAAATGGCCGCTTCGAGTGTTGTTTGATTTTGAGATACCATTTTGATCGGAACCAGGGGGTCCTTAGTTTCATCCACGGCAATGATAAATTCGACCCCGGCAATGGCTTCGGATGGGCTGGTAATTTTGTTCAATTGGATCAGCGTTTGGGGCTTGATCTGATATTCCCGGGCAATCGCGGCCATTGAAGCTCCAAAGGGGATGACCTCGGTGGTCAGAACGCCTGAGACCCCGTCCAGACCGGGGATGATCAGGCGCTGGTCAATGTCCAAGGTGTTGGCATCGGCGATCCCGTTTGCACTTTGGATCTCATCCGGGTCCACGCCGAACTGCACGGCGATGGAACTGAGGGTGTCTCCGGCCTGCACGATGTAAACCGCATTGCCCTCCTGCGCGTGGGTGGAGGCGCTGGCAGGTGTGGTCGCAAGGGTCAGGCTTATTAGGATCAGCAGGGGGAGGACGATGAACCGGGTGAAGTGAATTTTCATGGTTTCAAATTTATTTCTAAACAGCCTTTGAAAATTTGGAGGGGCTGAGTAAAATCAAGTGGATAGTTAGATGGATCAGTTATAAATTCAACTACCAAGTTTACCATAGGGTCGATGTGAAGTGAAAGGTGCTGATGTGAAGATCACGACGTGGAATGTCAATGGGTTTCGGGCTGTGCTGAAGAAAAACGCGCTGGATTGGGTGCCGGAAGTGGACCCGGATGTCCTTTGTCTCCAGGAGATCAAGGTCCAAAGAGGCCAGCTGAGTGATGGGGAAGCCTCTCTGGCGGGTTATGAGGCCTGCTGGAACCCGGCTGAGCGAAAAGGCTACAGCGGAACCGCGACATTCCATAAAACGCCGCCCGATTCGGTAGAAAAGGGCTTTGGCCTTGAGAAGTTTGACGTGGAAGGCCGGGTGATCCGCAGCCAGTTTGGAAACATGTACCTCTACAACATTTATTTCCCCAATGGCGGCCAGGAAAATACCCGGGTGCCTTATAAACTGGAATTTTACGAAGAATTATTGAAAATCTGTGACGATCTCCATAGCGAGGGCAAACAGATCATCATCACCGGGGATTTCAACACGGCTCACAACGAGATTGACCTGGCGAACCCGAAAGCCAATGAAAAAAACACCGGCTTCCTGCCGGAGGAGCGGGTCTGGATTGATAAATACCTGGAACATGGTTTCGTGGATGCTTACCGGAAACTGTATCCCGAGCAGGTTGGCTACACTTGGTGGACTTACCGCACCAATGCCCGGGCCAGGAATATCGGCTGGCGTTTGGACTATTACCTGGTTTCAGAATCTCTGATGGATAAGGTTGTGGATGTTGTGATCCACGATGACATCATGGGTTCTGATCACTGTCCGGTGAGTTTGATTTTGAAGAATTAATCCTCACCGATGAGATCATTTGTACATCCTAAGGGACACCTGACAAAGAGGTGTCCCTTTTGTTTCTTGAAAGCTGGTTTTTTACTCAGGGATCCAGCAGCAGAGCACCAAATCCCGGGCGGCTTTGACTTCGTCGCAGCGGCGGATGGGGGTGTTATGCGGCGCGGTCTGCAATAGGTCGGGATCTTCCCGCGCTTCTTTGGCGATCGCTTTCATCGCCTTGGCGAAGGCATCCAGGGTCTGCTTGCTTTCGGTCTCGGTGGGTTCGATCATCAGCGCTTCATGGACGATCAGTGGGAAGTAATTCGTTGGGGGGTGGTAGCCGTAATCCATCAGGCGTTTGCTGATATCCAGGGCGTGGATATCGGGGATGTCCTCCCAGGCGCCTTCGACCACAAATTCGTGCATGCAGGTGCGGTCATAGGCCAGGGTATAGTCCTCTTTGATCTGTGCCATCAGGTAATTGGCGTTCAGGACGGCCTTCTGAGCGATATCCAGCAGCCCTGCGGGGCCGTGCATGGCAATGTAGGTGTAGGCTCGGATATGCATCCCAAAATGGCCGTAGAAGGCTTTCATCCGGCCGATGGTGTGCTGGGGCGTGTAGAAGCCAAAGAAGGGGGGCGTTTCCTCGTCGCCTTTTTCGATGATCGTCACCACCGGGCTGGGGAGGAATTCGGCCAGCGCCTCGGAGACGCCGACCGGGCCGGACCCTGGTCCGCCGCCGCCATGCGGGGTCGAGAAGGTCTTGTGGAGGTTGAAATGCATGATGTCGAAACCGAGGTCGCCCGGCCGGACAACGCCGAGCAGGGCGTTCAGGTTGGCGCCGTCGCCATAGACCAGGCCGCCGGCTTCATGCACCAGCTGGATCACTTCCAGGACGTTTTCATCGAAGAGGCCGAGGGTGTTGGGGTTGGTCAGCATCAGGCCGGCCAGGGTCTCATCGCATTCCGCTTTGAGGGCTTCCAGGTCCACATTGCCGCGGGCATCCGAAGGCAGGGACACAACTTTGAAACCACTCATCGCAGAGGTCGCGGGGTTGGTGCCGTGGGCTGAATCCGGGATCAGGATTTTCGTGCGCAAAGGCGCGTTGTTGATCTCGTGGTATTTCTTGATGATCAATGCGCCGACCAATTCACCCTGGGCGCCCGCCGCGGGCGAGAGGCAGACCCGGTTGAGGCCGCTGATCTCCTGCAGCCATTCCTGAAGCTGATACATGATGTACAGGTTGCCCTGAACGGTCTCGATCGGCTGGAGGGGGTGGGTGTTTGCCAGGCCCGGCAGGCGGGCCATTTCTTCGTTGATCTTGGGGTTATATTTCATCGTGCAGGACCCCAGGGGGTAGAAACCGCCATCAATCGAGTAGTTCAACTGTGAGAGGTGCGTGAAATGGCGGACCACATCCTGCTCGGAGAGTTCGGGGAGCTTCAGCGCTTCGCGGGCGAAGCCGGCCGGCAGGTCATAGGCTGGCACATCGGATTCTGGGAAAGCGACGCCTTTGCGTCCGGGCTGAGAAAGTTCATAGATGGTAGGCTCAATCATGATGGGCCTCCTCGAGAACGGCGACCAGGTCGTCAATATCTTGTTTGGTGATCTTTTCTGTGACGGCGATCAGCATTTTATTTTTCATTTCGGGATAGTCCAGGCTCAGGTCATAGCCGCCCAGGAACCCATGTTCCTGCAGGTGGGCGTTAATCATGCTCACGGGCTCAGGGGTGCTCACCACAAACTCGTGGAAGAACGGCGTTTCGGGGAAGGCCAGATCGTAACCTTTGACCTTGCTGATCTGCTCCGCTGCGTAATGGGCCTTCTGATAGCAGAGTTCGGCGACCTGCTTGAAGCCGGATTTGCCCAGCAAACTGAGGTAGACGGTGGCCGCCAGAGCCATCAGGCCCTGGTTGGTGCAGATGTTGGAGGTCGATTTTTCGCGGCGGATATGCTGTTCGCGGGCGGTCAGCGTCAGGACATAGGCCCGTTTGCCGGTCTCATCCTCCGTCTCGCCGACCAGGCGGCCGGCCAGTTTGCGGACGTACTTGTCCTTGATCGTGAAGATGCCGAGATAGGGACCGCCGTAAGATAAGGGGATGCCAAGGGGCTGGCCGTCGCCAACAGCGATATCGACGTCAAATTCTCCGGGCGGTTTCAGCAGCCCCAGCGCGGTGGGGTTGAACACAAAGGCCACGAGTGCGCCCTGACTGTGGGCGGCCTCGATCAGCTTCGTGTAGTCGATAATCCGGCCGAAGAAGTCCGGATATTGGACAATCACCAGGGCGGTGTCTTTGTCGGTCAGGGCCAGCAGCTTATTCAGATCGCCGGATACGCCAGCCGCGGGTTCATCCCCCAGCACCTGAACGTTTTCCAGACCCTGCATGTAGGTGCGCAGGGTTTCGCGGTATTGCGGGTTGACGGAGCGGGAGACGACGATCTTCTTACGTTTGCCGCGGAAGAAATGATAGGCGAGGTTGGCGGCTTCAGCCGTGGCCGTCGCGCCGTCATAGTGGGACGCGTTGCTGACATCCATGCCCGTCAATTCGGTCATCAGCGATTGAAATTCAAAAATCGCCTGGAGCGTGCCTTGAGATACTTCGGGTTGGTAGGGGGTATAGGCGGTATAAAACTCACCCCGGCGCAGGATCATATCCACGGCGGCGGGGATGTAGTGATTATAGGCGCCCGCACCGAGAAAGGAGATGAAATCCTCGGTGGTGGCATTGCCGGAGGCCAGTTCCTTGAGTTCGGCGGAAATCGCCATCTCAGAAAGGCCTTCTGGTAGATCAAGTTCTGGAAAACGGAAATCCTCCGGAACTTTCTCGAAAAGTTCTTCGATAGTCTCTACCCCAACAACCTTCAGCATCTCCTCAATTTCTTGGGGAGTGTGAGGTGTGAACATTATCCCTCACGGCTTTCGTTGTAGGCTTCGTAGGCATCTGCATCCATCAGAGCGTCCAACTGAGCAGGATTAGACAGTTTCATCTTGAGCAGCCAGCCCTCGCCATAGGGGTCAGAGTTTAGGGTTTCCGGGGTTTCGGCAAGCGCTTCATTGATTTCGAGGATCTCGCCATCAGCGGGGAAGTTCACATCTGCGGCGGCTTTGACAGATTCGACGGTGGCGATGGTGTCGCCCTTGCTCACACTGTCGCCAGCTTCGACAACAATTTCAACATAGACAATGTCCGAGAGTTGATCCTGGGCATAGTCGGAGATGCCGATTGTGGCGACATCGCCGTCCAGCTTGACCCACTCATCTGTCTTGGCGTATTTCAATCCTTTGGGTGTGTTCATGCAATTACTCCTCTAAAAAGTTAAATTTGGACAAAGAACTTACGTATCCTCTGTCAATCAACCCGCGGGATCCATTCAATAAAAGAAAAGAAGCCAGTTTTTCAGAGGTGTCTGTTTAATGGGTCTGTTTACCTGAGAGTTTCGGCTTGAATGCCTTGCCCCTTCGGTGCCGCTTTGAACGCGCGGTCTCTTCCCATTAACTTCCAACGATTGCCAATTAAATTTTAAAAGCAGCAGAAATAAAAGTCAAGCCTGGTTGGCAATTCTGTGAGGCTTTGAGCGGTTCCAGGCTGTCAAGGTGTATAGGGCGGCAAGTCCAGCACCTTAAATTGGCCAGGCCCGCTCTTCTGCACCCTGAGCGAGAATTCAGACCTGGGGGGAGAATCCGTTGCGTTGCCGCCGCAACAGGGTCCAATGACAAGCATCTCGCCGTTTTCATCCAGGAATTTAACGGAAAAAACAAATTCACCCGCTGAATTTGTTCCAACATACGTGATTTCTTGGGGTTGGAGGCAGCGAAAGCCGTTATAGGTGCAGCCGTGTTCCAGAAGGGCCGCGTAGTCAGAAGGGTCGACGTTGGGGTTATACCCCTGCAGCATTTCATAGGACCCGCCATACAGGTCCACCGCCCCTTGATAGTCCCCTTCGGATAGATAAGTTAAGTAGTCCGTCAGAGCCTTTTCCGCGAGCGCCTCATCGCTGCGTTCCTGGTTGGTTTGGGCTGGCTGAGGTCTGAAAATGAAGTACAGACCCAGCGCTGCGCCTATCAGCCCAGCGGCGGACAAGACGGAGATCAAAACTCGTTTGCGATTCATCGTTACCTTCGCTTGAATCGATGGTAGGGAAGGCGGACTCTGGCCCAGCAATGTGGCGCCTAATTAACCAACATTGATTTCATTGTAGTGCTTTATGGGCTAGCCGGGAAGGGGGGAGCTTCTATTGATCAACTGTTGGGGCGGAATCCTAAAGTCCAGTTAACCATTTCACAGGAAATTTAACAAAAAGACAAAACCATCCGATGGAAAATTGCGTTATAGTTAAGTAGTAAATTTATTGTTAGGATTATGGAGGAAATACAATGGCCCAAGTACAGGTTGAAAACAAGGAAGAATCCATCCGCTTATTTAAATCCGATTTTTTGGAGTTTTTCACTCATATAAGCCCCATCACTGTTTTGGTGATCTGGGTGCCGATCGTCGCCTACTTCATCTACCGGGGAATTGCCATCCAGCAGGCATCGGCTTTGACGATGGTATTTGGCATTTTGCTGGGCTTGTTTTTATGGACCTTCGCGGAATACACCCTGCACCGGTTCCTTTTTCATTTCAAGCCAAAGAACGCGTGGCAGGAGCGGCTTTCTTTCCTGATGCATGGTGTGCATCATGCCCAACCCCGGGATAAGGGCCGTCTGGTCATGCCGCCGGTTGTCAGCATTCCCATGGCTTTGGTATTTTACGGCCTGTTCCAGCTCATCTTCACTTACGTCCTCATGACCCCCCGTTGGGTTTCGCCGGTGTTCGCCGGTTTCCTGCTGGGCTATCTTGCCTATGACATGATCCATTATGGGACTCATCATTTTCCCGTCAAAAAGGGCTATTTCAGGATGGTCCGGCGCAACCACATGCATCATCACTTCCAGACGCCGGATCAACGCTTCGGCGTCTCGAACCCGCTCTGGGACTATGTGTTCAAGACTATGCCGGCGGGGAAATGACGCCGGGCGATAGAGGAACAAAAAAGCGCTTATTCGAGCGCTTTTTTGTTCTCCCTGGGGGAGAAGCTTATTTCCTGACGTATTTTCTGGATTCTTCCACGTATTCCAGGGATTGATGCCGGAAGTAGGTGTTATACAGTTCGGCGTAATGCTGCCCCTGGGTCATCAATTCCTGATGGCTGCCTTCTTCGATGATCTCGCCCTGGCGCATGACCAGAATGCGGTCGGCGGACTTGACGGTCGAGAGCCGGTGGGCGATCAGGATGCTGGTGGTCTCCGAGAGGATCAGGTCCAGGGCGGTCTGGATCTGGGTCTCGGTGAAAGGGTCAATGCTGGCCGTGGCCTCATCGAGGATAAAGATCGAAGGTTTTTGGATCAGCACCCGCATCAGGGCAACCAGTTGGCGCTGCCCCATGGAGAGCTGCGCACCGCGTTCGCCGACCTGGGTATCCAGGCCGTTGGGCAGAGTTTCCAGCCATTCGCCATCGCCGATCTGGCGCGCGATCCGCAGGACCTCGTTTGAGCCGCAGCTGGGGCAACCGTAATTGATGTTCTCTTCCACGGTCCCTGAGAAAAGGAAGGGCACCTGGGAAACGATCCCCATCTGGCGGCGCAGGGCGACCAGATTGAAGCGGCGGATATCTATGCCGTCGATCAGGATCTCGCCCTCTTGAAATTCGTAGAAACGGGTGATCAGCCGGCCGATGGAAGTTTTCCCGGCGCCGGTATGCCCCACCAGCGCCAGGGTCTCACCGGGCTGGATATGCAGGGAGAAGTCTGTCAGGATGGGTTCGTCCGGCGTGTAATTGAAGTTCACGTGGTTCATGTCAATCCGGCCCAGCAATCGGTCCGGTTTGATATCTTCAATCTGCTGGACGGAATGTTTGGCATCGATCAGAGCGAAAATCCTCTCAGCCGCGGAGAGGCCGGTCTGCACCTGGGTCCAGAAAGATGAGAGGCTCATCACCGGGTAAAAGAACTTGTCGAGCGTGGAAAGGAAAAGATACCAGGCGCCGGCGGAGACCAGGCCCTGCAGCACAGTCATTGCGCCAAAGTAGACCATCAAGGCCGTCGCAATCCCGGTGACGGTGCGGAGGAGGGGGAAGACAATGGAGAGGATGAGGCCCCGCCGGATATTGACCTTGTATGAGGTCTGGTTTGCATCTGCGAACTCGTTGTAGATCGACTCTTCCTGACGGAAGTTCTTGGCGATGGCAATCCCGCTGACGGTTTCCTTGATCGTGGAGTTGACATTGGCCATGGCGCGCATCCCCTCGCGGGTCACCTTGCGGGCGGTATGGCGATACCGCATAACCAGCAAAAAAAGGATTGGGACCACGAGGAAGATGGCAACAGCCAGCCGCCATTCGGTTTGCAGCAGGATCACGGCCAAGATGATCGAGCTGATCAGCTGCATCAGGACGTCGGTGGTGAGGGTGACCAGCTGGCCGAATTCACGGGTATCAGAGGTGATCCGTGAAACGATCTTGCCGGAGGAGAAATTATCATGGAAGGAGAGGTCCTGCCGGACAGAAGCCTTGAAGGCGTCCGTGGAGAGCTGGCGGATGATCTCCGCAATCGTGCGCGCAGAGTTGCGCCGCAAAAGCAGGTTCGCGAGCCAGCTGAGGATGCCCAGGGCCAGGACGATCCCGGATAAGGTCAGGATGAACCGGGTGGTGATGATTTGTCCAGTGACCTGATCCAAACCCCGGGCGACGATGACGGGCATGGCCGCCTCAATGATCGCGCGGATAACGACCGCGATGGCGATTACCACCAACTTATTGGATTGAGTCTTGAAATAATCGACAATTCTGCTAAAGAGCTTTTTATCGGAATATTGCCGGTCATATTGTTCTGCGTTTAAGCCTGAAAAGAAGCCCATAATTACTCGCTGAATATTCGTTGGTAGGAGGGGGATGACTGCATGAGTTCTTCGTGGGTCCCAGTCGCGGCGATCTTGCCCTTTCGCATGACGACAATCTGGTTTGCCCAGCGGATCTGTGACAGCCTGTGAGTGATGATGAGGGTTGTTCGGCCCTCCGCCGCCCGGAAAATGGCCTGCTGGATCTTATCCTCGGTTTCACTGTCAATTGCGCTGGTGGAATCGTCCAGAATGAGGATGCGGGGGGAGGTCAGGAAGGCCCGCGCCAGAGCCAGACGCTGGCGCTGACCGCCCGACAGCGTGGCGCCGCGTTCGCCGATGATCGTGTCGTAGCCCTTTTCAAAGCTCATGATGAATTCATCGGCCTGGGCTTCTTTGGCTGCCTGGATGATCTCGTCCATTGTCGCTTCCGGTTTACCAAAGGCAATATTTTCGGCGATTGAGCGTGAAAAGAGAAAAATATCCTGTTCGATGATCGAAATCTGGCTGCGGAGGGCTTCCAGATACCAATCCCGCACATCCACACCATCCACTTTAACTGTCCCGCTGCGGACGTCGAAAGTTCGGTTGATCAATTTGACCAGGGTGGTTTTGCCGGAGCCAGTCTGTCCCACAATGGCGATGGTTTCACCCGGATGGATCTTGATATTGATATTGGTCAGACTGGTTTCTTCGTCGTCATAGCCAAATGAAACGTTTTCAAAGGCGATCTCGCCTGTGATCGGCTTGGCATAACCCCGGACGTTCTGATCGAGTTTATTTTCCGTGTTCATCAATTGGAGAATCCGCCGGGCGCCGGCAAATCCCAATGAGATCTGGGAATAAGCAAACAGCGAGGTGTTCGTTGGGAAACCGAGCAGAGACAGGATGCCGAAATAGGAGATGACATCCCCGATGTTGAGCGCTCCTTGCTGGAGGAGCAGCAGGGCCTGACCCAGGCCGGCCGCCATGGTGATGCCGAGCAGGAGCATGGGCAGGAAGCGGCTTTCAATATCGCCCTGGCGGACGGAGGCATCGCGATAGGCGACGGCGTTGTCGCTGAACAATTCAATTTCCGAATCTTCCTGGGCTGAACCTTTGACGATCTCCACGCCGTCAATCGCTTCCGCCAGCCGGCTGTTGAGATCGCCGAAACTCTGGCGAACCTGATTGGTGACGGGGTTGAGGACGGTCAGATAATGCCAGAGGGCCAAGGCGTAGAGGACGATGAACACTGCGGGCGTGATGATCAGCGTCGGGTGGTAGGTTGGCCCGATCAGGAGGGGGATGAACAGGAAGTTCAAAGAGCCGATCACCAGGTTGAAGCCGGGGCTGAACATATAATTGACCTCGCGGACATCATTGGTGGCGCGGGCCATCAGATCACCGACCGATTGGAGGTTGTGGAAGGTCATGCTCTTGCCCAGGAGGTTGACATAAAGCTCCTCCCGGACGTTTTTCTCCATTTTTTGAGCGATGATCTCAAAACCAAAATTGCGGGTGAATTGCAGGAAACCCCTGAGGACTTGGGAAAGGCCAATGATCACCGCGTAGTTGCCAAGAACGGCCAGCGAGGGGGTGTCTTTGATGATCTCGTTGAAGGCCCTGCCGATATAGATCGGCACCACGCTGGCGAGGGCGGCATTTCCGATCGCGCCGATTAACGCCATGAGGATCCAGGGCCATTGATGGATTGCGTGGGAGAAGATCCAGGTTCCGGGGGATTTGCGATTGGTTTCGTATTTGGTTTTAAAACTGAATTCAGAGATGCTCTCTGCCGTCTGTGCTGTCATGGATGGCTGCTTTCTTTCATCTCCAGGGCGATCCGATTTCGATCCTTGTCAATGGATTGAATAAGGACATCAACGATGTCGCCGACCTGCAAGTGAGCGTGTTGAGGTATTTGTGAGCGGTGAAGTAACCCATCTGTTTTGACGCCGATATCCACGAATGCGCCAAAGTCAACCACATTTCGGATTGTACCTTTTAATTGCATCCCAGGCGCCAGGTCATCCATTTTCAGGACATCCACCCGCAGGATGGGTTTGGGAAGATCTTCCCGCGGGTCCCGGCCGGGCCGGGCAATTTCCTTCAAAATGTCTTCCAGCGTGGGCAGGCCCGTATTTAAGTCCTTTGCGAGGGCCTTCAGGTCGGTGGTCTCGATGAATTGATCCACAATCCTGACCCTTTCCGAACTGCTGGCAGCCTCAGGCAGGTTGAGCCTATCCAGAACTTGCTTTGCAACGGCGTAGCTTTCCGGGTGGATGGCGGTGGAATCGAGCGGATTTTCACCCTCCCGGATGCGGAGGAAGCCGGCGGCCTGTTCATAGGACTTCGGCCCCATGCCCGGGACTGCGGTGACCTCCCGGCGGGAGGGGAAGGGGCCGTTTTCTTCCCGATATTGGACAATCTTGTCCGCCAGGCTGGGGCCGATCCCGGCGATATGGGTCAGCAGTGCGCTGGAAGCGGTGTTCAGTTCCACGCCGACCGAATTGACCACCGTTTCAACGACCTGATCCAGGGCGCCCGCCAGGTTGGTCTGGTTGATATCGTGCTGGTAAAGCCCAACGCCGATCGATTTGGGATCGATTTTGACCAGCTCCGCCAGCGGGTCCTGCACTCGCCGGCCGATGGACACCGCCCCGCGGATCGAGACATCCAGATCGGGGAATTCCTTGCGAGCCAATTTGCTGGCGCTGTAAACGCTGGCGCCGGCTTCGCTGGTGATCAGATAGTGCAATCCCGGATGCTCCTGGGTGATCTCGGCGGCCAGCATTTCCGTCTCGCGGGAGGCGGTGCCGTTGCCGATCACCAGCAGGGTGACATGGTATTTGGCGATCAGAGCCTTGAGGATCTGCTTGGATTGATCCTTTTGGTTTTGAGGGGGATGAGGATAAATCGTTCCGGTTTCCAGGACTTTCCCGGTTTCATCCATCACGGCGATTTTGCTGCCGGTGCGGAAGCCGGGGTCGATTGCGAGGACAACCTGATCGGCAAGAGGCGGCTGGGTCAGAAGCGCTTTCAGGTTTAGGGCAAAGAGCTTGATGGCATGAGCTTCGGCGCTTTCGGTCAGTGCATTGCGGATATCCCGCTCAATGGAGGGCAGCAGGAGGCGGTTGGCGCCGTCATCGGTGGCTTCGTTGAGCGCGTCAAAGAAGATGGATCTACGGTCCGGGGAAAACTGGGTGCGGATGGCCGTCCGCCAATCGCGCTCGTTGATGGCGACCCTGACCCGCAGGATTTTTTCGCTTTCTCCCCGGTTGAGCGCCAGGACCTGATGCGGTCTCAGGTATTTCAGGGCGCATTCAAACTGGTAATAGATCTGGAAGACGCCTCGCTCGTCTTTGGCGTCCGCAATCTTTTCAGCTGAGATCTTGCCGAACTGCAACCCTTTTTCACGGGTGAGCTGGCGGACCAGGGCGTTGTCGCTGATCGTTTCCGCGACGATGTCCTTTGCGCCGGAGAGGGCTTCTTCAAGCGTGGCCACCTCATCCGAGAGATAGGGCTTGACGATCGTTTCGAGGCTTTGCTTGGTGATTTCCTGATTGAGGATCAACTGCGCCAGGGGTTCCAGCCCCTTTTCGCGGGCGATCATCGCCCGGGTCCGGCGTTTGGGCCGGTAGGGCAGGTAGAGATCCTCCAGGGCGGTCAGGGTTGCGGCAGCGTGGATGGCTTGTTCCAGGCCATCGGTGAGGTTGCCTTGTTCGGCGATGCTCTGCAGGATGACCCCGCGGCGCTCTTCCAGGCTCTTGAGTCGTTCCCAGGCCTCGTTGATGTTGCGGATCTGCTCCTCATCCAGGGTCCCGGTGACCTCTTTGCGGTAGCGGGCGATGAAGGGGATGGTGTTGCCCTGGTCCAGGAGTTCGATGGTGTTCTTAACCTTGCCGGCTGGCAGGCTTAATTGGTCGGCGATGGTTTTGATCAGGTCCATGAGCATAACTTTCAGGTGATTAGATAATTATTTACTTTGTACACGGAGGAATTGTAACACTTTTCAGGGTATTGACGCCAGGGTGAGGCCATGTTATACTCGCGCGAGTAATCATCAGATTAATCTGATTAATCAGGATGACATGAATTGAAACGCTCACCCCTCTCCCACCAACTCTCCACATTTATGGCCTATCTGGCGCGCCAGAAGGCCGAAGGCGCTGAAATCCTTCCCAGTTTAAATGACATCAGCGCGGAACTGGGAATCAGCGTAGCATCGCTGCGCGAGGAACTACAGGTCGCGCGGGCGCTGGGCTTGGTGGAGGTCAAACCGCGGACGGGTATTAAGTGCCTGCCTTATCAATTTGCGCCCGCGGTCACCACGAGCCTGGCCTTTGCCGTGAGTGTTGATCCCCAGTCTTTCAAACAATTTTCCGATCTGCGCAATCATATCGAGACTTCCTATTGGTATCAGGCTGTCAGCAGCCTGACCGCGGAGGATATTGAAGTTCTGCAGCAAACCATTCAGGCTGCCCATCAGAAATTGCAGTCGGAGCCGATCCAAATTCCCCAAACGGAACACCGCCAATTACATCTGACGATCTACCGGCGGTTGGAAAATGAATTCGTGCTGGGAATCCTCGAGACCTACTGGGATATCTATGAAGCAGTCGGCTTGAGCGTGTATGAAGACCGAAAATATCTGGAGCATGTCTGGCAGTATCACCAGCAGATGGTGGACGCCTTGGCCAGGCATGACTTCCTGGCTGGCTATCAGGCTCTGATTGCCCACATGGACCTGCTATTCCAGCGCGATAAGCAACTCACCAACCTCCCTTTTGAATAGCCTTTGAAAGGAGCCTAGATGAAAAAGGAATCCGAAATCGGGCAGATGCAAGCGAAGGCCGTCAATGACTTTTGTATGACGGTCTGCACGGTCAACGGCTCTGGCAGCGCCACGGCCAACACAACCCTTTTGCGGGCCATGTTCCACATGGGGATCCCCGTCTCCGGCAAGAATATTTTCCCCTCCAACATCAAGGGCCTGCCAACCTGGTTCTCGATCCGGGTCTCGAAGGATGGATACCTGGCCCGGGTTGCGCATGATGACATCATCGTGCAAATGAATTCGACAACTTTCACTGAGGACCTGGATTACAATGTCCCCGGCGGGGTGATCTTCTATGCGGACCATATCGCCGTCCCGATCCATCGGGATGATGTGATCGCTTATCCGATGCCTGTCAAGCAGCTGATCAGCGAGGCCGATGTCCCCCGCAACCTGCGGGATTACATGGAGAACATGGTCTATGTTGGCGTGGTCTCGCAGATGTTGGGGATTGATCTGGGGGTGGTTCACCAGGTCCTTTTGAACCAGTTCACTCAAAAAACCTCGGTGGCTGAAAGCAACTTTGCGATGGTCAAACTGGCAGCGGACTGGGCCAGGGATAACCTGGAGAAGCAAGACCGCTATTTCATTGAATCTATGCCGCCTTTGGAAGATTACATTATGACCGATGGCAACACGGCCGGGGCCTTGGGCGCGATCTATGGCGGTTTCCAGTTTTGTGGCTGGTACCCGATCACGCCGGCGTCCAGTCTGGCCGAATCGCTGAATACCTTTGCTCCCCAGCTGCGGCAGGACCCAAAAACCGGCAGGAACACCTTTGCCATTGTCCAGGCCGAGGATGAGCTGGCCTCGATCGGGATGGCGGTCGGCGCCGGCTGGGCGGGCATCCGCTCGATGACGTCCACTTCCGGCCCCGGCGTCAGCCTGATGACGGAATATATGAGCCTGGCCTATTACGCCGAGGTTCCCCTGGTCCTCTGGGACGTCCAGCGGGTCGGGCCGAGCACGGGGCTGCCCACCCGGACGGGGCAGGGGGATTTGAACCTGACCTACTTCCTCGGCCATGGGGATACGAATCAGATCATCCTGATCCCCTCAACGGTTAATGAGTGCTTCACTTTCGGGTGGCAGGCTTTTGATTATGCCGAGGAGTTCCAGACACCGGTCATTATCCTGAGCGATTTGGATCTCGGCATGAACCAGTGGATGACCAGGAAATTTGAATATCCCAATCAGCCGATCCAGCGGGGCAAGATCCTCTGGGAAGAGGACCTGGAAAACTTCGGGAAAGAATGGGGCCGCTACCTGGATGTTGATGGGGATGGCATCCCTTACCGGACTGTGATGGGCAATACGCACCCCAAGGCGCCCTATTTCACCCGCGGCACCGGCCACGATGAATATGGCAATTACAGCGAAGAGCCGGATGTCTGGGTGCGGGTGATGGACCGGATCAAGGCCAAGATCGAGAACGCCCGTGAGAAGCTGCCCAAGCCTGAAATCAGAGAAGTGGAGGGCGCGAGGATAGGCTTGATCGGGATGGGGTCCACGGAGCCGGCTTTTCTGGAAGCCCAGGATAAGCTGAAGGCAGTGGGGATCCGATGCGATTACATGCGGATCAGGGCTTTGCCTTTCTCGCAGGAAGTGGGCGATTTCATCCATGCCCATAACGTTAACTACGTTGTAGAATTGAACCGGGATGGGCAGCTGAACCAGATCCTGACCATTGATTACTGTCACCTGACGGAAAAAATGGTCTCGCTGGCCTTTATGGATGGCCTGCCGATGACGGCAGACTATATCGTTAATGCAGTGGTTGAACGGGAGCGAAAATAAAATGGCTGAAAAAACGGTTTCCACCAACCAGATTGGCCTGACCCGCACGGATTATCGGGGCGAGGTTTCAACGCTCTGCCCCGGCTGTGGGCACAACACCATTTCCGTGCAGATCATCACGGCCTGTTTTGAGATGAACATCCCGCCTGAGAAGATCGTCAAATTCAGCGGGATCGGCTGTTCGAGCAAAAGCCCGACTTATTTCCTGAGCAAGTCCTTTGGCTTCAACGGCCTGCACGGCCGGATGCCCTCCCTGGCGCTGGGTGCGGCCTTTGGCGACCGGCAAATGAAGGTGGTCGGTGTCTCGGGCGATGGCGACACGGCGAGCATCGGGATCGGCCAATTCAAACACCTGATCCGGCGCAATCTGCCGATGGTCTACATCGTCGAGAATAACGGCGTTTACGGCCTAACCAAGGGCCAGTTCTCCGCCACCGCTGAGATGGGCCTGGAGCTTAAGCACCAGGGCATGAACCCCTTTATGCCGATTGACATTGTCAAGGAGGCGCTGGTGGGCAATGCCAGCTTTGTGGCGCGGTCCTTTGCCGGCGACCCCAAACAGGTGCGGGAACTGCTCAAGGCCGCCCTGAGCCACAACGGCACCTCAGTGATCGACATCATCAGCCCCTGCGTGAGCTTTAATGACCGGGAGGACACCCTGCATTCCTACCAATGGGGCCGGCAGCATGAAGCCCCGCTGCACGACATCTCCTATGTGCCCACCCGACGGGCGATCATCCTGGATGAATTTGGAGAAGGCTCCTTCAAGGAAGTGACCCTGCATGATGGGTCAGTCGTCGTCCTGAAGAAATTGGAAAAAGAATATGACCCGACCGATAAGTTCCAGGCTCTGAAGATCCTGGAGGAGGGTGAGCGGGATCACTATCTCGTGACCGGTTTGATCTACGTCAATCCTGACCAGCCCTCGCTTTATGATTTCCTGAATCTGACAGATGAACCTTTGAACAGGGTCAAAAGCGATGACCTGCGGCCTTCCCCTGAAAGTCTGGAAGCGATCAACCAGGCCATGGTTTAACCCGCTCTACTGGAAAACGAAAACAGCCGTCTGCACAAGACGGCTGTTTTTTGATCATTGAGGCTCAGATTTCGCCCAGGGTGTGCAGGAGGGCCAGGTTGGGCTGGCGGCGCGCGCCCACGGGGAAGCCCGTGATCACGATCACCTGCTGGCCGTTTTTCAAGTCGGTGGTGGCGGAGATGGCCGTCTCAACGTGTTTGATCATCGTTTCAAGGGTGTCCGCATGGGGAACCAGCATCGGGCTGACGCCCCAGAACAAGCCCATTTGTTCATAGGTCCGAATCTCGGGCGTGAAAGCCAGGATTGGAACATCCGGGCGTGCTTTGGACATCAGGCGGGCCGTGCGGCCGGACTGGGTGAAAACCACGATGGCGATCACATTCCGATCGCTGGCCAGCGACTTGGCCGCCCGAGTGATTGAAATGGCATCACTGCGGGAGCCATCAATGATCTCACCCACGGCCTTGCCCCATTGATTGCTGTTGGCTTCCGCCTGGCGTACGATGGAGTCCATCATGCTGACCGCTTCCACCGGGTATTTCCCCGCAGCCGTCTCGCCGGAAAGCATTACAGCATCGGTGCCATCGAAGACCGCGTTCGCCACGTCGGTGGCTTCCGCTCGGGTGGGGCGGGGATTATTGATCATCGAATCGAGCATCTGGGTTGCGGTGATCACGTAGCGGGCATGCCGGTTGGCGCTGGCGATGATCTCCTTTTGAGCGATCGGGACTCTGGCGGGGGACATTTCCACGCCCAGATCGCCCCGCGCCACCATCACGCCATCGGTCACCTGCATGATCTCTTCCAGGTTCTCAAGGGCTTCAGGCCGCTCAAGTTTGGCGATGATCGGCGTTTTTTTCTGAGCCGGGGTGGGAGCCAATTCCTGAATGGCTTTGCGGACCGTTTCAACATCGGCCGCGGTCTTGACGAAGGAAATTGCGACCATATCCACATTCTGTTTCAGGCCGAAGGCCAGATCGTTCCGATCTTTTTCGGTGAAGGAGGGGAAGGTGAGGTTCGCGCCCGGCAGGTTGACGCCTTTGTTCGATTTGAGCGTGCCGCCCAGCACCACCACCGCATCAATCCGGTCGCCGGTGATCTGGGTGACTTCCATTTCAAGCTGGCCGTCATCCAGAAGGATATGGTTACCGGGCTGGACCGCTTTATGCAGGTCTGGCACTTCAAAGGGGATGAAAATATCATTCTGATCGCTGACGAAGTCCTCGGAAGAGCTGAGGGCGACCTCGTCGCCGGGTTTGAGTTCGATGAGGCCCTCCGGCAGCTTGCCGATCCGAAGTTTGGGGCCTTGGAGGTCTTGGAGGATGGTGATGGGCGTCCCTACTTCGTCCGAGATTTCCCGGACGAGCCCGATCATTTTCGCGTGGTCCTCTTGGGAGCCATGCGAGAAATTTAACCGGGCGACGTTCATCCCGGCATTGACCAGGGCGAGGATCTTTTCCTTGGTGTTGCTGCTGGGGCCAAGGGTGCACACAATCTTTGCGAAACGTTTCATCACATCCTCCCAGATGCTCGTTAATCCATGAGTAAGACATCCCGCAGGACGGGCAGCATCCAGTCCACTGTGGATTTGTCAATGGTCAGGGGGGGGGCCAGCCGCAGGATATGTTCATGGGTTTCCTTCACGAGAATCCCCTGTTTTTGCAGGGCTTCAGCAAAGCGGCGGGCGCCGCCCCGTTCATGCTTAAGTTCGACCCCGATCAGCAGGCCCTTGCCCCGGATGTCCCGGATGTTTTTCTTGGGAATCTCTTCGAGATACTCCATGATGTACTGCCCCATTTTGCGGGCATTCTCGACCAGGTTTTCTTCCTCAATGACTTCCAGGGCAGCAACAGCGACCGCCGCGGCCAGAGGGCTGCCGCCAAAGGTCGAGCCGTGTTCGCCGGGTTCCAAGAGGCCCAGGATGGCCTGATCGGCCAGGACGGCGGATATCGGGTAGAACCCGCCGGAAAGGGCCTTGCCGATGATGGTGATATCCGGCCGGACGCCCTCATGCTGACTGGCGAAAAGCGCGCCTGTGCGGCCCAGCCCGGTCTGGATTTCATCCGCGATGAAAAGAATATTATTCTCTTCGCATAGTGATTTGACAGCTTTGAGATACCCCTCCGGTGGGACGATGACCCCGTTCTCTCCCTGGAGCGGTTCAAGCATGATTGCGGCGGTGTTGGGTGTGATGGCGGCCTTGATTGCATCCAGATCGCCATAGGGCACGCTGGGGAAGCCCGGCGTGAAGGGGCCGAAATCGTGCTTGTAGAATTCGATGGAAGAAAATGAGATGATGGTTGTCGTCCGGCCGTGGAAGTTGCCCTCGGCGACGATGATGTCCGCCTCATAGCGGGGGACGCCTTTGACGACATAGGCCCATTTCCGGGCGACCTTGATTGCCGTCTCAACGGCCTCTGCGCCGCTGTTCATCGGCAGGCTCATTTCATACCCCGTTACATCGGAGAGTTTCTTGTAGAATGGCCCGAGTTGGTCGTTGCGGAAAGCCCGGGAGGTCAGGGTGATCTTATCGAGTTGATCAATCATCGCCTGGCGGATTTTCGGGTGGTTATGGCCCTGGTTGAGCGCGGAATAGGCGCTTAGACAGTCCAGATATTTATTTCCGTCAACATCGTATACCCAGACGCCTTCGCCCCTGGTCAGGACGACATCGAGGGGATGGTAGTTGTGGGCGCCGTATTGATCCTCCAGGCGAATGAAATATTCACTATTTGACATCATCGGGATCGCCTCCGAGCAGCAGATCAACCAGAATGGCTTTCTGGGCGTGCATGCGGTTCTCGGCCTGGGGGAAAAGGCGGGATTGCGGCCCATCAGCGACCGCATCGGTGATCTCTTGGCCGCGGTGGGCGGGCAGGCAGTGCATCACGATGGCGGTGGGTTTAGCCAATTTGAGCAGGTCGTCGTTGATCTGGTAGGGTGGGAAGACCGCTTCGCGCTTTTTGGCTTCCTCTTCCTGGCCCATGCTGGTCCAGGTGTCGGTGTAAATCACATCGGCGCCCTCGGCGGCTGCCTGAGGCTCGCGCAGCAGGGTCACCGACCCTGCGTTTTCCCGGGCGATCTCTTTGCCCAATTCGATGTCGCCTTGGGGCATGTCATATCCTTTCGGGTTGGCGATCCGGAAATTCGCGCCCAATTTGGTGACCGCTTTCATCAGGGAGACAGCGACGTTGTTGCCATCGCCGATATAGGAGACGTTCCGGCCCTTGAGCGAGCCAAATTCTTCATAGATCGTGAGGGCATCGGCCATGGCCTGGCAGGGGTGGTTGTAATCGCTGAGGCCATTGATCACGGGAACGGACGACCATTTCGCCAGTTCCAGGATGTGCTGGTGGTCAAAGACCCGGGCCATCACCACCTGGACATACCCGGAAAGCACCCGGGCGATATCAGCGATGGATTCCCGTTTGCCCAGCCCGATTTCATTGGGTGAGAGGTAAAGCGCGTCACCAGCGAGGTCCCGCATGGCCATATCAAAACTGACTCGAGTGCGCAGACTGGGTTTCTGGAAGACCATCGCCAGGACTTTGCCTTTCAGCAGGGGGCGGGATTCGCCCCTTTTCTGCTCGGCTTTGAGCCTGGTCGCCAGTGTCAGCAATCCCTGAATTTCTTCACTGGTGAAATCTGCGATATCAAGAAAGTGTTTCATATATTCATTCTCCTAAAGGTGATGAGTTTGGTTGTGAGGTGCTCACTCTTGCTCCAAGTCCGTGAGCGAAACGATCTTTTCTTCATAATGGATGTAATCCTGCGCCTGCAGGTAGACGCTGAACAGGGCAACGCCCAACCATAATAACACGCCTGAGAGGAACATAGAAGTTAAAACGCTGTAAAGGTTGAGGTGGGTTTGGACCTGTTCAATCTTGCTGATCGCTTCGGTAAGAATGCTATCATACTCCGCCAGAATGGATTCCGCATCGCCCAGGTCCTCAAGGGTTGTCTCCAGGTCGGCCGAAAGGATGGCTAAATCCGCCGAGAAATCTTCCAGACTGCCGGCGGCGGACACCAGGGTGGTTTCGAGCGTTGAGAGCGAATCCGGCACGTCTTCGAGATTTTCGGCCACTTTCCCCAGGCTGAGGTGCAATGACGTTTCGGGCTGGTAATCTGCGCCGATGAGCGGAATTGCAGCGATGAAAGCCAAGGTGTCATCAATGAACTCGGCGCTGGCAGCGGCTGATACCAGGGCCGCCTGAACCTCGGTCACGGTCAGACTGAGGTCATCTCCGATCAGGTTTCCGGATGTGGTCAATGAGGCTGAAATATCTTCCATAGTCCCGCTGAGGGTTTCCAACGAGGATTGGATCAGGCCCAGATCCTGCTCGGCCTGGTCCAGAGAACTGGAAAGGACACCGATGGCGGACTGGGTCGTCACCAGGGTGTTATTTGAGAGGTCCAGTACACTGGCGACACTGCGGGTGAGGCCTGGCCGAACAATCCAGACCCCAGCGGTGCCCAGCAATGAGAACAGCATGCCGAGGATCGCAAAACCCGAAAGAACAAGTCCGATTTTTTGCAGGCGTTGGGGGGATCTCATTTTTCCTCCTCGTTCCATTTAGATTTTAAGTCGGCGAAGATCTGATCCTGAAGCGGCCACATGCTGGCCTTTTCCTCTGGGGTGTAATGGTCATACCCCAGGAGGTGCAGCGTGCCGTGAATGGCGAGGAAGACGACCTCGTCTTCCAGGGGATGATGGTGTTCAGCGGCCTGGCGGGCGGCCTGAGGGAGAGAGATGAGGATGTCCCCCAGATAAAACCGCCCTGTTTCAGGGTCCTGAAGGTCCTGATTAAATGACAAAACATCCGTGGTTTTATTTTCGCCACGGAAGGTTTTGTTTAACTGCTGCATTTCTTTATCGTCAATCAGACCCAGGGTGATCTCAAATTCTGGTTTCTTGAGGATGGTGAGCACAGCAGTGATCGCCTCGCGGATTCGTGCCGGTCGCAGCTCGATTGAATCTTGCGGATCAAATTGGATTTCGATCATTTCGGCAGGGCTTTCTCTTCGGGCTGCGGCAGTGGGGTGGGCTCGGTTTTGATTCCCAATGCGGGATACTTCACTCTGGGATGGTAAGTGCCCTTCAGCGTCTGGAAGAAGGACTCTTTGGCGATCTGCAGGTCTTTCAAGGTCAGGTTGGTATCTTCCAGTTGGTGATTTTGGGTGTAAAAGATAAAGACGGTGTCGATCAACGAGCGTAATTCCTCTTCATTTTTAGGCGCTTCCGCTCGGGCGCGGGCCTCCGTGCCATCGGCCAGCATCAGAAGCGCGGTCTCCCGGGATTGAGGCCGCGGGCCGGGGTAAGTGAAGAGGGACTTATCAACCTGGGTTTCATCCCCGCCGGCCTCTTTGACCGCCTGGGTGTATTGGTAATGGGTGTACATCGTGCCATGGTGTTCGCGGATGAAGTCAATGACCCGGCTGGGGAGGTGATATTTCTTGGCCAGTTCAACACCATCTGTCACATGGCTGATGATGGTCTGGGCGCTGGTCAGGGGGTCCAGATCGTCATGGGGGTTGACCTTCTCAAGGATCTGGTTTTCGATGAAGAACTGGGGGTTTTGCGATTTGCCGCAGTCATGGAAAATGGCGCCAACGCGAACCAGTAGCCCATTCGCGCCGATCGCTTCCGCAGCCTGTTCCGCCAAATTGGAGACCTGGAGGGAATGCTGGTAAGTGCCGGGCGCATTCCGCAGCAATAGCTGTAGCAAGGGATGGTCTGGCCGGGAGGTATCCAATAATTGCAGGGCGGTGGTCGTCCCCAGGATCTGAGAAAATCCGTATTGCAGGAGCAGCGTTAAACCTGCCGCGCCGATGCCGTTGATCATCGCTGCGCCTGACAGCGTGGCAATTCCGACCCAGTCGGTGACCGAGTCTGGCAGGCGGTAACTCAGGATGATCCCAATGCCGGCGATCCCGACGGTGATCCCTGAGATAAAAAAGGATGCGATGCGATGGGCTTTACCTAAGACCAGCATCCCCACGAGTGTGGGGATGATATAAAAGAGGGTCAGGTTGAAACCCTGGGGCATGCCATAGGCGGTCATGATCCCGAGGACGACGGATAAAATAGCGGCCAATTCAAAGTTGAAAATGGTCGACAGGGTCAGGGCAAATGCGGCCAGGGGTAACACATAGGGCAGGATTGTGCGATCAATGATGGCAAAGCGCCCAATGGTCAGGAAAGCCAGGAAAGTGATGGAGATCAACACGACGGATTTGAAGGAATAATTCTGGGTGTTGCGCCGCCAGCGGAAATAGAGGCCGACGAGTACGGTCAAAAGGACAGCCAGGATTCCCGCGCCGACCACGTCCCGAACCCGGTTGCCAGTCTGGATGAGTCCATAGCGTTGGAGGGCTTCCCAATCCACATCCTCAATGATCTGGCCCCTGCGGACCAGAGTTTCACCGGAGATGAAGGAACGGATCACCGGGGCGACGGCTTGCCGGGCTTCGGCTATGGCGGCCTCAGTCTGTTCTGCGCTGTACAAGCTGTTGGGAACAATGAAAGGTTCGGCCAGTTCAGCGACGATATCCGCCTGGTCCTGGGGGAAGGAAAAGTCAATCAGGGATGGGATGTTACGTTTGGCGGAATAGAGGTCGCTTTCCCGGATGGTGTTCCGCATCACTTGCTCAAGAACCGCGGTTGTTTCCGATTCAACAGCTTCCCAGCGGCTGTCGCTGAGCTGCAGGATTCGGGTGATTGTTTCATCCGAGAGGTCGATTGCGTCAATTGCCTGAATATCTGCAATCTGCTGCTCGAGGGTCGCAAAATCGTCCTGGCGGACCGTTGTGATAAAGTACAGAATGGTCCGCAGGGACTCAGCCTGGCGGCGACCAATGCTGGGATCGGTGGGGAGGTAAATGGGCGAAATCCCATCCGCAGCCTCCTGCCGGGCTTTTTCCGTGAGGACTTCGCTTTCAAAGGTCAAAGAATAAGGCGCCAGGATGTCCTGAGGAGAAGCTTCGCCAATAGCCATGGGGTAGGCTGAATCGCTGAAAGTTTCCGGCAGGATTAACGCGAAGAACGAAAGGACACCGGTGAGGATCAGGATGAGGGTTTTGATCGTTGCCGATCTGTTCGGTCGTTGCGAAACCTCGGTCTGGATGGCCATGGGTCGTTATGCGTTCTGGAGGAGTTCCCTGACCGCTTTGCTGGCGTCGGAACCCGCTGCGCGGCCCTGCAGTTTGGGCATCAGGACTTTCATCACCTCGCCCATATCCCGAATGCTGGATGCGCCGGCCTCGGTGATGGCTTCCTGAGCCAAGGCCTTGAGTTCAGCCGCATCCATCTGCCGGGGAAGGAAGGTGTTGAGGATGTCCATTTCCTTCTTTGCCGCCTCGACCAGATCCGGCCGCTTGGCTTTTTCTGATTCGGCGATGATATCCTCCCGGGTCTTCACTTCCTTCTGCAGGATGCTCAGAACCCGGTCTTCCTCCAATTCTCCACCTGATTCGACTTCAGCCAGTTTGATGGCGGACATCACCAGGCGCAAAGTGCGCTTGGTATCTTCATCTCTGGCCTTCATGGCGGCGGTCAATGCTTGTTGGATTTCCTGTTTCTTGTTCATGTGAATTATTATACCTTTAGTTGTCTTTTTCCCTGCCCAGAAAGCTCTTGATCCGGTCCTGCGGGATGCCTTCCTCCTCAAATTCTTCCAGGAGTTCCTGCCATAGCTGGGCTGTCCGTTTTTGACCGGCGGCGATGGCGTAGGGAAAGAGGGGGCCTGTCTCTGGCCCATCCATATTCATTTTGGCGTGCGAGTCGGCCGGCATCCTGGGAACGATCCTTTTTGAGAGCAGGGGGATCATGGAAATGAATTCCATCAGGCCGTAATTCACGCCGGACCGCAGCTCAGGGCTGTTGAGAATGGCCGGGTCGGATGGGTTGATCCCATCCGGCGCGGCGTCGGGATGGGCTTGCAGCCACAGCCGGACATAATTGCTGTGGCTGTAGAAATCCTGCCAGGTGTGCGTGATTTGGCCAAACGCTTTTCTGGCTTTTAGCAGCTTCTCATTTTGGAGGGATGCGATAATCACCCGTTTTTGATCGCGGATGTAGGCCTGGCCAGCTTCAAAGGCGCTGCCATCAAAATGGATATAATCATGCCCAAATTGGTTGCGGGGGCGGTCCTGCCAGACATTCGCTCTGACGATAGTCCGCAACGCTTTTTCCGTGAAGGGATCGCTCAGGGCGTTCCGGGTCATTTCGATGTGGTATTTGCTCTTCATGGTTTAGGTTTATTCAACGGTTAAATATTCTCTCAGGCTTTCCACCGTGGTTAGCCCGATGCCGGGGACATTCGCCAGGTCTTCCAGGGTGGCGAAGGGTCCCTGTGCGTCTCGATAGTTGATGATGTCCGCAGCCTTGGATGGGCCGATGCCAGGCAGGGATTCCAGTTCCTCCTGCGAGGCCGTGTTCAGATTGATGGGATAGGAGATGTCGTTCTCAGCGGCGCTGGCGGCATTTCCCGGCGCGTTGGCCGCCGTTTCGGGGATGGGTTCATTGGGACTTGGGAAATAATAATAGGCCCCATCCCGCAGAATAGCCGCCAGGTTGATCCGGTCCAGGTCGGCATCGGCGGTCAAGCCGCCCGCGGCTTTGATCAAATCCTCCGTCCGGCTGCCGGGTGGAAGGGGATAAATTCCAGGCGAAAGGACCGCACCGCTGACCTGAACGAAGATTGGTTCCGGGGTGCGGGTGGGAAGAGTCGGCGTGGCTGTGGACGGGGGGCTAAGTGTGATCGGGACGCCCTGCCTGGGCTGGGCGATCAGGAGGATCAGCCCAGTGGATAACAGGCCGATGAGCTGGCCGGTCAATGAAAAGAGCCAAGGTTTGTTCAATGTCCCCTCCGATGCGCTGTGAGTCAGGCGATTGGTATTTCTTCACCTTTCGTCTGTTCCATGGCATACATGGTTTCGAATGCTTTGATGGAAACTTCCAGCATTTCTTCACTGGGTTCCCGGGTGGTGAGGTGTTGAAGGGCCAGGTTGGGCTTGATCAAGGTTTTGACGACGGGGGAGTCCAGGTGGTTTGCCATCAAGCGGATATATTCATACGCAATGCCGGCCAAAATTGGGATCATCAGCAGGCGGGATAGTAAGCGCCATAGCAGGGAGAGCGGCCCCAGGAGTGAAAAGGCAATGATGGAAAGCAGGACCAGGGTCAGGATAAAGGAGGTCCCACAGCGGGGATGTTCCAGAGAGTAGCCTTTGACTATGGCGGGCGTCAATTCGGCGTTGTCTTCGAAGGCATTGATGGTCTTATGTTCCGCGCCATGATACATGAAAACCCGTTCGATCTCAGGCATTTTTCCGATGACCCATAAATAGAGGATTAAAATGGCCAGGCGGAGCACCCCTTCAAAGAGGTTGGTTACCCAGGGGCTGACGCTGACCACCTTTTCGAGCAGGCCGGAAACAAGGGCGGGCAGCAGGAAAAACAGGCCGATTCCACCAACCAGCGAGAAAGCAAGGGTCAGGAAAAGCGCTGGCCCTTCCAGCTTTTCTTCTTCTCCGGTTTGGATATTGGCGGATTCAGTCAGGTATTGCATTCCCAGACCCAGCGAATCCCAAAGGAGGATCAAGCCTCTGAGGAAGGGGATCTTGCGGATATTGGTCGTATAGATCCCGGTTAATTTTTCCTGGTTGACAACGATTTCACCTTCTGGCGTGCGGTTGGCCATCGCGAGGGAAGTTTGACCCCGCATCAATACGCCTTCAATCACTGCCTGGCCGCCGTAGGACGGCATTCTTTCTTTCATAGAGGTACCTTTATATTTCTAAAAGCTTGAATAAAAGCGGATCAGCGCCTGCACGCCTTTTTTGTGGGTGGGCAGGTGGAGCCGCTCGTTGGGTGAATGGATTTGGTCATCCGGCAAACCGAAGCCGGTGAGAATGGAATCGACCCCGAGGATCTTTTTCATCGAAGTTGCCACCGGGATGGAGCCGCCTTCCCGCTTTTTGATGGGCTTGACCTGCCAGGTATCTTCCAGAGCTTGCATGAACAGGTCCACACCGGGCGCTTCTTCGGTGAGATAGGCTTCTGCGCCGGACATATAATCCAGCTCCCAGCGAACGGTATCCGGGACATTGGCCTCGAGGTAGGCGAGCAGGCTTTTTTCGATGGCTCTGGGGTTCTGATCGGGCACCAGCCGGGTTGAGATTTTTGCCATGGCGTAGGCCGGGATGATAGTCTTGGTGCCGGGTGCAATATAGCCGGCATAGAGGCCATTGACATCCAGGGTGGGCCGGGCGCCGATGCGCTCGACGGGTGGGTAATTGTCTTCACCGCCCAGGGCCCGGACGCCGGAGATGGCTTTGAAAAAGTCCTCGTCCATACCGATCCGGGACAGGGCTTCACTTTCCTGGGGGCTGATCCTGCGGACTTCATCGTAGAAGCCGGGCAGCGTGATGTGTCCATGCTCATCGTGCATGCCGGCGATCAGTTTCGCCAGGACATTGGCCGGGTTAGCGACCACACCGCCGAAGATGCCGGAATGAAGATCGGCATTGGGGCCGTAGACTCGCAGTTCAAAGACGGCCAGGCCGCGCAGGGCATAGATGATGGTGGGCTTGGCGGGTGAAACCATACCGGCATCGGTGTTCAGGACCAGATCGCACTTGAGCAGGTCTTTATGCTCTTCGAGGAAGGAATCGAGGCTTGGAGAGCCGATCTCTTCTTCGCCCTCAAACAGGATCTTGATATTGACGGGCAGATCGCTGGTCTTGAGAATGGATTCGAGTGCGGAGATGTTGGCCCAGACCTGACCTTTCATGTCTGATGCCCCCCGGGCAAAGAGATAGTCGCCGCGGATTGTCGGTTCGAAGGGCGGCGTTTCCCACTCATCCATGGGGTCCGGGGGTTGGACGTCATAATGACCATAGATCAAAACGGTGGGTTTATCTGGATTGACAAGGTAGTCTGCATAGATCAGGGGATGGCGGGGGGTCGGATAGGCTTTGACATTGTGCAGCCCAATGGATTCGAGTTTGTTGACCAGAAAGTCAGCTGCTTTTTGGACGTCCTTTTTTGCTTCCTCCGAAGTTGAAATGGACGGAATGCGTAAAAGCGTTTGGAACTGTCCGAGCAGTTCGTCGTAATGCGATTGGTAATAGGCGATTGCGTCTGTGATGTTTTTGGACGTCATATTCTTCCTTCCATTCTAAAAAAGACCATAAGAATTATATGCCATGTTGCAAGATTATGGGCAATAAGGGTCTGAATTTATTGAAATTGTTTGAGTCCGCTTGACGCGTCATTGCGGGTTGGGCATAATGAATAGGATTTTGTAACCAATCACGACAAAGGTGCATCATAGCTACGATGATAACAAGGAGGCAGATTCAACATGGCAAATGAAAAAGAGACAGTCAAACGAGATTTGATCATTTTAGGATCGGGACCGGCCGGTCTTTCTGCGGCTATTTATGCCGCCCGGGCAGAATTAAACCCGCTTGTCCTCACAGGGATGACCCTCCATGGCCAAGTTTCAACAACCGATACAATCGAAAATTATCCTGGTTTTCCTGAAGGGGTTGGCGGTACGGAATTGGGTCAGCTCTTCCAGACTCAGGCCGAGCGTTTTGGGGCAGAATTTGAAATGGATTACGCCACTTCGGTGGATTTGAGCCGGAAGCCAATTGTGATTGAATCTTATGGCAAGCGATATGAATGTAAAAGCCTGATTATCACGACCGGCGCGGACCCCAGGAAATTGGGCATTCCCGGTGAAAAGGAATCTACCGGCAAGGGGGTTTCTTACTGCGGCACCTGCGATGGCTGGTTTTTCAAGGGTAAGGACATTGTCGTGGTGGGCGGTGGGGATAGCGCCTTGGAAGAAGGTCTGTTCCTGACCCGCTTCGCCAATACCGTCACGATCATCCACCGACGGGATGAATTGCGCGCGGGCGCGATCCTGCGCAAGCGGGCGCTGGAAAACCCGAAGATCAAATTCATTTGGGATACCGTGGTCACTGAAATTATGGGTGAAGATGCAGTGACCGCTGTAAAACTGAAGAATGTCAAGACCGGTGAAGAGAAGGTTCACCAGACGGATGGCATTTTTATCTTCATTGGGAATATCCCCAACTCGGACCTCTTCAAAGGGCAAGTTGAAATGGACGCGACTGGGTACGTTGTCACCAATGGCCTGATGGAGACTTCAATTCCTGGTGTTTTCGCGGCTGGCGAGATCACCGACCCGCACTTCCGCCAGGTGATCACTTCAGCGGGGATGGGCGCGGTGGCTGCGATCCAGGCCACGCATTATCTTGAGAATTTGGAAGCTTAATTAAATCGTATCGAGATAAAAAAACCGGAGGAGCACGCTCCTCCGGTTTTGCTTTTAATTAGGGTGTCGGGGTGACCGTTGCGGGCACTGAGCCGCTCGCCGTGAACCAGCCGAACACTCGCTGGTCGCTCAGGTTGCCCGCAGAGACCCAGTTATCGGTTTCGGTTTCGCCGCCGCCCACCTGCCGGGCGATATAGACCGACCAGCGGTAGATGTGCGGGACTCCATCCGTTGGCAGCAGGGATTGCGGCAGGATATAAGAGGTGTCTGTGACGAAATCCGTGACGGTCTCCCGGTTTTCGCTGGTCAGGTCTGTCACGGTGACCGCATAGGCCTCGTTTTCCCGCAAATTGCCGACTGCGGCCCATTGCAGGGTGATGGATGTGGTTGAGCCTACGAAAGAAGCGCCATCCGCTGGGAGCAGCAGGTTTGGCCCCGCATAGGGCGGGGGATTGGTCGGCGTTGGCGTGGGGCCTTGCGTGGGTTCACGCTGGCAGAGCGGAATGGCCAAGGGCATATCTTCGTAGACGGTATCATTGGGCAGGCCGTTGTATTCCCTGATCGCTGTCATGCTGACATTGTACTCATCGGCAATCTTACTCAGCGTATCGCCCTCAGTCACAGTGTAGTACACAACATCGCAGGCTTTCTCCGTCTTTTCAACATCACTAAGCGTCGCGGTCGGCTGGGGCGATGCGGTAGGTGTCGGCTGGGGGATGTTCAGCGGCTGGCCTTCGAAGAGTGTACAACTGGCCGTCAGGTTGTTTTCGAGGATGATGCTTTGGACGGAAATACCGAAAGCCACGGCGATATCGGAACAGGTTTCGTTGGCCTTGACCGTATAGGCGATGGTCGGCAGCGGCGTCCAGGTTGGCTCCAGGGTCGCCGTCTGGGTCACGGTTGGGGTGAGCGTGACGGTCGGGCTGACCGTGGGGCTGCCCACAGCTACCATTTCTTCGGGCGTTTCGCCTTGCGCGTTTGAGCTGATGATCAGGAAGACGACCACGGCGCCGAGCGTGATGAAAAGGGCCAGGAGGCCCAGGGCGGCCGGCAGGCTAAGCGTGATTTCGGGCAGCCTTTTTGCCTTGACGCCGTCATTTTTCCTGGGGCTGGCTTTGCCATCGAGTTCAGTACCGCAGACAAGGCACCTGGTCGCGGACTCGTTCAGGCGGGTGCCGCAAACCGGACACAGTTTCGTTTTTGAGGTGTTCGTATCTTGGCTCATCATAATTCTGGACTAGTATACCCTAAGGCGGAGAAGTTGACCATTCGTGAAAGCTGGGGATTACCAAAGGGGGAGTGGTATAACTGGGGATATGAATCACAGTTTATATGTTCATATCCCATTCTGCAAACATCGCTGCCATTATTGTGATTTTATCACAACCGCCGGGCGCGAGAGCGAGCTGCCGCTGTATGCGGATGCCTTGGTCAAAGAAATTCGCATAGCCAATCAATACACCGAAAAAATACCTCTGCACTCCATTTACTTTGGCGGAGGGACCCCCTCGTTGATGGCTTTGAAGGATTATGAAAAAGTCCTGGAGGCGATCCGGCAAAGCTACGCGCTGACTGAAGAATGCGAGATCAGCCTGGAGGCCAACCCGGGGACGATTCAGGCGGATTACCTCAAAGGCCTGCACGCTTTGGGGTTCAACCGCATAAGCATTGGCGTTCAATCCACCGATTCGTTTGACCTGGCGCGACTGGACCGGGTCCATTCCATTCGGGATGTCCTCACCTCCGTTTCCGGTGCCAGAAGGGCCGGTTTCCGGAATATCAACCTGGATTTGATCTTCGGGCTGCCCTGGCAGGACCTGGAGAGCTGGCGAAATTCGCTCCAGCGGGCCATTGATCTGCAACCGGAGCATTTTTCGCTGTATTCCTTAATTATCGAGGAAGGGACGGCGCTTTACCGCTGGCACCAGCGGGGGCTGATCGAACCGCAGGATCAGGATTTGCAGGCGGATATGTATGAACTTGCCATGGAACTGCTGGCTGAGGCGGGGTACCAGCATTATGAGATTTCCAACTGGGCGAAAGAAAACGACGGAGTGGACCTGCGCTGCCGGCATAACTTACAGTATTGGCTGAATGATCCTTATATCGGCGTCGGGGCGGGCGCTCAGGGCTACTTTGAGCACCTCAGGCTGGTCAATACGCCGGGTCTGACGGATTACATCACCCGGATGCAGGGGGCTGGCGGCGCAGACTGGACGCCGACAAACACCCCGGCGACGATCTCAAGCGAGTTTGTCGATCCTGAGACCAGGATGATGGACGAGATGATGCTGGGTCTGCGCCTGATTAGGCAGGGCGTCGGCGCAAAGAATTTCCACCGCCGCTATAACGCATCTATGGAAGCGGTTTTTGAAGCTGAGTTGAACCGGCTGGTCGGTCTGGGCTTATTGGAATGGGTAGGTGAGGGGGAAAGTAAAAGGATTCGCTTGACGCATCGTGGGACGATGGTGGGCAACCAGGTGTTCATGGCCTTTGTCTGAGCGTTTTCAGACCACCGAAATCGGCGTGCCGTAGCCCATGGTGCGGGTGAAGAGATGGGGATCAAAGGCGGGTTCCGCCCAGCGGAAGAGCCATTTGGCTTCCGCATTGCGCATGTTAACGCATCCGTGGCTCATCTGGATCCCGAAATTGTTATGCCAGTAGGTGCCGTGGGTGGCGATCCCGGAATCGAGGACGAAAAAACAGTCCCAGGGGACGCCCATCAGTTCATAGGCATAAATATCCGAGGTGACATCGCCATCACCCATGTGTTTGGAGGCATATTTGGATTCGATCCGGAAATCTCCGGCCGGGGTCGCCATCTCCTGGGTCAGCAACCCGCTGGAGATCTTGGTCTGCAGGACGATGTCGCTGCCCTCGTAGGCCGTCAATTGCTGGCCGGTGAGGGATACTTCAATCCATTTGCGACCGGAAGCGTCTGGGTGGATGGGCGACAGTTCCTGGTCAGGGATCAACCGCATGTGTTCGGCTGGAATCGCATAGCGCAGGCGGGAAAGCTCATCTTCCAGTTCGTACCAGGGGGCGCCGTCGGGCCCAGTGATGATATCCCAGATCCAATGGACGGATTGGTAATAGAGCCGGGAGAGTTCCACCCAGCCGTAAAGATTGGTATAGCGGTAAGCCCGGGTATAGGGCACGGTGATCTCGCCCAGCTGCCCATCCGCGTGGATGCTGGATGCGACTTCGTTCAGAATAGTATCGACCTCGACCAGCTTTCCGGAATGAACATAGCCGCCCCAAACTTTGTACCAGAGCGGGTTCCATGACGGGCCATCCGGCGATTCAACCTCATCATAGACATTGAGCAAATCATCCTTATATCTTTGATACAGGGTGGCTCCCTTATCGCTGGGCTGGGAGCGGATGACAACAGGATCGTCAGAACCCACCCGCATCAGTCTGCGCTGGAGGGGTTGCTGTTCAGCTTCTGAAATCAGGGGCGAAAAAGCCAGGGAGGATAGGCTGAGCGCACCCAATTTGAGAAAATTCCTGCGTGAAAAGGTCTTATTACTCATATATCAAGATTATACTCAGTCAGGGGCAGTTGTCAAACGTCGAATTCTTCGGGATGGATCTCGGCTACGGAGTTTCTGATGAAAGTGGGGAGGTAGGGGAATTTGTCAATTTGGCTCTCTTTGGTCACACCGCTGAGCACCAGGATGGTTTCCATGCCGCTGGTCACCCCCGCGACGATGTCTGTATCCATACGGTCCCCAACCATGATCGTGTTTTCAGAGTGAACGTTCAGGTAATTCAGGGCTGTCCGCATCATCAGGGCATTTGGCTTGCCCACAAAGAAGGGTGCAACGCCGGTGGCTTTCTCGATCAGGGCGGCCATGGCGCCGCAGGCCGGCACCAGGCCGTTTTCGCTGGGTCCGGAGGCGTCCGGGTTGGTGGCAATGAAACGCGTCCCGGAATCATGGATCAGGCGGATGGCTTTTTTGATCATCTGGAAATCGTAGGCGAGAGTCTCGCCCAGGACGACATAATCCGGTTCGCCATCGGTGATGATATAACCGATATCGTGGACGGCTTCCGTTAAGCCGCTTTCACCCAGGACAAAGGCTTTCCCATTCGGGCGCTGTTGGTGCAGGAAAGCGGCTGTGGCCAAGGCTGAAGTGAAGATCTGGTTTTGCTCGATTTGCAATCCGGTGGCCTGCAAGCGGTGCGCCAGGTCCCGTGGGGTATAGACGGGGTTGTTCGTCAGGAGCAGGAATTTCCGCCCCTGCGCGCGCAATCGATTGATAAACTGGTCGGCACCCGGGATGATCCGGTTGCCCTGGATAAGGACGCCGTCCATATCGATGATAAAATTTTTCATTTCTAGAAAATTCTTTCTCTTAAATATCGTTTTAACACTCTTATTTTACATTATCCTGAAGAAATTCAAAAGAGATAAGGCCGATTTCTGGCGGACTAAGGAATCTTACCCTCGGAGCGGCGTTTCCTTCAAGGCCCAAACCTCTCGAAACGATCAGATTTAAGCGATCATTAACCCAATAATGACCCTCTGATAACTGGTTCCCGTAAAGTGAGGCAGAGAAAATGGGCCCAAGGAAAGGAATTTGAACCTGGCCGCCGTGGGTATGACCGGAAAGTTGAAGGTCAATGCCGAAATCCGCGATCTCAGGGGCCAGATCCGGTGAATGGTAGAGCAGGATATTGGCCGCGCCATCCGGCGGCGCTGATTCCAGAAGTTTTGATAGTTTCTGAGAATCCACCCCCGGTCGGTGGGTGCAGGTCAGGCCGTAGATGTTGATCATTTTGCCGTTAATTTCAATCCTTGCCGATTTATTGTTCAATAATTGGATCCTGGTCCGGGGGAGGATCCAATCCAGGCTCTCAGCGGGGTCCACGGCCGGGCTGCCCATGATGGCGAAGATGGCACAGGAACCGCGGATTCGGTTGAAGAAATGGACGATGTCCTGATGGGTGATCTCATCCTGACGGTGGGAAAGGTTGAAGAAATCCCCCGTGAAGAGGATCAGGTCCGGCTGGAGGGCATTGATCGCTTCGATCGCGCGCTCTTCAGCCTGGGTGAGGTATTCCATGTGGAGGTCGCTGAGATGCACGATTTTCAATATACCGCTTTCACCCGGAATCGGCTTGGCAACCCTGTATCTTTCAACTTTCGGGTATTGCGGCTCGATGATGAAACCGTAGATGACCATCAGAGTCCCCGCGATCTGAAAGCCAAGGGCTATCGGCAGCCTGAAGATCACCATAAAGGGAAACCGGAAAAGGGCCAGGAAAAGCATCGGCAGGGTAGGCGGGCCGAAAGAGATCTTTAATTTGGGCAGCAGGGCCAAGATGAGCAGATCGCCCAGAATGAAGCCCGTAAATGCGATACTGCGAGTGACACCGTGGGTCAGCAGGTAGACCAATCCGCCAAAGAGGAAGGGGTAAAGGATGGCTGGTATTTTGCCCGCGTATCGGTCAAGCCTGTTCAGCGCGTGGAATGGGTGGTCTTCGGTCCCTGGGAAATAGGCCCTGTTGGAGAAATCTTTGGCTGGGATGTGGCGTGTTTTTACTTTTTGCTGCGAATTGGGCATAATTTCCTGAGAATAGAAAAGCCACTGTGCTTAATGATCCGGCACACAGTGGCTTTTTGGTTTATTGCTTAGGCGATTATTTGTCTTTGAGGATGATCCGGGCATCCACGACCATCACGCCATTACCCTTTTCGTAGACCAGAACCGGGTTGGCATCGGATTCCTTGACCTCGTCAGTCAGGTCTGCGACCATGAAGGCGTATTTGGCCAGGACATCGGCCAGAGCGGCCTTGTCACGGGCGGTTTCGCCCCGGACGCCATCCAGAATGGGCGAACTCTTGATCTCGTCCAGCATCGCCGCCGCTTCCGCTTTGGAGATCGGGGCGACCCGGAAGGTCACGTCTTTGAGGACTTCCACGAAGATGCCGCCCAGGCCGAACATAACGGTCGGGCCGAAAGTGGCGTCATTGATGGAGCCGATGATGATCTCCGTCGCCCAGGGCGCCATGTGCTGCACGGCGATGCCGTGGACATCGGCATCCGCTTTGTAGGCTTTGGCGTTTTTGAGGATTTCCTGGTAGGCAGCCCGCACACTGGCTTCGTCTTTCAGGTTGACCTTCACACCGCCGGCGTCCGATTTGTGGAGGATATCAGGAGAGACGATCTTCAAGACGACGGGGTAACCATTGGCCTCTGCCAGTTTGATGGCCTTGTCTTCGGAGGTGGCCAATTCTGTGGAAACCACGGGGAGACCATAGGCTTTGAAAATTCGTTTTGATTCGATCTCGGTCAGCGCGGTGCGGCCATCTGAGCGGACCTTGGCGATGATCTCACGGGCGGCTTTGCTGTCGGCCTGTTTGTTTTCGTAGGATGTGTCGCCCTTCACTTCCTGCAAACGGGCAAAATCATGCAGAGTGCCCATGGCTTTGACGGCCAGGTCGGGAGCGTTGTAGGCGGGGATGTCGTGTTCCACCAGCCACTGCATGGCCTCTTCACAGCGTTCACCGCCGACGAAAGAAACGGTGACGGGCTTGTCCTTGATGCCGGTCTCGCTAATTGCCTTGTAGATGCTCTGGGCAATTTCCATGGGGTTGGTCATGGCGGTTTCGCAGTAGAGCACAACCAGCGCGTCCACCCAGTCGTGGGTGAAGGCGAAATTGACCGTGTCATGGTACCAATCAGTGTCGGCCATACCGGTCAGGTCAACAGGGTTCTTGGCGGAGCCAAAGGCGGGCATGTGCAGTTTCAATTCTTCCTGAACGTCCTTGGGGGCGAATTTCAACGGCACATTGGCCTGTTCAGCGGAGTCGGTGGCAAGCACGCCCACACCGCCGCCATTGGTGATGACCAGCAGGTTTTCGCCCCTCATCGGGGGCTGCAGCGAAAGAGCCAGGGTGCAGTCAAACAGATCGTTCAGATCCGTCGCCTGAATAACGCCGGCCTGGTTGAAGGCTGCGGAATAGACTTTGGTGGCGCCGGCGAGGGAGCCGGTGTGGGAAGCCGCGGCGGCTGCGCCATGCTCAGAAACGCCTGATTTCAACACAACAATCGGTTTGGAGGCTTGCCTGCTCTCGTCAATGAAACGGCGGCCATCTTTGAGGCCTTCGATGTATAAGGTGAGGCACTTGGTGTTGTCATCGTTATCCAGGTAATTGACCATGTCTGCAAAATTGAGATCAGACATATTGCCGATGGAGATCATTTTATCAAAGCCAATCCGCCGGGTGTAGGTGATGGCGTCCATGGCGATCAGCAGAGCGCCGCTCTGGGAAACCAGGGAAGCGGAACCTTTTAAGGGGAGGAAGGGTGCAAAGGATGCATTCAGTTTGTCGGTATTGGAAAGGGTGCCGACAACGTTAGGTCCGAGGATTCGCATGCCATAGCTGTGGGCGAGGTCAACGATCTGTTCTTCGAGTTCAACTTCGCCAACTTCACTAAAACCGGAGGTGATAATGATCAGGCCTTTGACGCCTTTTTCACCGCACTCCTTGGCGACGTCATAGACGAATTTGGCGGGAACGGTGATCGCTGCAGCGTCCACACGGCCGGGGATGTCGAGAACGGATTTGTAAACTTTTAAACCGAGAATCTCATCGGCTTTGGGGTTGACGGGGTAGATACCATCCTCGTAACCGCCTTCGATGAGTTTCTTAACAACCGTATGTCCGATTTTGCCCGGTGTATCCGAAGCACCGACAATGGCTATTCCTTTTGGCCTGAGAAGACCATTAATTGCATCATCCACGAGATCCTCCTAAAATTGATATTTCTAGCTTATATTAATGAACAATAAATGTCCATCTGACAATTACAACATCGGCTATTGTACCTTATAATTTCTGTGAGTTGTCCGCTTATGACAATTATCTCTTGAATTAATGAGGATTCTCGCAGGAGGTTTTTAATGCCCCGTTTTGCCCCTGAAATGTTCACCAATGATGTCCTTAGCCGGAACGGCCAGCTGGGGCGGGATGCCTGTGAGGTCATGGCTGCCGCCTGAGTTTCCCACCCCTCTTCAAAAATGGCGCTTTTACGGGTAAAAATGAGAAT
>WOYY01000023.1 GCA_011620555.1 Anaerolineaceae bacterium | reverse complement strand
CCTCGGAGTATGCCGGCTGCGGCAACGGGCAGTACTACATCCTGATCAACCCCCATTACGCCACCTTCATGGAACGGGACTGAGGGATGAGTACACAATATTTCCCGCCCGGCTGCACTCGCTACAGCGGACTGACCCCCTTTCTGGGTACCCAGCCCATGAATTATGACCGGGCCAAGGCAATTCGCCGAGAAGCAACCCAATCCCGTGGCGGCTTTGAGGGATTTATGGCCTGGGCGAAGGACCATTACACCTGGGATATGTGGTTGCGGGAGGTCAACCACCTGCCAAAGTCCACTGCAAAAGCGATGCTGTCCTTGCTGCTGATGCGGGATGTCGGTAAAGACAACGAACTGGGGCTGCTGGGACCCCCCCCTACCCCCCTGGCGGACGCCGAAGCCCTGCCTGGGATCAAGCTGCTGGATTATCTGGTAGGTTGGCAGCGCCTGGCTAACCGCTATGCCTGGTATGCCCGGGCCTGTGTGGACCTGCCCGACCCGCTCAAAGACCCCCTTCCCCCGCTGGACGTGGACAACTATGCAGGTTTTGAGGTGGCAAAATTTTTCAAACCCCTGATCCAAACCGTACAGTATAAAATTGATTCCTCCAGCGTTGTTGATGTGATCGCGAGCGCTGTCCTGTATGTTTTTGGCTATCTGGCGAAAAAGCCCTCCCGGTACAGCGAGGATGTCTGGCAGCAAACCTTACAAGGCTTGTTTACCAAACCCTTCCCCTTGGCCCGCTGGGTCATGCGCCCAACCGATGCCCTTAATTTTATTGCCCTTGAATACACCGGAACGGGCTGGAACGGATTCTATCCCACCCCTTTGAACCTGGCCGATCTGATGGGGAGGATGGCCGGCAGGTGCTTTGACCCTGCTCCCGGCGATGAAGACGATTCTCTCTATGCAACCCCCTGGGAGGGGGTTGAAAGCCAGGAAGAGCGGATGCGGAGGCTTTCCGAAACCGTGTCCGATCCCTGCGTTGGGACCGGCAACTTCATCTGGCCGATTTTGAACAGGTTTGTCTTCGGCCATTTTACCGACATCAGTCAAAACAAAGTCCTGACAACCCGGGCGATGTGTGCTGTCTTTGCCCCGTGGTTCACCAACAGCATCTTTCAATTGGATTCGCTGGCTGATTTTGGCGATCGGGCTAAGGAAAAAATCGCAGCTCAAACCAAAGCCTATCACGAACAAGAAGGCGCGGCCCTGCTGGGATTTCTTCAGCACGTTGACAGTCTTGAGAGCGACCGGCGGGATGCTGGCGCCCGTGAGCAATTGCTGGCGGAAATAAGGGCCAGGGGGATTGGCCGCCGGCTAAGCCGGCAGGTTGAACCTTGGCTGGCCTTGCAAAAACAACTCTCCGGTTCAGACCTTCCAGAGATGCAAAGCGCCGCAATGATGGTCCCAACCCTGAATCCCATTCGCAACGAATTTGAACAAACCCAGCTCTTTGATCAGTACGCACTGATCGGAAAGGAAAAGTAAGATGAGCAACAATGCCTTGAAGGCTTATCTCTCCGGGGAGATGAAGAACTCCCTGGCCGCAGTCTCCCATTTCGTGGGCGGACGGACTGCCATCCCGGCGGCCCAGGCCCTTTTGATCAAGGGGGACCGCCATACCGGTTTGAATGTAACCGCCACCGACCTGGTGGTGGGCATCCGCGCAGCGATCCCCGCCCAGGTCAGCTCTGAGGGGATCTTGTTGATTCCCCCCAACCTGGTCGATCTGGTAGCCGGCGCTCAGAAAGTTACCCTCAAACAGGATGGCGAGTATGACCTCGGCGTCCAAACGGAGGCCTACAAGGGAAAGCTGAAAGGGCTGCCCTCTGAGGAATACCCGGAAGAACCGCCGGTGGACGCAGAATTATTTTCCATCCCGGCCACGGCGTTGAAGGAAATCCTCACAACGGCCAACTTTGCCGGCAGCAGCTATCCCTATCTAAAGCTTTCCTGGCGTCCGTTGAATGCTGGAAAAATCCGAATGAACGCCATCGGTACCGATGGATTCGTGGCCGGTGTTTACACCATTGACTTGCCAGGGACCGTTGAGGCGGGGTCAGTTGTGATCCCCAGCAACGCCACCAGAGTGTTTGAGACGCTGCTCTCTCTGTCTGATGCTCAGTCCATTACGCTAAGCAAGGGGAAGAACAAACTGATGGCGGCAGATGGCAAAGCCGTCTGCTGGGCTTGCCTGTCCAATATCACCTACCCCGGCGTCGAAAAGATCTTTGCGAATCTGGGGGCTCCCAAAGCCGCGGGGGTTTTGCGATTGTCGGAAATTGACTTCGGCGCGTCAAAGATCCTGGCACTGATGGCAGGTGAAAAGTCCACAGCCGGCGTGATCAAATTTGGCAGCGATGAGGTGCTGTTAATGAGCCAGGAGACGTCCTTAGGCTCCGGCCAGTTCAGCATCCCCTTCGCCGAGTCCTCGGTGTCGGAGGACATTTCCCTTGCGATCGGGTTCGACCTGGTCCGCCGGGTGGCCAATAGTATCAGCCAGCTAACGGATAAGAAAGGCGGCAACGCCAAGGTTTCTATTTTCTCAGATCGGAAACCGCTCCTGTTCACCATGCAAACGAGCGGCGGCGGCCGGATCGCCGCGGTGCTGATGCCAATGGTAAAAAGGCCCGATCAACAGCCAGCGCCCAGCCAGGAAGAGGCTGACGACAACGAGGAGCCACAAAACCAATCGTAAAAGGGGGTGATCCTTCTCTGAACGAACACCCGCCGGTATTTCCTGAATACCGGCGGGTGCCTTTAACGGACGACGTTTATCGCTCTTGAAAGGAGTAAACATGAAGGATAAAGAGCTAAGAATCGACCATTTCATCCGGCCCAAACGGGTTGGGAAAATCCAACGGGTACAAGACCGGTTCAGCCCAGGTCCGCAAGAGACCGGGGTTGAATGCCTGGGCATGGTGCTGACGGATTCAACCCGCCTGGTGGCCGGTATTTTCGGCGGCCGCAGTACGAACCTGAATGAGTTCCTGGCAACCACGGCCAGGTGGAGCCCCTGCCAGTTGGTTCAACCCGATAACGATACCCCGGTCCCGTTCTCAATCTCGTTTGAGGATCTGGAGACCTATGAATGGGAAGATCTCGACTTCGGGAAATTAGTCCTCCTGCTGCACAAAGGGGCATTGGCCAGTCAACAGATCACGCAACTGGGCGATCTGCCCAATTTCTTCTGCTGGTCAAAAGCGGATGAGGACCAACCAGCACTGGGCCTGTTGTTTGAGAAGCTGCAAAAAATTGTGGCCCTGCCCCTCGATCCCCAGTGGTACCCGAGAATTTGGGATGAGCTTCTCGCCGAAGGATACGCCACAACCTGCACCTGCTACGGAGGATTCAGCAACCTCTGGGAGGTCATTATCACCAAAGATGAATGGCAGGAGCTGGTGTTATCGCTGGTCAGAAGGAAGGTGTTGGGATGAACTACAACATCATCCGATCGCTTGAAGCCCCCCGGACCGGCGGCAGGGCGCTGATCACAAACTGGGCCAACCGGATGACCGACCCGGTATTGACGAATATTGCCAGCGCTGTAAACGGCAATGTCTTTGTGTTGCAAAGCAAACTGGGGCGCCAATCCCAGGATGAACGGGTGATCGCCATCGAAGGCGTTTTCCCTGCCGATGTTGAAGGGTCTCACAACCAATTCAGCCTGGTCTTTTCATCCAAGCCCAACAACGAGAAACTAACGGCCTTGACCGAACGATATCTGGCGGTGACCCGGTATCTGGCGCCAGGCGGTTTCCTGGTGATGGACATTGACAAAAGCGTCATCAAATCTCACGCCACCATCTGGGCGGGCCGGATCTACCAGGTCCTGAAAAACGTCCGTGTGACGGATAGCGGCTATGGGACTTTGACCCTTACCGGCGTCAAACGGGGTAACAATGTGGCGGACGATCTGCAGGTCCAGAACGTCTCAGCGTTCCTCAACTACGCCAAGGACAATGACCCTGATTTTCCGAGTTTTGTCCAGCCCTTCAGGGTGGCGCTGCCCAACACCCCCCATGCCGAGAACAGAATTTACTTCCGGTCGAAGTCTATTGACCTGGAAGCGCTGGAAAATAAGGCGGCCGGCCTTCCCTGGGATATGCGGCGGATCAGCCAGGAAGTCTTTGGTTGGAAACGACCCCCTGTTTTCCCGGCGATGGCCTTGCGCGCCAAACTCTACGGCGCCCTGATGGCTTCCGGTGTTCTGGGATCGCTCCGCCTGACTTCACCTGTAACCGGTCATACCTGTATCGTGCGAGGCGACTCTCGGCGGGTAGAGCGGGAAAGAAACCACCAGGAAGAAAAACAACAGATCGGCTCGTTTGAGTCGCTCATCAATGTACTTGACCTGGAAACCGGCGAACTGACGACCTACGACCCCCAAAGGGCCGGCCAGGTGCGGATCTTCCTTGAGGAATGGGCCGAATCGCTGGCCGACCGCCTTCAGGAGGCGTTCCCCGTAGCATACGATCCAATCAACGCCCCTTATTCACAGGTTTTGAAACCGCTCCTTCGAAACGTGATTGATAAATCGTTCTTCGGGCGGGGCGTACGCAACCTGTCCAGCGGGGTTCGCCCTTCTTTGACAACCACTCAAAAGCATGTCTGTACGGCGCTGTTGATCAAATCACTGGGGAAGCGCGCGGTGCTCCCTGAAGCCCCTCAATACGATGATTTGCCGGCCAAGGGAAACCATGCCGTGGTGCTCTCTGGCGACCCCGGCAGCGGAAAGACTTTCACTTCAATCCGCTGGCTTGAGGGTTTGGTCCGGGAATATGCGGACCGCCACAACTGCAGCATCCACACCGGCGGATGGCCGCTCTCGGTTGTGATCACACCGCCTGCGAATGTGCCCGGTTTTGAAAAGTCCATCCAGACCGCTTCGACCTTCTTCGCTACCCGAGTCGTTTATCGGGTGAATGACCTCTATCAGGCCATGAAAGAAGCCAAAACCGCCATGACTCCCATGGTGATCCTCATCCCCCGGACCCGCATGCGCCAATCTCAGGGAATTAAGGCCGTCTACCGTCTGGATGAGCCTCCTTTTGAGGAAGATCACGGCTATTTTGTGCCAAACATCGTCTGTCCAACCTGCGGCGCTTCGGTGTCATGTCCTTCCTGTCGAACCAAAACCCAGGAAAATATCCAACAGGCTGCTGAAGAAGCCCTGACGGATACCGTGAGCTTACGAGGGAAGAACTGCGAGCTCTGCGGATCGCCGCTTTGGGAGGAAACCAGAAACGGCGAGCTTTACTCACTGGCAAAGGCTCTGAAGGTGTACGCCAGGAAAATGGATCTTGACCTGCTTGGATTGATCCTGGACGAGGTGCATGAAGATGGCGCCCCGGACTCGAAACAAGGCCAGGCGATGGGCTGGATGGCAGATAGCTTCGCCAAAGTTCTGGGGATGTCAGGCACCTTCTACGGCGGTATGGCGAGTTCAAATTTTCAGATCTTTTTCAGGCTTTTCAAGTGGTTCCGCTCAAACTGGGCTATCGATGAAGTATCCAACTTTGTTACTCGATACGGCAACTGGCGCAGGACCTGGCGAACAGGCAGGGCTAAAGAAGGCTGGGGCGCACGGGTCGAGCTGCCCGGCGTATCACCGGAACTGATCAGCAACTACCTGATCAACGACATCGTCTATATGTCGCTGCAGGAAGCCGGCTTTGACCTGGTTCCCAGAACGGATTACCCCGTTTTCGTCAGCCCGACCGCGGAGGAACAAATCGCCATCAACCGCTTGATGGATGACATCAAAGCGAAAGTGGAAACTGAGGGTTTCGCTCACGAAAAGAAAGTTCGGGTCAGCGGCAGCGAGTTAGCCAAACTGCATGTCTTGCCGTCGGGGTTTCACTTACATACTTTCTCAGCCTACTCCAATGCCTTCCGGTGCAGCCTGTGCGGGCAACCCAAACCGCTCTGTGAACATCAATGGCCTGTTGAAGATCCGGAAGAGGGGGACGAAGCCCTCGTCATCGAAGCGGACCCCCTGCTTGATCCCGAATACTTCTCGGCCAAAGAACTGGCGTTGGTCGATCTGGTCCGGAAAGAATCCCGGGAAGGCCGGCCCTGTCTGGTTTATGTGTACCACACGGGGAAATACGCCCTCAACACTCGCCTGGGAGATGTCCTGCAGCAGCATGGCATCCGGACCCTGGATGTGGCCCATGTTCGCCCGGACAAACTGGAAAGAACCATCAATAACGCGGCGGACACCGGCGCCGACGCCATCCTTGTCAACCCTGTCCGGGCCGGCACGGGTCTGAACCTGATCGCCACCCCCACCGTGATCTTCTACCAAACCGTTTGGTCTGTCCTGACCATGATGCAGGGCGCAGCCAGATCGCACCGGCCCACTCAAACCACGCCGGTGCGGGTGTATTACCTGGTCACCCGGGGAACGGTCGAGGAGGTCATTTTGGGACGGGTCATCGAGCGCATGGCGGCCATTTTCCTGGCTTCCGGCGGGGACAACGAAGGGATGGCGGCTGTATTTGACGCGGTCGGCCATCAAGAAACCCTGACAGAGCTGTTGGTCAGTTATGTGTCTCGGAACGTGCACTATGACCTGGCCAGCGTCTTTGAAGAACTCAACAGCGCCCAACGGGATCTACTGCCTGAGCGGCTGGCAAACGGCGGAGCGGGAGAGCGTCCCTCTCAGGAGGATGTCCCGCCTGAGAATTTCCCGGATATCCGGGGCGCCGAACAGCTCACCATTTTCTAAAATCTGAGACCGCCCGGTAGAGGTCTCTGAAACGATCAAGGAGGATGACATGTTTCTCGTACAAACCCAGCAAGAACCGGTGGGCAGCTTTTTTGACCGCAAATTCACAACCATCTATACCACCTCCCTCTTTTGGGAGTGTCTCTGCAACCAGGATTTCGTCCATCCCTATGATGAAGACGAGTGTCCCCATTGCCGGATGAGCAAGGATGATCAGGCCGCCCAGGCAGCCAGGATGGACAATGTCCTTTACTTCGCCGGGGACCTGAACCCCTATCTCGTCATGCTGGCGGCGGATGCCCATACACGGTTGGTGAAAAAAGAATACCCCAACGTGGATGAAAGGATCGTCAAAAAGGTCTTGCGCACGCGGTGGAAGGCATTGGAACTGCCGGTTAATAAAAGTGTCGAAAAGGCGCTGGAAAGCCTGGCGTGCTATTTGACTTACGGGGAAGATTTTAGGGACTTTCCCAGTGACCCCGTGATCCAGGAGGAGGTCCTGAAAAAAGCGGGGGCCTATGTCTAGCGTCCCATTGGTGGCTTCGGGATATCTCTGGCGATGTCCCGAATGCGACAACGGCAACGTCTCCAGGACGGCGGCGGTAAATAAGGTGACGTGTGGAAAATGCGACTCGGTGTGGCCGGTCCTGGAAGTGCGCCATCGAACGCATGATTTTGATATCCAACCCGGAAAAGCGATCGGCGCACTCAAGACCGTCAGGATCGTCGTCCCGGATGATGAGGGCGAGCCGTCAGACGAAACTGCCCAAGAGTCGACTGGCAGCAATGTCAGATTTGAAAAAGTACTTCTAAAAGATGGCGGCGTGCTGCTGGTCGCTTCCGGCTATGCCTGGATTTGCCCAGAATGTCACACCCAGCAATACGTACGTTCCCCGCTCAAAGCGGGTGACGGAACAGACGCGGCGGGCAAAGATGGCCGGAAACTTATTTGTGAGGTCTGCAAAAAATCGTTTGATGTGGCGGGAGTGTATCACCTCCACCATAAACACCCTTTTGGACCGCCAGTACCCCTATCAAAGGTTTTTATCCCGCCGGTCAAAGAAGTCCGGCGGGAACAAGACACCTAGCCTGAAAGGAGGC
>WOYY01000063.1:25430-39134 GCA_011620555.1 Anaerolineaceae bacterium | reverse complement strand
AATGCCTTATTGGCCATGTTTTAATCAAAAAGGAGCTGCCTTTTTAGACAGCCCCATTTTCCCTTTTCCATCTTTTCCCCCAAAGAACGAAATAGGTCATGTACCGCGGCGAAGCCGCGGTACATGACCTACGTTTTCTTGAAATAAAGAGTGAAAAGATGGGGAAGAGGTGGATATTTTTTAGAGAGTAGGGTATGTCCGCACTAATTATATGAACACAGGCAAGGAGAGCAATTTCAAAACTACCTAATTGAGAGGAATTGAAAAATTGCATTTAAGGTATCATTTATTATTACTGTTTATTTCTAGGGAGGACGATATGTCCATAGAATTGCTGATTGCTCTTTATGGTGCGATATTGTCAACGATCTTAGGAATCAGAGAATGGTTGAAAGAACTAAGAAATCTTACAATAATACTTGAGTATGTTACTTGGTACGAGCGCGTAAATTTAGTGATTACCAATTCTGGACATAGACCAGTCACATTGACTGGGTTGACAATGGCAACCGGCATTCCAGATGATGAAGGAAAACATTGGGAAATTGTTCCACAAAATGCTCTGTTTGATGTATCTCCTATCCAAATGAGGTTCCCAGTCAAAATAGAAGATGGTGATAGTATTTCAATACCTTTAGGACCTGGTGTTTCTGAAGAACTCATTAATAATCACTTAACTGCTAAAATTTCGGTTTTTGATTCGCAAGGTAAAGAATATTCAAGGTTTGATTCAATAATTCACGACGCAAAATGGGGTGGTTATTTTAAAAGTTAATTTTATGCAGATCTACAATCTATCCTGTTAATAACTAAAAGGTCCGGCCACCCATCCACCACGGCAGCCGGACTCATCAAAGAAGAATCGAAAATGAGACCTTACCCGTAAGTCTCGTCGTATTCCTTCATCAGTTCGGTGGTGCGGCTGACGCCGAAGCGGGTGAAACCGATCTCGATCACTTCGAGGGCATCTTTCAGCCGGCGGACGCCCTGCGCGGCCTTGACCTGTACCTTGTCGCTGACGGAATCCCGCATCAGGCGTAAAATATCATTCGTGTAGCCGACGGTCTCGCCGAATTCGTTTTTGTAGGGGGAGGATGCAAAACCGGAGCTGGTCTTGACGAAATGGCCGCCAGCCGTTTCGATCAGCTGGCAGGCTTTGACGATCAGGTCCAGGTCTTCATAGTAACCGGTTTCTAGGATCACCTTGACGGTGAGGCCCTGCGCGGCTTCCACCACGGCCGCAATGTCATCCTGCACGTACTGGTAGTCGCCGCTGAACAGCGCGCCCAGGTTCAGGACCATGTCGATTTCCTCTGCGCCCTGGTCGATCACCTGTTTGGTCTCGAAGACCTTGGTCTCGGTGGTATCATAGCCCAGGGGGAAGCAGATCACCGGGTTCACCATCACGCCGGTGCCTTTGAGCATATCCGCTGCTAGGGCTGTGTAGCAGGGTTTGATGGTGGCGGAGGCCACCTGTTCTTTGATTGCAACTTCCAGGCCCTTGAGGGTGTCTTCCCGGGTGAGGGTAGGTTTGAGCAGGGAATGGTCTATCATCTTGGAAAGTTCAAGTCGGGTAATGGGGGCTTTTGTCATGGTCATTAATCTCCTTATAGCGCCGGATGAGTTCGCATCCGGGGATTGACGTCTGAGATAACAGATATTATCATTTATTCTGTGTGGGTGTTATATTATGTTACTAATTGTTAATAAAGGATATAATTATGCTGCAATTGGAACGCCAGAACCAGCTGTTGCAGTGGCTCCAGCACAGGGGGTTTCTCTCAACGGTTGAGGTCGCCAAGCATTTTGATGTCTCCCCAATGACGATCTGGCGCGATATCGAGGAGCTGGAGGAGCAGGGACTGGTCAAGCGGGTGCATGGCGGGCTGGCGATCCCGGATTGGGAGCTGGGCACTCAGGCTGATCCGATGGATAGCGGTGTCCCTGGGACGCATCACGCCTATCCCTTCCCGGCGGGCCTGCAAGACCCCCGCCGGATCGCTCTCGGCAAGTATGTGGCGCGGGAGATCATTCGGCCGGGGGATGACCTGATCCTGGAAGGAGGCAGCACCGTGGCCTGCCTGATCCCGCACCTTGACGTGCCGAACCTGACCGTGATCACCAACGGTCTCAACACCCTGACCCTTGCCCAGGTCTATGACACGATCCAGACCGTGCTCTGCTGTGGCGGGGTGCTGAATCAGCCCAACGCGATCTTCATCGGACCGCAGGCGGAGAACTTTTTCCACGCTTACCGGGTGGACCGCGCCCTGGTCAGCGCGTCGGGCCTGACGCTCAAAGACGGTCTGGTTGATCCATCACCGATTTATGATAGTATGAAGCGTGTGATGTGCCGCAGCGCCCGGGAACGGATTGCGATGATCGATTCGACCAAGATTGGCAGGAGCGCGCTCTCCCGTGTGATGGGTCTTTCTGAAATTGACATTCTGGTGACCAACAGCGACGCTGACCCCAGGATTGTTCAGGCGCTGAACGAGATGGGAGTCGATGTCCGCCTGGTGCCGGCCTGAGGGCTTGTTTTCAATCCGCGATGACAAAACAACGAAGTGAGGAATGATGACAGAACTGTATCCCATGATTTTTAATACCATCTACACCGAAGATGTTTGGGGCGGGCGCAATCTGAGCAAATTCGGCCGGGAACTGCCTGAGGGCAAGCGGATCGGCCAGAGTTGGGATATTGCCGACCACAAGGACGGCATGACACCCATCGCCAACGGCAAATTCGCGGGTCGCAACCTTTCGGACCTGATCAAAGAATTCGGTGAAGAACTGGTCGGCTCGAAGTTTGCCTGGTTTGCCGAACAGGGGAAATTCCCGCTGCTGGTCAAGCTGCTGGATGCCCGGCAGAACCTTTCGCTCCAGGTGCATCCCGATGACGCTTATGCCAAGGCCCATCTCGATCATGAACTGGGCAAGAATGAGATGTGGGTCGTTTTGGAAGCGGACCCCAGCGCCAGCGTCACCTTGGGCCTCACGGAAAAGATGACGGCCGAGGAGCTGCTTGAATCGGTCAGGGACGGCACGGTGGAGGACAAGATCAATATCATCCCGATCAAACGCGGCGATTATATCTGCGTCCCCGCCGGTTCGATCCACGCGCTGATGGCCGGGGCGGTCGTCGCGGAGATCCAGCAGAACTCTAACACCACCTACCGCGTCTATGATTGGAACCGGCCTGGCTGGGATGGCAAACCTCGCGAATTGCAGACCGAGCTGGCCGTCAAAGTCTCCCGCTTTGACCAGATAGGGCTGAGAATCATGCCGCCTCAGGTGATCGAAGAGCAGGGCGGGATGAAGCGCGAGAAGCTTTGCGTGAACAGTACTTTTACCACCGAACGGATCTATCTCGAACCTGGCGCGGTTTTTGAAGGGGACTGCGATGGATCCACCCTGGAGATCTGGGGCGTGCTGGAGGGGCGGGCCGATGTGGCTGGGATCAGCCTGGACTCGGTCAGGTTCACGCTGCTGCCGGCGGCATTGGGCCCTTATACCATTAAAACGACGGATGGCGCCGTGCTCCTGCGGGCCTATGCCGGGGAATGACGTAATTTAGATAAAGTAGAAGATGATAATATGCTCATCACCTTCGTCTCTCTGAAAAAGGGTCTCCTATGGCGCACCCCTGGTGGTGGCCGAGGCCGGCTGGCAGTATAGCTCCCATGTGCTGGCCGGACTGCGCACGCACCACAGCCCGATCCTGACTGTGGCCAACTGGAGCGGAAGCGCGCCCGGGCTGGTGGGGATGCTGAATCTCAACGCTTCACTCACCAAAATGGGCGTGGCCTGCAGCACGCTCTGGAGCGTGGATTTCATCGATGATTTCTTCGGGAACGGCCTGCGCCAATGGTTGGAGGAAAACGAGAGCCTTTTTTCTTTATAGAAGAAAAAGCTCGGGAATATTTTAACCCTGAGAGTTGTTGATCTAAAAAGCCTCTCGCAAACAAGGACAGGACGATGCTGAAGGGGGCTAGGCGATCACAATCTGGATGCCTGATTTTGATAAATTCAATCGAGTGCTGGGCGGCAGGGCATCATCAACAATCAGCCTGTTGACAGTTTCAAGCGGCGCAACCTGGATCCCGACATCTGCCATAAAGGCGGTATGATCTGCGACCAGGATCACTTCGCGAGCTGAATTAATCATTGCTTGTTTGATGGTTACTTCTGAAATGGTGTGGTGGGACAAGCCGAATCCCAGGGTGATGCCGCTGACCATCAGAAATAATTTATCCGCTCGCAACTCTTTTAGCGCCAATTCCGCCGTGGGGCCAACCAAAGCCTGGGTGCTGGATCGGACAGCGCCCCCTGTCAAAATGAGGACAATCCCCTGGGTTCGATTGAGCGTTTCAAAGGCTTCAATGGAATTGGTTATGACGGTAATCCCTTTTTTCCCTTTTAATGCCTCAGCGAGGTAACGTGAAATGGGGCCGCTGTCAATGATAATGACCTCGCCCGATTTAACATTGGAGGCGGCTTTTCTGGCGATATGTTTCCGGCGAAGCTCAACTTCGTCGTGCACGCTTTGATCAGCATCGATGATCTGGAGGACGATTTTTTGTTGACGGGCTTGTTCTTTTAAGAACCGGGTTAAATTTTTATACCATTCGTGTTCAGAGAAAGGGATGATCAATCCAATTTGCATTGGCAGATTATTTTCCTGAAAGCCGCTCTGGTTACCCAGCGGTTTGGGAATGTTCAGATTCTTGAAAGCCGTCTCCCATTTGAGTTTCCAGCCATCTTCGGTTTTGCTGTAATATTCACTTAAATTTTCGGCTGTCAAAATGGTGTGGGGGATCACATTGCGCTTTTGCTGAGGCAGGTGTTGATAGGCTGCAATGGCTTCCTGAATACATAGCTGACTGGAAATTTCAGGAAACATTGCCAGGCCTGCCTTGCAATAACTGTTCGGGGCCATGAGTTCATTGATCAGCGTGTCCCCTTCCAGCCCAAAGGTGATAATGGTCATTTGTTCCGGATCAATTCCCATATCCCGGCAGGCGTTAATCGCACCCAAGGCGGTTATGTCGTTGATGGCAAAAATCAGGTTTATTTGGGGGTATACGGTCAGCGCGTCCTGTGCAATTTGATAGGCCGAGGAATATCTGGAGCCGGCATTGATGGATAAAACGGTTTCACAGACTGTCCCGAAACATTTTATTCCATCCGTGAACCCACGACTTCTTTCCAATGTGTTGGGTTGGTGAAAGGTGAGGTCTAAAAGGAAGATATTTTTGACATCTTTTTTGTCAAGATATTCCCGCGCCCAGACGCCTAAGTCATAGCCTGCTTGGTAATTGTCCACAGCCACAATCGTCTTTTGATTGGGCAGTTCGATGGATTCTGCGATGATAGGGATACCTTTTTTGGTCGTTCGATTAACCAGGAGGTTATCAAAGTAGGGATTAACAGAGGATGCGATGATGACGTCCATTTTCTCCAGCGATAACATTTCTTTGCTTTGGGCCAGGGGGAGGTTGGTTTGTTCATCTGTGTCATTTTGATCCAGCAGGGGCGTCGCTCCACCATACGTCCGTTTAATGAGCTTTTGATGGGCGAGTTTTTCAAGATCGCGGCGGATGGTCATCTCGGAGACATCACAGAGCTGACTCAATCTCTTAACCGTTATAAATCCAGACTGGTTGATCAGATCAATGATATTTTTCTGCCTCTGGGTGCTTTTCATGCATCCTCCGTTTGCCTCATTAATATTTCGAACCTGATTGGATTATATAGGAATAAATGTTAAAAGTCAAACATATTTAAATGTTTGTTGTCGCACTAAATCCTTGAAAACCAATGAAATATATGATAATATGGTAATAGACGACCACAATAATATAAACATAAACATCTGTTAGTCCCAAGTACCCCTATCCTTAATATTCTGTTAATCTTTGATCTATTTATTGGGAAATGGGAATGGGATTTTGAAAAACCTTTAGTTTTAGTGAAAGGTTTTTTGGAATATAACAAGCCAATTTACATTAACAAACAATCATCCTGGCGAAGATAAGGGCATTGGAGGGAGGTGGCAAGGGAAAAAGAATTTTTGTTCTTTTAACGGTAGTTGAGCCAAACTAAACCTGATAAAAAGGAAAAGAAAATGAATAGTAAGAAGAGTCTAATAATTTTCAGCGTTATGACAGTTTTCGCTATGCTCATTAGCGCCTGTGGTCCGGCTGAATCGACCGAAGCTACAGAATCAGATATCGTTGTGGCAGGTGTTGTGTTCCAGGATGACCAATTCATGAAGAGTATGGTTGAAGGGTACGTGGCAGCCGGGGAAGATTACGGGATCACCGTTCTGACAGCCAACACCAATAATGACCAGGCCAAGGAAGCTGAACTGATCCAAACCTATATTGCCCAGGGCGTGGATGGGATCGCGATAGCACCCCTCAGCCCGGATGCTTCCGTGGCCAATCTAAAAGAAGCTGCTGCCCAGGGCATTCAAATTGCTGTGACGAACATCAACCTGGGGGATACGTCCTTTCTTGCCGGGGGTTACACCTCGGATGATGAGACCAATGGCAAGCTGGTGGGGACGAATGCGGCCGCGTACATCAAGGAGAACATTGGCGATACGGTCAATGTTGCCCGGGTGGACTTTGACGACCAGCTCCCCGATCAGTCCAAGGCCCGCTGGGGCGGTTTCTATGCTGGCTTGGAAGAAGGTGGCGTGACCTATACAGAGGTTGCGGCGGTCAGTTCGCACCTGCAGGACGATGCCCTTGCCAAGGTCAGCGATATGTTGACGGCTCATCCTGAGATTGATGTGATTTGGGCCTGCAATGATGGCAGCACGATTGGCGCGACGATGGCCGTGAAACAGGCCGGTTTGGCCGGACAGGTGATCGTCTTCGGATATGATGGCGGCGACCAGCAGACCAGCATGATCTTGAGCGGCGACGACATTCTGATCGCAGTCGTCGCTCAGGACCCCTACAGTCAGGGTTACAAAGCTGTGGAATCCCTGGCGCTGACCTTGCTTGGTAAGGATAACCCCGATGCCGGCAAGACCACCATTGTCCCCGGGACCTATCTCAGCCTCACAGACCCGGACGGCGTCAGAGAGTGGCGGATAGCCAACGGATTGGATTAACCCTCTCAAACAGTATTGAATAAAACGGGGAGACTCCGGTCTCCCCGTTCCAAATTCTTTAGGCATAAGGAAAACCAAATGAGTGTCCTGACAATGAAATTGTTGCATATCACAAAAGATTACCCCGGTGTTCGGGCCTTAGATGATGTCAGCGTTTCTTTTGGTGGCGGCCGAGTGCATGCGCTCGTAGGAAAGAATGGGTCTGGGAAGTCCACGCTTGTTAAGATTCTGGCAGGGGCGATTAAACCGACAAGCGGGGATTTTTATTTAAATGATGAAGAATTGCATTTTAATTCCACCTCGGATGCATATAAAAAAGGGATCGTAAGCGTTTATCAGGAGATGAGCCTCATCCCAGGGCTGTCGGTTGCAGAAAATATCCTCATGGGCCGTCTTCCGAAAAAGAACAATATCATTGATTGGCCAAAAGCTTATCAAAGAGCAGAGGATCTGCTTCAACTCATGAAAGTTGATATTGATCCTCACGAACAGGTGTCCCGCCTCAGTATGTGGCAGATGCAGGTTGTGGAGATCACCAAAGCTTTGAGTTTTGATCCTAAAGTGATATTACTGGATGAACCCACCTCCGCGTTAGCTCAAAGTAAGGTTGAAAACCTGTTTAACGCCGTGCGTTCACTCAGGGAACAGGGCGTGGTTATCATCTATATTACCCATAAACTGCAGGAATTGCCTCTCATTGCAGATACTGTCACTGTGTTGCGAGACGGAAAATTGATCGGGACGCAGAATTTGGACGATGTTTCCCAAAAGGATATCGTGCAAATGATGTTTGGCGAGGTGAAAACCAAAGCGCGCCCCTCCGATCTTGTCGTTCAAGATGAACCGGTTCTGGAAGTCAAAGGTCTGACCCGGGAGGGTTGGTATAAGGATATCAACTTCACTCTCAAACGAGGAGAGGTCTTGGGCATCGCGGGAATGCTTGGGTCAGGGAGAACGGAATTATTGCGTGGCATTTTTGGCGCAGATCCAATTGATGGTGGGGAAATTGTTATTGAAGGAAAAACTTTCACCGCCACGAACCCCATCAAAATGATTGATGCCGGTGTCGGGTTAACCCCGGAGAACAGGCAATTGGAAGGTTTGATCTTGATGCATTCTGTCAAAGATAACCTTTGTTATGCCAGCATGAAAGATACATCAACTGGGTTGCTTGAAAACCAAAAGATGCGAACTTCCTTTGCAAAAGAGCAAATAAAGAATCTGGATATCATTGTCAATGATATAAACGCGTCGTGCGGGTCATTATCTGGTGGTAATCAGCAGAAAGTAGTGGTTGGGAACTGGCTGAACACCAGGCCAAAGATTATGCTTTATGACGAACCTTCACGCGGCATTGATGTCAATGCGAAACAACAGATTTTTGAGATCATTTGGCAGCAAGCTCGTTTGGGTGTATCCGCCATTTTTGTTTCAACTGAATTGGAAGAATTATTGGAAGTCTGTCACCGAATTCTGATTATGCGCCGCGGGGAGATCGTTGATGAAGTCAATCCCAGCGAGATAGACGTTGCAGATCTTTACGAAATTTGTATGAGAGGAGAATAATAAGAGATGGAGACCACTTCTAATAAGAGCGGCTTCAATAAACGGAAAACATATATTTTTATTCTGGACCATGTCATCGAGGTTTGTCTGATCCTGATGGTGATTGGTTTGGCCTTTGGGGCCAATCGATTCCTGACCTGGGCGAACTGGATGAATATTTTACGGGCCAATTCCCTGAAAGGTGTGATTGCCTTTGGAATGACGATGGTCATCATTGCGGGCCAGATTGACTTGTCCATTGGCTCGACAGTTGGCCTTTCGGGTGTGATCGTCGCGCTGTTCTGTAGAGATTTGACCGCTGCCGGCATGGACCTCACCCTGGCCTGTATTCTTGGGATGGTAGTGAGTCTTTTGATGGCTGTTCTGGTTGGCTGGCTGCATGGGGTGTTTCAGCAAAAAACGGGTTTGCCAGCCTTCATCATCACATTGACCAGTTTATATGCCCTGCTCGGGCTGGCTGGCAGGCTTTCCGAAGGATTTCCAATCCCCAACCAATTTCCAGACTGGTATAACCAGCTGGGCGGGGGAAGAATTGGCGGGACGATGGGTATACCGATCCCGGCAATATTTTTATTGGTTTGTTTTTTGATTGTCTGGTTCATTATGAAATTCACAACCATCGGGCGAGCGACCTATGCCGTTGGCGGGAATCCGGAGTCAGCCCGGCTCAGTGGTATCAACGTTGGTAAAACAAAGATAATCGCTTTTATTATCGTACAGGTTCTGGCAGTTATTTCCGGTTTCATGACCTCCGGCCAGGTGATGGCGGGAACATTCACCTTTGGCAAGGGCTGGGAACTCGATGTGATTTCAGCAGTGGTCGTTGGGGGCACGAGTTTTACCGGGGGCGCGGGAACAGTCTGGGGAACGCTGATCGGCGTGATCTTCATGGGTGTTCTCAGCAATGGCATGACTCTCCTCAATATTGATGTCCATTCTCAATATATCGTGAAAGCCGCTGTTATGTTCCTGGCGGTATTGCTTAGTTCCTATCGTTCAAAGATTAAAGCATAGTAGATTTCTGAAGAATTAAAATTTAGGAAGATTCAAAAGGATGTTAAGCAAATCATGAATAGCGGCCCTATTGTCTCTTTTAAATTACATGAAAGAATTGGACATGGCGTATTTTGGTGGCATTGAAACAGGAGGGACCAAAGTTATTTGCTCGGTTGGAGAGAATCCTGAACATATCGTATCGGATGTAAATTTTCCAACGACTGACCCACCAGAAACGATCCAGAAGGTGATTGATTTTTTTAAACCGTTTTATGAGCAAGGTGACCTCGTTTCTATCGGGATAGCTTCTTTCGGCCCCGTGGATTTGAACCTCGATTCTGAAACCTATGGCTATATCACCACGACCCCAAAACCCGGCTGGCAATATGTTGATCTCTTAGGCGAGATCCAGAGAGCCATCAACGTGCCCATCGCTTTTGATACGGATGTCAATGCTGCTGCGATTGGAGAGCAATCCTGGGTGCCTGGAAACCGGTCCCTGGACCCCTTCTTATATATGACGGTTGGAACAGGCATTGGGGCAGGCGTGATCAGCAATGGGGTCCCCCTGCATGGTTTGATCCATACAGAGATTGGGCATATTCCAATCCCTCACGATTGGGGAAAGGACCCATTCCCGGGATTTTGTCCTTATCACGGAGATTGTCTTGAAGGCCTGGCATCAGGCCCTTCCATGAATAAACGCTGGGGCGTGCAGCCTGAAATGCTCTCTGATTCTCACATCGGCTGGGAATTGGAAGCGGAATACATCGCTTTGGCATTGCTGATCTCAATTTACACTTATTCTCCCCAACGCATTGTTCTAGGGGGGGGGATCTCCAAACATCGGGGATTTCATCAATCCGTTCGAGAGCGGGTATTGAAGATGAATAATGGATATATCCAATCCAGCGTACTTTTGGAGAATATTGATGACTATATCATCGCGCCTAAGCTGGGTAACCGGTCCGGCGTCTTGGGCGCGATCGCGATGGCAAAGAATTTGATGGAAAACATCGAACATTTGCCCACTCTTTAGTGCCAGATTGGGAAGGTAAGGGATGAACAGCAGAGAACGAGTTAACCGAGCAATCCATTTTAATTTTCCGGATCGCGTGCCAATTTCGCATGCTGTTTTGCCCGCCGCGCAGTTGAAGTACGGCGAGCGCTTGAATGAGATTTTATCTGATTATCGGGATGATTTCGGTTGGGACTATTTAGACGACCTGCCGCTTGAGGAATTCCCTCCCCTCTATAAACAAGGGCGGAATAGGGATGATTTTGGAACCGTCTGGCAGGTTGAGGAAGCGGGCATCTGTGGCATCCCTGTCGAATTCCCGTTGGCTAAAATAGAGAATTACAAGACCTATGTTTGGCCAAAGGTTTTTTCTGCGGGTCCGCCAAGATTCAGACAGTATAGTGGACACATGGTTGGCGGAGACGGTCAATGGTATGCGCGCGGCGCCTGGATTACCTATTTTGAACAGCTGCAACAGATCCGAGGCGCCGAAAACCTATTTATGGATATTGCGTATGATTCCGATGAGCTGAGAACGCTCATGGAAGATTTGCTGGCTTTTAATTTGAACTGGATTGATCAGTGGACCCAGTTGGAATATGACGGCCTCCATTTTGCCGACGACTGGGGTGAACAAAATCGTTTGCTCATCAAACCGGAAACCTGGAGGCGGCTGTTCAAACCCGTCTATGCGGAGATGTTCAAGAAGGTTCGGGATGCGGGTATGGATGTTTGGTATCATACGGATGGCCATATTAATGATATCTTTCCAGATTTAATGGATATTGGGGTCAATGTAATTAATTGCCAGATTGCAGTTATTGGCCATGATTGGGTTGCGAAGAACATCCGCGGGAAGGTCGCCATTCGGACGGATATTGATCGCCAAGGTGTTCTTCCCTTTGGTTCTCCTTCGGAAGTTAAAGAGGAAGTTCAGCGTACTTTTGAAGCTTGTGGCGGTCCTGAGGGTGGTATCATTGCCTGCGGTGAGATTGGCCCCGATGTGCCCTTGGAAAATATCCAGGCTTTGTATGAAGCATTTCTGGAATTTGGAACGTACTATTGAATATCTCATGGAAAAAGGTTGAGAAATTATGAAGATTCAATTTAGCGATCCATTAACTGGCGAATGTTTTCCATGGCTTGGGTTTGGTGCGTCATTTTAACCCGATAATAATCCTTTCTGCTGAGCTGCTTGGGGATGGTTGATTGCGAGTGGGGAAGGGCAAGGGCGTAACGGCTCATAGGGCTTCATGTATAATCGATAATATTCCATTGCCTTTTCGTCAGGAGTCTTTTTCATGCAATATGACTTTAAATTTCGATCCCGCCGCAGCAACGTGATGGCTACGCGGGGGATGGCCGCGGCCAGTCAGCCTTTGGCGGCTTTGGCGGGGCTGGATATGCTGCGGGCAGGCGGCAACGCCGCCGACGCCGCGATCGCGATGGCGGCTGCGCTGAATGTAGTGGAACCTATTTCCACCGGGATCGGCGGGGATTGCTTCGCGCTCTATTGGGACGCGAACTCCAAACGGGTCTATGCCCTCAATGGCAGCGGCCCGGCCGCGCAGGCCGCGTCAATCGAAGCTGTCCGGCGGATGGGATACAGCGAAATGCCGCAGTTCATGGGTCCGGCTGTCAGCGTGCCCGGCACCGTCGCGGGCTGGTCCGCCCTTTTGGAGCGCTTTGGCCGGATGAGCCTGGCGGAGGCGCTCGCCCCGGCGGTCCGCTACGCGCTGGAAGGCTACCCGGTGACCGAGTGGATCGGTTCGGGCTGGGAGTTGATGGCCGGGCGGCTGCTGCGTGACAGCGTGGATGAGAGCCTGCCTCCATATTTGCGGCGTTCTGGCCCGCCCCAGCCCAGCGGGAACGAGTTTCTGGTGGCTGGCCGCGCGCCGGCGGTGGGGGAGCTGATGAAACTGCCAACCCTCGGCGAGACCCTGCTGGGGATCGCGGCCGAGGGCAGAGATTACATCTACGAGGGGGCTTTTGCGGATAAACTGAGTGCGCATGTTCAGCGATATGGCGGCTGGCTCACGCCTGAAGACCTGCATGGCTTTGAAGCGGAGTGGGTGGAGCCGATCTCCGCCGATTACCACGGGGTGCGGCTCTATGAATGCCAGCCCAATGGGCAGGGCCTTGCCGCTGTGATGGCGGCCCGGATTGCGGATGGGTTCGACCTGGCCGGGATGGACCCGGTCCAGCGCACCCACACCCTGATCGAGTGCATGCGGCTGGGCTTCACGGAGGCCCTGCAATGGGTCAGTGACCCGCGCTATGGTGAAATTCCCTATGCCGACTTGTTTTCCCCCGAGTATATTGCCGCACGCCGCTCGCTGATCGAGTCAGACCGGGCGATCCCGCACTTGCAGACCGGCATCCAGCCCGTCGGGGAGGACACGGTCTATATGAGCGCGGTGGACGGCGAGGGGAATGCCTGTTCCTTCATCAACAGCCTCTACATGGGCGGCGGGACGGGGCTGGTGGTGCCTGGGACGGGGGTCTTCCTGCAAAACCGGGCCGCGCTCTTCAGCCTCGATCCGGCGCATCCCAACGCGCTGGCGGTCGGCAAAAGGCCCTATCATACCATCATCCCCGGAATGATCACCAGGGATGGGGAGCTTTTCGCCAGTTTTGGCATCATGGGCGGGTTCATGCAACCCCAGGCCCATTTGCAAGCGCTTTCCAACCTGGTGGGCCTGGGCATGAACCCCCAGCAGGCGCTGGATATGCCCCGCTTTTGCCTGGAAGTGAACGCGGGGGGCGGCGTCGGTGCGCAGGACCCCGGCGGCGAGGTTTTCCTGGAGGAGGGCTTCAGCTTTGACGAGATGGCCGCCCTGCGCCAGAAGGGCCACCGGGTCTCGCCGGTTGGCGGCCGGGCGCGGGCGCTCTTTGGCGGCGGGCAGATCCTGATGCGCGACCCGGAGCGCGGCGTGATCATTGGCGGGTCGGACGCGAGAAAAGACGGATGTGCAATAGGGTATTGATCATCATCCCC
>WOYY01000063.1:10409-25330 GCA_011620555.1 Anaerolineaceae bacterium | reverse complement strand
TCCGCTGTCGCTTCGGGGACTTCGTCGCTCCGCTCCTCGAAGACGGATGTGCAATAGGGTATTGATCATCATCCCCTCCGCTGTCGCTTCGGGGACTTCGTTGTGTAACTCCTCGAGTGTCATAGGTCATGGATGGCGGTGAAACCATCCAGGTGATTTTTTCTTTTCCAAGGTGTTGGAAACGATGAGAATGGGGGGGATAGTGCTTATTTGCCAGGCCAATTTGAATCCTATCAGGCGCGCTATGTTGAGGTGACCGCCAGCACAACTTTCCTGCGTGAGTCGCCATCCACAGAGGCAGCGGGGACCACCAAGGTTGTCCAGGGCGACATCCTGGTGGAGCTGCAGGAAGAAGGGATATCCGATTCCTGGTACAAAGTCCTCACTCTGGATGGCAGCGCCTCGGGCTATCTGGTGCGGGATTGGGTCAACCCGATCTCGGTGATTGTCGTGCCGGGGGATCAGCTTAGCCCCACCCTCGGGAACCGTTTTTTTACGGAAGATTATTCCACAGGCTCAGGCGTTTGGGAGCCGGGGAAATTGGTGATGAGTAAGCCAGCAGTTCAACGTCGATCAGCTCCGGCACAGGTTCTGGTGCAGATCAGCTACGGACAGTCTGAAGGCTTGGCAACGGATATGGGCGTCATGGTTTATCTGGATGAGCGGGACGTCCACGCCAGGATCTTCATTGATGATTTTGCAATCGACCAGTAAAGGGTTGAAAATGTAAATTTAACAGCGTTCAAATGAGAGTTTGAAACCCTATTCCCACGGGGGTCTTCTTCGTTTTTTACATTCTCTGATCTGATTCCGGTTGAATTTGCCCGAGTTCGTCGCGGTGGTCCACCAGCTTCCTCACCCCGGCCACGAGATCATCAATCCCTTTCCGGCCTGAGCGGAAGATCGATTCGCCCATCCAAACCGAGGTCGCCTCAGCGGCCTGTTCGGTCACAGGGAAAGACATCTGGTCAAACTGGAAGTATTCTGGGAAGGCGGAGGGCACAGCCAGGTGGGAAATGTAGGGCTGGAAGAGGTCATAGCGGCTCATTACCGGGTAACCGGTATCCACGGGGATGCCTTCAGCCGAGAGCGCCCGGCAAAAGGCCTCGTGCCGGACGCCGAAGAAATCCTGGTCGATCTTGAAGACATAGCGGTAGAGGCTGCGGCGGGTCTGGCGCAGGTCCCGTTTGAGCAGGGTCACGCCGGGAATTTTGCTGAGGCCTTCTTCGAGGTAGTCCGCCATTGCGGCCCGCTCCGCAAATTGTTCGGGGAAGCGTTCCAGGGCGACCAGTCCCAGCGCGGCGTGCAGTTCGGACCAGCGGTAGTTTTGGCCCATCGTGAATTCCAGCCCGGCTGGGTCCTTGGGACGGCCGCAGTCAATGATGCTGGCGGCCCGTTGGGCCATGTGCGGGTCCCGGCAGAGCAGCACCCCGCCCTCCCCGGTGGTCAGCGACTTGGCAGATTGCAGGCTGAAGGAGCCAAAATCCCCCCAGAGGCCCACGCCCTGGCCGCGCCACTGTGCGCCATGCGCATGGGCGGCATCTTCAATCACGATCAGGTTGTGCTTCTTGGCGATCGCCGTGATGGCATCCATATCGGTTACCTGTGCGGCCAGGTGGACGACGATCACCGCTTTGGTCTTGGGCGTGATCGCGGCTTCCACCGCGACGGGATCGGCGCAGAGGGTGTCCGGGTTAATATCCACGATCACGGGGATCGCGCCGGCTGCCATCGGGGCCGCGGCGGTGGCCTGGAAGGTGTAGGCTGGGACGATGACCTCATCCCCCCAGCCGATGCCGGCTGCCCGTAGTGCGACTTCCATGGTGATCGTGCCGTTCATCATTGGGACGGCGGTGCCGCCGCCCTGCAGCTCGGCGAACTTCTCCGCAAAGGCAGCCGTGTTTGGGCCGGGGTAGGGGGATCCGCCCCAACGCCCGGATTGGACCGTGCGGGTCACGGCTTTAATATCCCGCTCATCCCAGACGGGCCAGGTTGGATAGGGTTCTGTTCGAATGGGGACGCCCCCCAGAGCGGCTAAATGGGACATAAATTCTCCTTGCGTCCGGCATCCGGTAAGCGATGGGCCGGTGCGCGTTTTGATGAGGCTGATTCGTTTTGATTCTATCAGAACCTGGTGTTTTTGTCTTGGGGCAGGGTCAATGAAATAAATTAATGCTCAGTCGCGATGGGTTTTATCACGTCTTTCTAACTAAAGGGATTTGCGGATCTTTTAGCATCCCGATCCGGGTGGTTGCGAACTTTATTTTCCGCCCGAAGATGAAGAATGCGGCGGCCTGAGCAAGGGTTCAATGCTCTGGATCACATTTTTGCGGATGGCCTTTGGTTGGATGCCGGCCGATTCGGCCGCCAGCAAGACCGACCCCACGACGGGCGGGGCGGTCAGCTGCACCAGAGCCGCACCGGGAGCGAAGACCAAAATTTGTTCACGGAAGGGGGCCAGATAAGCCTCGCCGGCGTTGAAAAGGCTGCCAATCAGCACCACCTCGAAGGATGAATCCTGCAAGCCCAGTTGGCGGATGACGGCTTTGGCGCTCTCCGCCAGTTCCCGCGCATTCCAGGTGATGACCTCCTGGGCGACAGCGTCTCCCCCTGCGGCGACCCGAAAAACAGCCTCGGCCAGGGTCGGGAGGGGCTGCAGCTGCCCCATCGCCAACCCCTCCATCAAGGCGTCCACGTCGGTCAGATCAAAGAAATTCAGAAAAGCCTGGGTCAGGGCGGTTTGGGGGCCGCGGCCAGTCCAGGCATAGCTCACGGCGATCATCGCCCGCCAAATCAGTTCACTGCCCCCGCCAAATTCTCCGAACCGGACGCTGTTGCCCGTGATCCGCCCGACCTTCCCGGCCGCGTCTCGCCCGCGGACGTTATTGCCCGTGCCGGCGTCCACCGCGATGCCCCAGCCGGATTCTGAACCAGCGTACAGGCCGATTTCCACGTCGTTTACGAAATCGTAAGGTGCGGCGATGCCGAGCGCCTCAATCCCGGCGGCATGGATGGCGTGTTCAGATGGCCAGTCATACCCCGCGATCCCAAAGCCCATCCCGGCGATCTCGCTTTTTGAGACGCCTGCATCCGCCATTGCCAAGGCAGTGACCTCCTGCAGAGCCCGGGCATAGCCCTCCGGGCCGAGGACTTCATAGCTGCCGCAGCCGATCTCGGCGAACCCGACGGCCTCACCTGAAAGCGTGGCAACCAGCGCGTGAGTTTTGGAGTTGCCGACATCCACGCCCAGCAGGTATTGGGGGCGAGCGGGGGCACGGGTCAACTTAAACTCCTCCGGTGTCAATCAAAGAATTGGGGCAGGTAGGCTTTGTTGGTTTCCAGCATGTCCGCCAGCACCGCGCTCACCTGGTCGGCGGATGGGCCGAGGGGGTGGGCGAGCAGGGCCTGGTAGGCCGCATTGCGGTTACCCGTGGCGGCGGCCTCGGCTGTAAGGATTTCGTAGGCCTTCACCTGGGCAATCAGCCCGCTGCAAACCGGGGGCAGGGGGTCCGTCGAGAGCGGCTGGATTCCGTGGGCGCTCACCCGGCAGGGCAGTTCCAGCACCCAGTCTGGGTCCCAGCCGGGCACCGCGCCGTTATGGCGCACATCGACCACATGGATCTCGTCGAGGTCATTGTAGTGGGCGTTCAGCAGCTGGGTGGCGACGGTGGAATAGTAAGCGCCGCCGCGTTTCATCAGGTCGGCCGGGGGTTCGGTGCGGTCCGGGTCACGGTATTGGGACAGCAGTTCCGCTTCGATCTCGAGGACCTCTTCCGCTCGGGAGGGCGGCCATTTTTCCTGCTCGGCCAGGATCCGCGCGGTGGCGTAATAGTATTTGAGATAGTAATTGGGCAGCATTTGCAGAGACCGGAGGGTGTCCGCATCGAAGGGGATTTCTTCGGGGTCGCCGGCTTGTTCAAGGATGCCGGCCATGATCTGCGGCCAAACATCCTGCCCATTCACCTCGAAGCCATAGAACCAGGTCAGGTGGTTCAGTCCCAGGACTTTCAGATGGGCCTGATTGGGAGGGACCTTTTCCCCCGAAACGGCTTCCATCCTCTCGAGGAAAGCCATTTTGGTGGTCAGTGAGACGTTGCAGACGCCGACCGAATCCAACTCGGGGGCATAGCGGAAGAGCGCTTCGGTCACCAACCCGGAGGGATTGGCAAAATTGACCAGCAGTGCGCCGGGCGCGAGGTTTTCGATATCCCGGGCCACGCCCAGCACGACAGGGATCGTGCGCAGGGCCTTGGCCATTCCGCCCACGCCGGTGGTCTCCTGGCCGATCAGGCCGTGCCGCCGGCCGAGATATTCATCCTCCCGCCGGGCCGCCATCTGGCCGACCCGAAGTTGGGTGATGACATAGGAGGCATCCCGGATGGCCTCTTGTTGATCGGTGGAAAGGATCACTTTGAACGCAGCATTCCGGGCCGCGGCCATCCGCTGGGCAAAGCCGCCCACGACCGCCAGCCTTTCGGCGTCAATGTCCATTAACCAAAGTTCATCGAGGGGGAAATCCGCCTCGCGCTCGATGAAGCCATTCAGGAGTTCCGGGGTGTAAGTGGAGCCGCCCCCGATCACAGTGACTTTTAGCATAGGTTTGCCATCCTTTCCGGAAGTGTGATGCAGACTTCATTATAACGGCGTTGGCGAAATTTCGTATGTGGCCCATTCGGGGTGTTCGAGAGTGGACCGTCTTTTGTTTTCAATGAACAGCGCCAAATTTAGTTATGAGCCGCTGTTCATTGAAATTAGACATAAACCTGATGAAAGTATTTCCTTCAGCGACCCGTTATGCGCTCACTCTCGTTTTTTCGATTCTCAAAGCAGCCTTTTTTGGTTTGAGATCGGGTGTTTTTTTGGAGTACAGGCCTAAAATTTAGTACAATGAAGGTTAACATTAAAGCTTCTGACCTCAACTGGAGGACCTGTGTTTAAACGAATAACGGTCATTGTTTTGGATGGGGTGGGCATCGGCGAAGCGCCGGATGCCGCGGATTACGGCGATGTGGGCGCAAACTCGATTGGCAATGTCGCCCGGGTGCTGGGTGGGATCAACCTGCCCAATATGGGCGCAATTGGCATTGGCAATGTGACCTCGATTGAAGGCGTGCCCCCGACCGATTCCCCCAAGGGCGGTTATGGCAAGATGCAGCCCCTCTCGGCCGGTAAGGATACCATCCAGGGTCATTGGGAGATGATGGGCATTTACCTGCCGGAACCTTTTCCGACCTATCCCAACGGGTTTCCGCCCGAGGTCATGGATGAATTTGAGAAACAGATCGGCCGCGGCACGCTGGGGAATTACCCTTCCTCCGGCACCGTGATCCTCAAGGAATTGGGTGAGGAGCACCTGCGGACTGGCAAGCCGATTGTCTACACCTCGGCTGACAGCGTGTTCCAGATCGCCGCGCACGAGGACGTGATCCCTGTCCCGGAGCTTTACGAGATTTGCAAGAAAGCCCGCAAGATCCTCACGGGCAAGCACGCGGTGGGCCGGGTGATCGCCCGGCCGTTTGTGGGCACCAATGCGGAAAACTTCAAGCGCACCGAGAACCGCCGCGACTACGCCCGTGCGCCTGAGACCGATACCGTGCTCGATAAACTCTACAACGCCGGGCTGGACGTCTGGTCGGTGGGGAAGATTGACGACATCTTCGTCCACCGTGGCATCAACCGCAAAAACCACACACTTAATAATGCCGAGAGCATCGAAGCGACGCTGAAGATGTTGGAAGAACCCTTCCACGGTCTGCTGTTTGTCAATCTTATTGAGTTTGACATGATTTACGGCCATCGCAATGACCCGCAGGGTTATTACGGTGCGCTGAAGGCCTTTGATGACGCCATCCCAGCGCTGCTGGAACGGATGGGGCCGGATGACCTGGTGATCGTCTCCGCAGACCACGGCGTGGACCCGACCACCGAAAGCACCGATCACTCCCGCGAATACGTCCCGCTGCTGGTCTTTGGTCCACGGGTGCGGGGTGTGGACCTCGGCATCCGCAAGACCTTTGGCGATGTCGGCGCAACCATCGCCGAGAACTTCCAGGTGGAGCCGCCCCTGATCGGGACGAGTTTCCTCTCCAACCTGACCCTGCCCTAGGAGGCAGCCAATGCGTGTCCGCTGTAATGACTGCGGGACTGAAACCGAATTCACCCTCGCGGGGTGGCGCTGCGACTGCGGCGGCGCCTGGGAGCCGCTCTTTCCGGCGCGGTTTGAGCCGGAGAAGGTCCGGACAGAGGACTTCAGCCTCTGGCGCTATGGCGACCTGCTCCCGCTGGACGTCCATGCGCCTGCCCGGGTGATGGGCGTCGGCTGGACGCCGCTGGTCCCGGTGCGCATTGGGGGGCGCGAGCTGCTGCTTAAACTCGAATTTCTCTCACCTTCCGGGTCCTTCAAGGACCGGGGGGTGAATGCGATGGTGAACCAACTGGCGCAGATGGGCGCGGCCGCGCTGGTGGAGGATTCCTCGGGGAATGCCGGGGCCTCGCTGGCCGCCCATGCGGCGCGCTTTGGGCTGGAAGCGGAGATCTTCGTGCCCGCGACTACGTCGCCCGCGAAAATGCAGCAGATCGCGGTCTACGGCGCAACGGTCACGCCCGTGCCGGGGCCGCGCCAGGCCGCTTCGGATGCCGTGCAGGCCTTGCTCGGGCTGGGCAGGGCCTATGCTTCCCACGCCTGGAACCCCGCCTATCTGGCTGGGCAGACCACGGTCGCTTTTGAACTCTGGGAGCAGCTGGGCCGCCAAGCGCCCGACTGGGTCATCCTGCCGACGGCGCAGGGCGGGCAGTTCCTGGGGCTGTATTTCGGCTTTGCACAGCTGCTGGCCGGCGGGCTGATCGCGAAACTGCCGCGGCTGGTTGCCGTGCAGGCGGAACGGGTCGCGCCGATCGTGCGGGCCTGGGAAGGGGGGCTGGGCCGGATCCCTGCCGTGGCGCCGGCCGGGCCGACCCTGGCGGAGGGCGCCGCGATCCCGCGGCCTGTGCGCGACCGGCGCATTTTGCAGGCTTTGCGCGAGAGCGACGGCATAGCCCTGGCTGTGAGCGAGGACGAAATTGCCGCCGCGCAGACGCAGATGGCGCATCTCGGATACTATATTGAGCCGACCAGTGCGCTGGCTCTGGCGGGCTATCTCAGGTTGCAGGATCGGATTGGGGCGGGGGAGAGCGTCGTGCTGCCGCTGACGGGGAGCGGGTTGAAGGGGAAACCGCAAATCAGCTAAATTCTCTTAAACCATTGTGCTTAACACCAATAGCATGTTTCGCTATTATCATGCCAATGATCAAATCATTCGCCGATAAGGACACATTACCACAGCTGACTTAGGAGTATGACAATGACAAACAAGCCCTTATCCCCGATCCACCCCGGGGAGATCCTGCAGGAAGAGTTCCTAACCCCGATGAAAATCTCGCAATACCGGCTGGCGAAGGCGATCCAGCGCGAGGTCAGGCCGCTGGGCGGATGAAATTTATAGGGGGAGAAATTCAGGGCTGGATATTTCGATCCTGCCGGTGGAGGTCCCGCAACAGGTTGACAGTGTCCTCGGGCAGGGGCTGTGCGCCGCCTAGACATTCCGCATAGAACAGCAACTCCATACAGGTTTCCAGGTGCTCAGTCGCCAGCCAGGCAATTGTCAGGCTGTACCCCAGGCTGAGGGTACCGTGGTGGCCCAGCACGATGATGTCGTACATTTTCAGGAAGGGTTGGCAGAATTCCGCCAAATCACGCGAGCTGGGGGTTTCGTAGGGTATGACCGGGACGCCATCCGGGAAGAAGATCTCAAATTCGGGCAGGATCCCAGTGGGGATTTCCCGCCCGGCAACCGTAAAAGCGGTGGTGATCAGCGGGTGGGCGTGGACCACGGCTTCGGCATCCGGCCGGGCTGCGTAGGCGGCCAGGTGGAAGGCGGTGTCGGTGGAAGGGGTGTTTTCGCCTCGCAGGAGGTGCCCCTGCTGGTCGATCACAACGATGTCTTCTTCGCGGAGGTAGCCCTTGGCCAGGCGGGTGGGGGTGATCAGGATCTCCTCCGGGTTCAGGCGCACGGAAAGGTTGCCGCCGGCGGCCCGGATCAGCCCCCGCGAGGAGAGCCGGTTGGTGATCTCGATCAGCTCCTGCCTTAATTCGTGTTCCAGTGCGTCCATGCGTTTCCTTCTCGGGCCTTTTCATGGTTGTCAAACAATTCGATTCTACCAAAGAATCGCGCCATTTCTCTGCGGCATGGGGCCTAATTCCCCAATTAGGGGGGTGAAAATCACGGTGAAATATTGTATCCTAGGAGTAGATTGGGCTTCTTCAGGAGGAATTGATGCGCGAAAAAGCATTTCGTGAGTATTTGGCTTCTCAGGGGTTGGAAGAGCCGGCGATCAGCCAGCAGGTTAGCGCCATCCGCAAGATGGAAATCCAGTTGAAAGGCCAGGCCCAGGGATGGTCTCTGGAAGACCTGACCCAAGGCACCGGCCAGGAATTGGTGGATGGGATGATCGACCGCGGCGAAAACACGCTGGAAAACCTGCTCGCGCTGGTCCGATATGCGAAGATGATTGATAACCGGGAACTCTTTGTGGCGATCTTCCAGATGCTGGACGGTTACGAAGTGATGGACAACCTCTCCAGGAAGCTGGGGGAGGTTGTTGGAGAGGATCTCCGGGACTTCGTCTTTGAAGATCTCCCGTTGCCGCCGCTGGGGCTTTCCCGCTATGAGAAAGCTTATTACACCGCCCAGATCATGAACCGAATGGAAGATATTTTTGGGATCTCGACCACCCGGGATCTGCTGCAGGACTGCCTGCGGGACCTGCCGGATGAATATTACCCGGACGAAAGGTCCGATTTCTATGAAGTTTGTGATGGGGAGTTGGACCGTTATCTGATCTACCGGGGTGAGAAGTTCGTCGATCTGCTGCGCGGCTACCAAGAACGGGATGAGCTGTTTTTCGGCCAGGAGATCACCGACGATGTGATCGCCTTTGTTTTGAACAACCCGGAAATTGGCGGCGGCGTCCGCGCGGGCAACCTGATTTATGAGACCAAAATTCCCTGCAACACCAAAGCCTACCTTGAAGAAACCGATCCGGAAAAAAAGCGCTATCACTTTTGTCACTGCCCCTGGGCCAAGGAATCCATCAGGAAGAAGACCTTGACGATTAGCCCGACTTTTTGTCAATGCTCGGCGGGGTTCGTAAAGAAGCCCTTTGAGGTGATTTTCGGCCAGGCCCTGCAGGCGGATGTGTTGGCAAGTGTCCTGCAGGGGGATGAGATCTGCCGCTTTGCGATCCACCTGCCGGAAGGCTGAAACAGGCTGCCAGGGGCCGATTGGGGGAGATGTTTTAGGATTTTATCCCTTTGATCAGGTGCCGGACGGCGAGGACCGGGTGGCGGAAGAGCATCCGGGGACCTGAAAAGCGCATCACTGCTCTAATCCGCTAGCGCATATCGGGACGGTAACAGTGCACCTTGCAGTTCCTGCAGGTCGGTTTTTCCCAGCCAAAGGGACATTTTTCAAGCCGCTGATCCACATAATCCTGTAACGCTGAGCAGGAATCGCATAAATGAGCGCCCTCATGGTGGGCCTGGCAGTCAATTGCAATCATCGCGTGGCTGGAATGCTGATGGCGATGGGGCTGGAGTCCGAGCACTCGCTCTATCTGGGACTGGTGCGGACGATCCCGGGCTTCTTTGTCCTGATGGTGTCCCTGACCGGGGGCGCAATCATTGAGTCGGTGAGCTATCCGGCGATGTTCCTGACCGCGCTGGGGCTGGGTCTGGCGGGGGTTGTCTTGCTCATGAGCGTGAAAACCCACCCGTTCTAGGGCGGAAATTTAATATCTTTATTGATTTCGTATAGGATTAGTTTTTGACGGGATTTTTCAGCCCGGTTTCGAGCTTATTCCGCACTTCCCGCCTGACCCGGGCGGCCAGCTGGTGCTTGTGGTCAGCCAGAAACTGCTCCACGCCCTGCCGGTCATAGCGGATGGCCCTGCGCAGCACCCAGGAGAGGGCTTTGACGACCATATCTTCGTGGTCATTCACCAGCAGGGCGGCATACTTCAGCATTCGCTCCGGGTCGCCGTTCAGGTAGATCGTGCTGACCACCGCGATCCGCCGGTACCAGAAATCTGGGGATTGGATCCATTTATCGATCAGATCGTCCATGATCGCGCCCGCTTTCCAGGCCGGGCCGGAAATGAACTGGGCGAACATATCCGCCGCGGCCCAGTGCTGAATACCCTCGCTCAGGGCCTGGACCTTTTCGGCGTCCAGGAGGGCAATTGTGCCGGGGTGGTAGTAGATCAGTTCGTAGGGCACAAAGCGGTAGCCCTCTTCAAAGAAGAGGTGTTCGGCAATGGCCAGCATGGTTTCAGGGGGAGCTTTGCGGTAAAGGCGGGAATAGTACTTGCGCACATTGCGGACGTCATCCGTGCGGGACCCCTGAGGGAGCAGGTCGAGGTGTTTGGCGATTGTCCTGCCGAACCAAGCCGGAGCATAGACGTCTTCGCCCTGCTCGAGGCCCAGTTTTTCAGCGCTTTCCACGGTGTCCGCGTAGAGCTGCCAGGACGCCAAAAGGCCGTTTTCCACCGTCACCAGCCAGATCAGGCTTTCATTGTTGAACTCCTGCTCATCGGGGAGCTGTAAATGGGAACCGGTGGTCTGGCCGATCAGGGCGATGCCCTGGGGGAGTTGCACGATCCGGCGGAGGTAGATCTGGTAGCTGGGATAGCGGGTCAGATAATCGCGCCAGCCGTCTGCCAGCCTGTCCCGATCCTGGGTGGAATCGCCTGCAAGATCGGTGAAAGTGTGGCCCGGCGCAAGCAGGGCAGCCACGCCATCCGCATTGCCCGAGTTGATCTGCGTGACAAATTCGAGAACGGTGGATACCGGTTTGATGAGCATGGTCTGATCTCCTTCTGTGGGGCTAATCATATCATGAACCGGATCGCTTTGTCTGGACAACTTGCCGGTTTAACCCCTTTATAGTTGAACTGTGCTAGAATTTTGACGACAAAAGACACCAAAGGAGACCGATGAGTCGAAAGACATTTATGATCATCCTTCGCGTTGCGGCCATGGTCATTTTGGCCGCGATTCTTGTTCCGAAGGTCATTGATTATATCAACCAGCCTGAGGTCGAAGAGACCGTTATTGGCTACAGCAGCAGCACGAGCCGGGCCGTTGTGTCCGAGGTCATTGAGGAGGGGGATATCACCCTTGGCGAAGTGACCCAACCCTATCAGATCGTGGAAGTGGAGGTCGAAGAAGGGGAGTATGCCGGTTTGTTCTTCAATATCGAGTATGGCACCCGCCAGATCCGCAACGAAATGATTATGCTCAAGCCGGGTGATAGGCTGATGGTCACCCTCACGACCCTGCCCACCGGCGAGATCTCGGCCCAGTTCACGGATTTCTACCGGAACGATTCGCTGGCCCTGCTGCTGGGGATCTTTATCCTGGCGAGCGTGCTGATCAGCGGCTGGAAAGGGGTGCGCTCCCTATTAGGGATCCTGCTCAGCCTGGCCGTGATTATCCTGATCATCCTGCCGGGGATTCAGGCGGGCAAAGACCCGCTGATGATCAGCATTTTTGGCGCGTTTCTCTTTATGGCTTTCAGCCTCTACCTGGTCTATGGCTGGACGGTGAAGACCCATGCAGCGGTGCTGGGGTCTTTGGCCGCCCTGGCGATCACGGGAATTCTGGCTTTTATTTTCATGAACCACACCCGCCTGACGGGGTATGGGGATGAGAATATGTTTTATATCTCTCAGCTCACCGGCAACACCCTCAACGTCCGCAGCCTGCTGCTGGCCGGGGTGTTGATCGGCGCCCTGGGCGTGCTGGATGACCTGGTGATTTCCCAGGCTTCGGCTGTTTTTGAGCTTTTCCGCACCAACCCGGAGCAGACTTTCAAGGATTTGTACCGTTCTGCGATGCACATCGGGCAGGACCACATCGCCGCAACGGTGAACACCCTTGTGTTGGCTTATGCCGGCGCTTCATTGCCGATGCTGCTGCTGTTTTCTTACAGCAATGTTGATTTCACCATGGCGCTCAACCTCGAGTTCATCGCGGAGGAGATCGTGCGCACGCTGGTCGGCTCGCTGGGCTTGTTCGCCGCGGTGCCGATCACCACGGCGCTCTCGGCCGTGATTGCAGTCAACTATCGTAATTTCGGGAAGATCAAAACCTATCTTGGGCCGCTGAATGACAATGGCGGGCGCCACCATTAACAGGTTACTCCCCGGCGGGGTGTTGCCAGCCTGTTCACCCTTTACCATCCCCTCCTGAAATGTTAAGATTGGGAGGTTCAACGACCGGAACAGGAGAAAACATGGAAAAATCAACCACAGAGATTCAATCCGCGCGGCGGCAGGAACACCTGAAATTTGGCACCTATGGCGTCAGCTTTATCGCCCTGGGCCTGGCCTTATCGGCCCTCGGGCCGATGCTGCCTTCCTTGGCGGACCATCTCGGCGTCACGATTGGGAAGATTAGTTTCATTCTGACGGTCAGCAATCTGGGTTATTTGATCGGCTCGGCGGGAGGTGGGCGGCTCTATGACCGTTTCAAAGGGCACCGGCTGATGGCTTTGGCGCTGGTTCTGATGGTGATCGGAGCCGTGCTGGCGCCCCTGGTCAGGAATTTTTACTTGCTTTTGCTGGTTTTCCTGGTGTTCGGGTTTGGCAATGGCCTCCTGGATATCGGCGGGAATGTCAATTTGTTGTGGGTGTTCCAGTCGCGGGTGGGGCCCTATATGAACGCCCTGCATTTCTTCTTCGGGGTGGGCGCCTTCCTTGCCCCAATCATCCTCACCAATGTGATGCGCCTTTCGGGCGGCGCGCTCACCTGGCCGTTCTGGACGCTGGGGATCCTCTTCCTGCCGGGTCTGTTGGGGCTGAGTATCCTGCCATCGCCGGTGAATCCGGAAAGCGGGCAGGAGCAGGAAACGGATCAAAAACCCGATACCAAACTGGTCATCCTGATGATGGCCTTGTTCTTTCTGTATGTGGGGGTGGAGGCTGGCTATGGCAACTGGATCTTCACCTACGCCACTCGGCTGGATATCGCCAACGATACAGTGGCCTCCTACATGAATTCCGCGTATTGGGGCGCGCTGACCCTCGGCCGGCTCGCAGCCGTGCCGCTCTCGCGCAAGATCAAACCGGGGACAATGCTGATCGGCAACTACGCCCTGACAATCTTCTTCCTGGGGATGCTCCTGCTCTGGCCGACCTCTCCGACGATGATCTGGATCGGCTCTGCGGGGCTGGGGTTGGCGCTGGCTGCGGTCTTCCCGACTTTGCTGGCGCTGGGCGAGACCCGCATGAAGGTCACCGGCGCGGTGACCGGGCTGTTCTTCCTCGGTTCCAGCCTGGGCGGGACGATTTCCCCGACCCTCTTGGGGCAGATCTTTGAATATATCGGCAGCTACCCACTGATCCTGACGCTTTTTGGCCTGGCTTTGGCGGGTTTGGTGGTCCTCGTGCTCACTTTGACGGTTTCCAACCGGGTGGGCGAGAAGAAGCGGGGGTAGGCCGCCGCAGGTCCTCCGCCGCGGCCTGGGCCGCGCTCAGGCCAACCGCAAAAAGTTGAACAAAAGGGGCTGTCCCTTACTTTTGGGACAGCCCTGGGTCAATTATGGATTGCTGGGGTTTAGACAAACCGTTCCCGGATTTCCGCACTGACGTAGTCTAGGATGGCCACCGTGATGGCGATGAACCAGACGGCGATACCAGCCGCCCGGTAATCCAGGTTGCGGACCCACTGGGTCAGCAGGAAACCAATACCGCCGCCGCCGACCAAACCGATGACGGTGGACATGCGGATGTTGATGTCCCAGCGATAGATCGTGAAGGATACGAAGGGCGGGATCACCTGCGGCACCACAGCGTACATGACGATCTGGAACCAGTTGGCGCCGGTGGCCTGAATGGCTTCAATGGGGCCGGAGTCGATCGATTCGATGGCTTCCGAATAGAGTTTGCCAAGGGCGGCGATGGAGTGCACGGTCAGGGCCAGGATGCCGGCCCAGGGGCCGAGGCCCACGATGATGATGGCCAGGATCGCCCAGATCAGCGGCTCGATGGAACGGATGATGTTGAGAACGCCCCGGACGAGGTAATAGATCCCCATCGTGAAGACATTCCCGCTCATCAGGTTGCGGGCAGCCAGGAAACTGACGGGCAGGGCCAGGATGATGCCGAAGAAGGTCGCCATCATGCCGATGAAGATCGTCTCGATCATCTTCTCAATCGTCATGGTCAGCTCATCACTGAATTCCCAGGCGCCCACAGAGGTGACCTGCCGTCCCTGCAGTTCCCATTCGGATACGCCCTCCCGGTAGGAAGGCGGGATGATGCTATAGGGCCAGATAATGTCGATTTCGAATTCACCGTTTTCATCAGGGATCACGGTGATAATGTCGCCATCCTGGCGCTGGCGGAATTGCGAGCCAGCAGGGTCGCGCCACCAAAGTTGAACCACCTCACCCGGCAGGAAACCGTAACCCTGAACATGGAGTTCCGTGCCTGGGATGACAATGGATTCGCCAGCCTCATTCTCTTCCTGAATGGTCGGTTCGCCACAGGCGGGGTCCACGATCAGGTAAGGACCTTCTTCCGCGGGGGTGTTGAGCGGTGGTGGCGGGTCCTGACAGGGATTCTCAAGCAGAGCAGTGCCCTGCCATTTTTCCTCGGGATAGGTGATCGCGCGCTCCCAGGGCCAAAGCACTTTTGAGAGGGCTGGGATGGCATCGTCGAATTGGGTGACTAGGGCATAGAGGTCGATCTCACCGATCTGCCAACCGATGAAGAAGAGGACCAGTAGGAGAATCAAGAAGACCAGGAAAGAATTGCGCGGCTCAGCCTTGCGGGAATTCTGAGCCACCTTGTAAGCGTCGTAAATATTGGCCAGATAGAAAAGG
>WOYY01000063.1:0-10309 GCA_011620555.1 Anaerolineaceae bacterium | reverse complement strand
GCGGGAATTCTGAGCCACCTTGTAAGCGTCGTAAATATTGGCCAGATAGAAAAGGCCGATCAGGACCGAGATCAGGATCATGATTGGGTCGAGATGGAAAGCCTTCCTAATGATGTTGATTGCACCCGTATCGCGGGGCGCTATCAGCCGGAACCGCCAGACCATCAAACCCAAGATGGTCGCAAAGCTGAAGAACAGGATCACGCCTCGGCGGATCAGATGGGATAGCGCCTGGCCGAGGCCGGGAACGAGGGCTGAGAGGAGCGCTGCAAGCCCTGGGGGAACCAGGGCGGGCTTGATCTCTTTTTCAACATAAGCGGGTTTGCGCCGGACTTTCATGCCTCCACCCCTTTCTGCTGTAAATTGCCTTCCAGACCACCGCCGATCCGCTCGGCTTCTTCGCCATAGATCTGTTTGAATTCTTCATCAGTCACGTTGATAATGTCTTTCTTAGTGCCCTGATAAACCAGTTTCCCCTGGCGCAGGCCAATGACCGAGGTGGAATAGCGCTGGACGAGGTCCAGATAGTGCAGGCTGCACATGATGGTCAGGCCGTCTTCTTTGTTCAGTTTTTCAAGGTGCTGCAGGATCGAGTGCGCCAAAACCGGGTCCAGGCTGGCGACGGGTTCATCTGCAAGCATGAGTTCAGGGTCCTGCATCAGGGCCCGGGCAATGCCCACCCGTTGCTGCTGGCCACCAGAAAGTTCTCGGGCGGCTTTGTGCGCCTGGTCTTCAATATCCATCCTTTTCAGGACTCTCTCGGCCATATCATAATCTTCCTTGGTGAAACGATGGATCATCGTCGGCCAGGTCTTGTTATAACCCAGGCGGCCGGTGAGGATATTGGTGAGGACAGTGGAGCGCTCTACCAGGTTGAAGTTTTGGAAAACTATACCTATTTTCCGACGGGCTTTGCGCAGGTCATCCCCTTCGAGTTTTGCCAAATCCACGCCATTCCAAATAATTTCTCCTTCCGTGGGATCAATCAGCCGGTTGATGCATCTTAATAGTGTGGACTTGCCAGAACCGGAAAGGCCGATCACGACCAGGAATTCACCATCTGGAACGGTGAAGCTGACGTCATCAACGGCCAAAGTTCCGTCCTCATAAATTTTTGTAAGGTGTCGGATTTCAAGCATAAGGCTAATTTCCTTGGATTCAATAAACCCCTATTAATTTTGAAAAGGGGGCTGGGAGAACCCAGCCCCCTTTAAGTGGATATTACCTAATTGATTGTGTTACTCGCCCAACAGGGATTCAGGATCAATGCCAGCGGCATCCAGAACCTGGCGGAAGGGATCATAGAAGGAGTCATCCTTCGCAACCAGTTTGGTCCATTCGTAAGCCTGGTTAATGGCGGCAAGGCCTTCTTCTGTCTGGTCAATGGTGAGCAGAGCGTTCACAATGGGTTCGCGGATTTCTGCAGGAACCGAGGGATGGAACTGCACGCCATCGTTCGGGATATCGACGGAAACTTCGAGGACTTTGACGGCATCCATGATGTCGGGATAGTCTTCTTCCATGGAGGAACGAACATCCACAAAGGTTGAGCCAGCATCGCAGCTACCATCATAGACGCCAGCGGCGACGGCATCATGTGAACCGGCATCCACAACTTCGGCCAGATCGGTATCAGGATCAACGCCGTAGGAGCGCATGGTAATCATGGGGATGATCCAACCGGAGGTGCTCAATGGATCAGGGCGGCAGAAGGTCTTGCCAGCCAGGTCCTCAACAGAGTTGATGCCACTGTCGGCGCGGGTGATGATCTGACCATTATAGGAAGCGCTGCCATAGCGTTCGGAAACGAGCGCCACATCCGCGGCATCACGGGCTGAAGCAACCAAATAAGCAAAGGTTGCCAGGGAAGCCATGTGGGCTTTGGGTGGGTCGGCAGAAAGGGCTTCGATCACACCGGCATATTCGGTGGCGACGAAAGGCTCGATCACAAGGCCGGTCTCATTGTACAGGATGTCGGCGACTTCTTGGAAGCCGGCCAGCACCGTGTCCGTCTCGCCAGAGGGGACAAGGGCCCAGATGATGGGGTTCTCTTCTGTGCCCAACGCTGCTTCCTGCTGACATCCAGCAAGAGCAAAACTGGCGATCACCATCAGAGCGATCACAATATAAGCTGTCTTCTTCATGTCTACTCCTTTAAATAGAGATAGAGGTTGAATGTGGTAAATCCATCTATAAGTATAAATGATGTGGGGGATTCCTTCAAATAAAAATTTCCTGGGTTTAACCATATATGGGGGTCTGCTCGTTAAATCCAGGTAAATATTGAACTTTTTGGTTAAGGATTGGATTAAGCATCCCAAAAGATCAGTTTTCAGGAAATCAAAAAAAACGAATCCAGGGATGCCGCGGAAAACTGATTTTCAGCGGATAGATAGGGTGGGGGGCAGGTCAGCTCAGCCCGAGGGCCTGCTGGTGGAGGCGGTAATCTTCTTCGGTTTCCAGTTCCAGCTCAAGCCCGTGCGGTTCGGATTTGCCTTCGCTGTTCACATGGACGAAGGTGATGAACCCGCTGATCACCGGATCGGTTTTCTTCTGAGTGGACAGGCTGATATAGGTGGTCAGGGAGGTCCGGCCGACTTTGACAATCCGGCTTTCAAAGCAGGCAATGTCCCCGGCCTTGAGTGGGGCAGTGAACAAAAAGCCGTGCACTTTCAGACAGACGATATTCGCGGCGGGCAGGACGCTGGCCGCGGCAATGAATCCCGCTTCGACGAACCACTCCGCACAACGGCCGGCGAACAGGGTCTTGTGGTGGTTGAGGTCTTCGCTCTTGATCAGACGGTCGTAGTGGAATACTTCAGGCTTCATCTTTCTCCTTCGCTTGGTCGGGTCGAGTTAGATGATACCATGTTCCCCCTATGTTCGGTGAAGGGGTTAGAATTAGCGTGATCTGTTCTGAATTCTGACCCCAAAGCCCATTAAGCGGCGGAGAAAACTGATGAAATATCTCCCTTATGGCGAATTCCTGCGATCCCTGCCGCGCAAGCGGATGGCGGCCGGCGCGCTGATCTTCGATGAACAAAACCGGCTTCTGCTGGTCAAGCCGGTCTACAAGGGCGGCTGGAGTCTGCCGGGCGGCGTGGTGGAGGCGGACGAATCGCCAAAGGCCGCCTGTATCCGCGAGATCCGAGAGGAGTTGGGCTTGGATCAGTTCATTGGACGGATGCTGGTGGTGGATTACACCCCGCCCAACGGGGAGAAGACCGAATCGCTGATGTTCATCTACGATGGCGGCGTGCTCAGCCAGGAAGCGCTTAATGGGATCCGCCTGCAGGCTGAAGAGCTGGAAGAATTCGGTCTGTTTGAGCGGGGTAGTTTACCCAAGGTGATGAGCCGGTCCCTCAGGCGGCAGATTCTGGCGGCCTGGGACCAACGCGGAAAGGCAGGGGGCGCAGAACTGGAGGATCAGGAAAGGGTTTAATCCGCCGGTCAGGGGTGCAGAGCGAATTATCACTCTGTTCCATTCTGGTTCTTGGCCAGCCGCCAAAGGCCCAGGTCGGCTTGCTAGTTCGCCAGCGTTTCTCTAAATAGGTCCTCATCCAGCGGGCCGGGGCGATTTTGGAGAGTCCCTACAGGAAGCGGTTGGCCTGTGAATTGTGGAACCTGGCATGTGAATTGACGGGTGTGGCGTGGCAGCGGGAATTTAAAGGGGTGCCCCAAATGGATCGATAAATTTATGTTTTGAAGATGAAGATAGGCGATTTGGAGCAAAAATATAAAGGCTGGTTGGGTGCCCACGGAGGGGCACCCCCTCCGGAAGCAGTAATTTGTTTTTGGGTAGCGGCGGCGGCCCTGCCTGCCTCTGTAAGGAGCTGTGGCCGCTTTACAGGTGAAATAGGTGATAGCTATGGATGACAAAGAGCCAAAAAGGGTGCCCACGGAGGGGCACCCCTACGGAAGTAGTAATTTGTTTTTGGGTAGCGGCGGCCCTCTGTGGCCGCCCAAGATAGTCCCTATCCATACCAACAAAAAAGGGGAGATCGATGAAACAATCAAATGAAAAGGCATTTTTTCGAAAAACCATTCGCTTGCAAAACTATGATTATTCCCAACCTGGGGCGTATTTTGTCACAATTGTGACTTATGCCAGAGAATGCTTATTTGGAGAAGTCCGTGATGGTGACATGGTGTTGAGCGATGCAGGGTTAATGGTCTGTCAGGTGTGTTCTGAAATGGGAGACTACATTGACGGATTATCGCTTGGTATTTATCAAGTCATGCCGAATCATTTCCATGGAATTTTTATGCTGGGGATGGATGATGATTGGCAAGAGGACAAAATGCCTAATCCATGGCCGTCCGATTCGAAATTAACCTTGTCCGCAGTCGTAAATCGTTTCAAGTCACTGACGACTTATCGGTATATCCAAGGTGTGAATACGCAGGGTTGGCCAAAATTTGATTCTCATCTGTGGCAGCGGAGTTTCTATGACCATGTGATCCGTGGTGATAAGGATTTGGAGGCAATTGCAGACTATATCGCCGCTAATCCCGCAAATTGGTCGGAAGACGAAGAAAACCAATTTAGAATGCAAAAATAGAAGCTAAAGGGAGCCCACGGAGGGGCGCCCCTACCCTACCTGCCTCTGGAAGGAGCTGTGCCCGCCTTACAGGCGAAATAAGTATTAGTTGGGTGTTGACAGAGTGATAAAGGGTGCCCACGGAGGGGCACCCTTGCAGAAACGGGCAATGAGTTCTTACACCTCACCAGCCTCAACCAACTTTTCCAATCGATCAACATAACTGGCCATCACTGCGAAGGCTTTATCCACCGGTTCGGACCCGGTCATATCGACTCCGGCGGCCTTGAGCACGTCCAGGGGATAAACAGACCCGCCTGCGCTCAGGAATCCCAGATAGCGCCTGACTTCTTCCGCGCCGCCCTCCTGGACGCCCTTGGCCAGCGCGTGGGCTGCGGAAATCCCCGTGGCGTATTGGTAAACGTAAAAATTCATATACATATGCTGGAACTGCGCCCAGGTGATTCCGACCCGCTCGCGGTCATAGACCACGCCGTCCCCATAGCCCTCAGCAAAGTAATCCGCGCAGATTTCCGTCATGATGTTGGCCGTGAGCGGCTTTCCCGCTTCGGCGCGTTCGTGCATTTCCAATTCCCAGCGGGCCAGAGTCGGCATGATGAAGAAATAGCGGTGGAAATTGGACATGGCCTCTTCGATCAGCGCCAGCTGGAAGGCGGGGTCGGTCTGGGTTTTGAAGAGATAATCCCGGACCATCGCCTGGTTGAAATTGCTGGCGACTTCGGCCACAAAGAGGGCGTAATGGCTGTAGACGAAGGGCTGGTGTCTGCGGCTGTAGTAGGAATGCATCGAGTGGCCGAGTTCATGGGCCAGGGTGCTCATGCTGAAAACATCGTCCGCATAGCTCATCATCACAAAAGGGTTGGTGTCATATACTCCGCTGGAAAAAGCGCCCAGGCGTTTGCCGCGGTTAAGAGCCCGGTCCACCCAGCGATCTTCCAGTGCGCCTTTGCGCAGCGTTGCCACATACTCCTCGCCGAGCGGTGCCATGCCCTCGCTGATCCAGTCGATCGCCTGGTCAAACGGCACCTTGGGGGACTGGGTCGCGAGCGGCGCTTTGATGTCGTAAACGTGGAATTCGTCCAGATGGAGCGCCTGCTTGCGGACTTTCCAGTACCTGTGCCAGGTGGGGAGGTGCTTCTTGAAAGTCTTAATCAGGGCATAAAAAACATCGGTGGGGATATTGTTTTTCCCCAAAGAGGCTTCCAGCGAAGATCCATAGTTGCGGGTGCGGGCGTTGAAAACGTCCTGGTGGAATTGGCCGGTCTGGATGGACGCGAGCGTGTTCTTGTAGGCCAGATAGCCATCTGCGTAGTTGTCGAATCGGGTTTGCCGCACTTGGCGGTCCTGATGCGTGATCAGCGAATTGATGCTGCTCTGGCCGACCTCTAAAGTGGAGCCGTCCTCGGCGGTGGCGTCTTTGAATTTCAGGTCGGCATTGGTCAGGGCGTTATAGGCCCTGAAGAAGTCGCTCAGGGGTTCGGAGGCCATCGCCAACACCTGTTCGACCTCGTCGGAGCGGATATGCGCCTTCTGGCGTTCCAGTTCGTCAATATAGTGGCCCAAATTTGCCAGCCGGGGGTCTTCCTTCGTCCATTGCCGGAGCCTATCCAGCCCAATTGCCATCAACTCGGGGTCCAGGAAGGCGCAGGTTGAATTGAACTGCACGATCACGCTCTGGCCTTCGCCGGCGCGCGCCAGGGATTCCTGGTCGGTGCCGTCCACCGCAATCTCAAGGCTGCCGTAAAGCATCACCCGCAGGGCGAGTCGGAGCGTCTTTTCATAGGCTTCAAAGAAATCCCCGAGGACCTTTGGCCCTTCCGCCAGTCTGCCTTTGTAGGTGGCCAGCGCTGGGATTTCGGCCAGAACCTGCTCTTTGCCCTTTTCCCAGGCTTCCTGACTGGTGAAAATGGAGTCCATGCTCCAGGTTTCTTCAACCGGCACATCGGCGCGGGGTGGTAAGGTGGTTTTTTCCATGCGGGGATCTCCTTGTCCCTAAATCAGTGGTAGATAATTATCTAATTTATTACCCTAATCATACCAGCATTTTTGGGAGTGGGCAGCCTGAATCAGCTGATCCGGTCCTTCAGGGCGTCTTTAACATCTTCGGGGGCTTTGAAAACGCCATGGATGGTGATGGATTCGATGGTTTCTTGCGCCAATTGGGGGGTGATATCGTCGGTCAGGATCAGCATGCCCACCACTTTGATATTGACCTTTTCGTTTCTGTCTTTTTTCTCCAGCAGATCCCGGGAGCTGTAGACCTGGGTGCCGATCACCATCGATTTTCGGGATTTGATTGAATCGACGGCATCGCTGTGGCGCTCCAATTGGTTGCGGATCGCGGTGCGGATAAAATCGGCCCGGTTGGAATAAAATCCTTCCTTGACCAGCAGGTCAATCTGCCCGAGATCGACGCTGACGATATTGATCGTGATTTTCTCTGTATCCGTCATTATTTTGCTCCTAACCTGCTCTAGACCATCCAAATGGATGGTTTATGGATGCTGAAAGTATAAAACTTTAACGGAGAAACGGTCAAGATCGCAGTGATCCGATCCTGACCCTGAGGGATGAGCTGAGTTGGTGCTGGGGGAGGGGATTAGCTGCTGGAGGGTTCGGCTTTGGAGCCAGGCCGCTTCCGCAGGCGGAGGATCACCAGTGCTGCCAGGATCAGACCGCCGCCAAAGTGTTCCAGGGCGGTCAGCCGCTCGTTGAGCAGGAAATAAGCGAGGATGGCGGTGAAAACCGGTTCGATGGTCACGATCAGGTTGGTGGTGCTGGAGGGCAGCAGGCTCAGGCTGACGTTGTATAGCCCAAAACCCAGCAGGGTTGGGCCGATGGCAAGCAGCAGCAGCCATAGCCAGCCATCCCATTGGGTCCCGAGCATGAAGATCTCATTGGGTGTTTTGGCATCCCCAGGGATGAAATTGACCGGCAACAGGTTGGTCAGCAGTGCTCCATTTGCAATCAAGGCTTGGTTGTATCAGAAGCGGGCTGAATTTAGCAGGGGGTCCGGAACAGGTTTGGAAGTCAGGCAGGGTTGCGGAGAAAATAAATAACAAATCGCGTAGCCATTATATATTTTGAGTTTTTTACCGAGGAAGAAATCAAATAAAAGCTAAGTAGGTGACGAAAGTGGGGATATTTTGGTTTGAGCCGCCCTATTTCCCATCCGGGATGGGGACATCCAGCTTTTCAGCGGGTTCCTGCATCACATTGGAAGGGCGCCGTCATAGCGGCGGGTGGTGTTGCCGTCCTCATGGCCCGCCATCTTCGAGTCAGTCGAAAGGTTCACCCCGGCCAAGAGCAGGTCGCTGACGAAGGTCCGGCGCAGGTCGTGTGGGTGGTTTTTTGCACCCACCCGGCTTCCACTCCTGGCGCCTTGCGGCCGGCCTCCCGTTGGGGGCCGGTATTTAACCATGAACGATTTTATTCAAACGGTCAATACGGCAGACGGTCTCTCATTTTCTCACTCTACCGGCTCAACCACACAATCCGCATTCCACTCCTCGAGCGGCATGGATTCGTACCAGTCCTTGGTGTGGGTGTAGCTTTCGTCGGGCAGCAGCTCGAGTTCCGTCCCAAAATAGGTGTTAAAAATCGTGGGGAAGACGTTCACCAGCGTTATGTGGTCGTCCAGCTCCTGCGTGCCGCCATCCGGCAGGTAGAGCGCCAGCAGGTTGGAGGTCACATATTCCTTCCCGAAAGCATGGTCGCCTTCAATGATGATGATCGGCGGCTGTTGGGATTCGTCCAGGATCTGCTCGACGGCGTCCAGGATGCGGGGTTCGAGGTAAGCCAGCTGCGCCGGGTAGCCTTCGCTCTCGGGTGTATCCTCTGCGTTCGGGTTGAGCGTGCCGTCGGCGTTGAACACATAGGGCGGGTGGGGGCTGATGATGTGGGCGTGGATGAATTTCGGGCCGGCCATCTTGGGGATCTCCGGCAGCAGCTCCAGCACCAGATTAGTCCGGGCGGCCTTGCGCTCGATGTCGCTCAGGCTCATCTGGGCGGCCAGTTCCGTTGAGTGGGTGAAAAGCAGCCTCGCCAGGGTACTCTTCAGGTAGAGCAGTTCGAAGGGGTCCATCTCCCAGGTGTTGATATCCTCGGGATAGCTGTCAAAGTAGTAGTCCGAATCCTTCAAGTTACCCCAGGAATAGCCCATGTCGAAAGCGATGGCGGTGTAACCCAGCTCCTCAAAAGCCTGGTGCACCTGGTTGTTCTGGATCAGGGCGGTCGTGGTTTTCAGGTTGGGGGACTCTGTGAGGTTATAAACGTAATCCAGGTTCAACTCCGAAGCCAGGGACATCACCGTAAAGGAATAATTGGAGCGGCTGCAATCGGCCACCCAGAAGCCCAGCTCTTCCAGCCCTTGGATGAAGTCGGTGTTGTCATAGTCGAAATAAGCTTCCAGCGCGTCGGACCGGCCATATTTATCCAGCAGGATGAAATAGACATCCGGCAGCTGGTCTTTATCCTCGGGTTGCAGGAAGGTGAGCGGTTCTTCCTGTTCCGTTTGAGCCTGGGCGATCCCAACCTGCACCTCAAATACCGCGATCCGCCCCAACTGCACCAGGAGCAGCGCCAGAACGATAATGTTGAGGATTTCTGTGAGCGTTTGGAGGTCTTTCAGCCGGAAGATCAGCAGGTAAATGGCCAGGACGAACAGGATCAGCCAGAGGACGCCCATGTAGAAAGACGTGCCCACGACCCAGGAACCGATCACCCGGCCCTCCATGACGTTATAAAAGTGGCCGTAAGTCAGGGTGAAAAAGGAGAACAGAAAGGTGAAAAGGCCAGCTCGTTCAACGGAATGAAAGCCGGCCCAGCTCAGCAGGTAGACCAACCCAGCCAGCGACAGGCTGATCCAAAACGGCCGCCAGGCCACGCTGATCTGCATCTGCCCGAGGTTGCTCACCGTCAGGATCAGGACCGTGATGATCGGGAAAAGGAAAGTATAAAGTGGGAAGGATTTCAGATTTCTTTTCATGGCTCAATGGGGTCGCGGTGTTGAAGAGCTGAATTTGAGGGTTAAAATTGACTCTGGATGAAAGCGGTGGATTGGCATCTCTCTGACGAGGAGTGCGGGGGAGCAGGCCAACCGGTTCAACTCTTTGCGGGGGATGTGACCAAGGATTATACTGCGGTTCGGGAAAAGGGTGGCCGCCGGTTTATTTGAAATTTATCCCGAGCCGACTTGGTGGGAATCAAAAACAGCCTGCGGCGTGATCCAGAGGCTGTTTGATGGAAAAGATTAATGCAGCATTTCGGTGTGATCGGTCAGTTCCCCCTTGAGAAAAGCCTTCAACGCAGCGTCAATTTCAAATTCCTGGGTCACCACGGGGGTTATCCCGAGGACCTCCATGCTCTGATAGGCGCCGCGGCCCATCCCGCCGCAGATCAGGGTTTGGCAGTCGCTGATCGCTTCCGCCATGCTTTGGTGCTTGTTATGGGCTTCCTCTCCGGAATGGCCGTCGTGGCTGTGTTCATGGTCGTGTTCGTGGTGGAAGTGGTTATGGACGAGTTTATCCCGCATTTCGCGGGAGATTTCCTTGCCGTTCTCAATTTCAACGACCAAATAATGGCCTGCCTGGCCAAAATGTCGGCTGATGGTGTTGCCGTCATCGGTGATAAATGCAATTTTCAATGTTATCTCTCCTAAGTCTGAGTTTATCTCCACCATTATACTCCGAATTAGGACCTGAGTTTCCCTTTTTAGTGTCCTGAATCTAATTTTTCCAAGATTAATT
>WOYY01000060.1 GCA_011620555.1 Anaerolineaceae bacterium | reverse complement strand
GAATAATTAATAATGAATAATAATTTGTCATTGTTCACTTCTTTTAATAATCGAAATGTGCCAAATAATGGCTTGTTTCAAGAGTTGGTTGGTTAACTAAAGAGCATATCTGAATTATTTGCATATAATTGCTCTCGTATCTTCTTTAATTCCCTCCAGCATCTCCCCACACGCCCTTCGCCTCCAAATCTGTGCTCCGGTCCGCCAGATCTTCGCCGCCGGGATGGGCGTCTTGGTGGCGCTGTAGATTTTGGGCAGGTGGTGTTCGGCCGGCATCGGCTGCCCCATTTGGGATGGGTTTTGTTGGCGGCGCTCTTCACCGGCGTGGCGTTTCCGCTCGGGACGATTGCCTTTGGCGCCGTGCTGGCCGTGGTGGGGTTTCAGGGGATTTTCCGCAAGGCTGAGATTCGTCCCTTTGACCGGAATAGAGTAAGATGGAGGGGTTGCACCTTAGTCCACTACTCAGGGTCATCCCTATGTTCAAAACACCCAAACCATTTTTCCTGATTTTGCTATGGATCTTCCTGACCGCCTGCACCGCGTTGGGAACGGGCGAGCCGAACCCCTACCTAAAAACCCCGAACGGGACGGCGACTTCGCAGATCGAGTCCTTTCTGGCGGGGGAAGCCCTCACCCAAACCGCGGAAACGGCCCGCACGGAAGACCCCCGTGTGACGCCGACTCCTCCGATCACGCCCGTGCCGGCCACTTACTATTCCTTTGAACCCGGGATTGACCCTCTCACGGGCTTGCCCGCGCCGGACCCCGCCAACCTGGACCGGCGGCCGGTGCTGGCCAAGGTCTCCAACTGGCCGCGGGAGGGGCGGCCGCATGCGGGGCTTTCAGCGGCCGATGTCGTTTTTGAATACTATATCGGTTACCAGATGAACCGTTTCCTGGCGATCTATTACGGCGACAACAGCGGCCAGATCGGGCCGATCCGCTCAGGCCGCCTGGTGGATGCGCAACTGACGAACCTCTACCAGGGCATCCTGGCGTATGGCAATGCCGACCCGCAAGTGGACGAGGTGCTGATCGAGCGGCTGGGCGACCGGGCGCTGGCCTATAAGAACCTGCCTTGTCCGCCAATGTGCGGCTATCTGACCCATTCAGCCACGGGAGTCTATCTGGATTCGGCCGCGCTGAGCGCCTATGCCGAGGGGCTTGGGGTGGATAACACGTCTCAGGACCTGCGCGGCTTCCGCTTTGATGCGGCCCCGCCGGAAGGCGGCGATGCCGGCTCGATCCTGCGGGTGGAATATGCCAATTTCAGCATCATGGAATGGCGCTATGACCCCGCTGCGGCGGACTATCGCCTCTGGCAGGAGGCCGAGACCGCCGATGGCCTGATCCTGGCCCCTGCCACGGACCGCAACACCGGGCAGGCTCTGGCCTTTGACAACCTGGTGGTGATGTTTGCGGATTATATGGCGTATGCGCCTTCGCTGCATGATATCGAAATCGAGAACGCGCCAACCCCCCAGCGGGCCTGGTTTTTCCGCGATGGGGTGAAAATCGAAGGCACCTGGCGGGTGCCGGAGCCGGACCGCCCGATTATCTTCGAGACCGAACCGGGCGTTTCTGTGCCGCTCAAACCGGGGCAGACCTGGATTGTGATCGTCGGCAACAGCTCGCAGATCGAGATCCCCGCCTCCGGCGAGTGGACGCTCTATTTTGGCTTGTGATTGAATCCCGTTGGATCAGTTGAAAAAGAAAACGAAATAATATCCCAGCAGTGCGGCCCAGATCCAGGTGTCGATCCGGTCCAAGATTCCCCCGTGGCCTGGGATCAGTTTGCCGGTATCTTTGACCCCTGCGGTGCGTTTGAAGAGGCTGATCAGCAGGTCGCCCACCGGGGTGAGCAGCGCGATGGCCAGGCCAAGGACAAGGCCGAACCAGAGCGGGACGCCCACCGGGAGCCAGCCCACGGACCGCCAAAGCAGGACCAGCAGGGAGCCGCTGACCCCGCCGAAAAGCACCGCACCGCCCAGCCCGGCCCAGGATTTCTTGGGGCTGAGCCGTGGGCACAACTTGGCTTTTCCCAGCCAGCTCCCAATAAAATACGCGCCGGAATCGGCCAGCCAGACAGTTGGCAGGGCTGTCAGCATCCAGCCGCGCCCAGCGGGCAGCGACCGGAGGTCAAATAAGTAACTGCCAATCCAGCCGAGGTAGAGAATTCCGCTGAGGGCGATGCTGAAGTTGAGCGCCGCGTGGTCATCTCCCCGCTCGTACTGGATGATTGCAACCAGGGCGGCGCTGAAGATCAGGATGGGGAGAAGGAAACCCTGGAAATGGAGCGGCAGAAACCCGCGGGTCAGGATGATCAGGCCGACGCCAGCCAGCATCAGGGGCAGGGAAGGATGGGTGTCAATCTTTTGGAAAAGCCGCCAATATTCATAAGTCGCCGCCAGCAGGACCACGGCGAAGAAGAGCTTGTAAACCCACCCGCCCAGATAAATTGCGATTAAAACAAGCGGCACAAAAATCAGTGCCGCTTTAACTCGTTGTGAAAGCATGGGATATCCTTCTGATGCTCAGGCCTCGCTCAACCCCCCAAAGCGGCGGTTGCGGTTGCCGAATTCCTCGATGGCCTTTGCCAGTTCTTCCTTGTTGAAATCGGGCCAGTACACCGTTGGGAAATACCATTCGGAATAAACGGTCTGCCAGGTCAGGAAATTGCTGGTGCGCTGTTCGCCGGAGGTGCGGATCACCAGGTCGGGGTCGGGGATCCCGGCGGTGAACATATAGTCGCTCAGCAGAGCCTGATCCACTTTTTCGGGATCAATCTGGTCTTTGAGCATCCGTTGGACGGCGTGGACGATCTCATCCCGCCCGCCATAGTTGAGGGCCAGAACGATGGTGATGCGGCCATTGCCTTTGGTCAGCTCCACGGCGTTGCGGATTTTTTCCTGAAGGGTGGGGGGCAAACCCTCCAATTTCCCGATGTGGATCAGCCGGGCGCCTTGCTGGTGCAGTTCGGCGGCTTCCTGGTCAATGACATCGGTTAAGATCTGCATCAAGCCTTCCACTTCGCCTTTTGGCCGGGACCAGTTCTCCGTTGAAAAGGCATAGAAGGTCAGATATTGGATGCCGAAATCAACCCCGGCCTGGATGATTGTGCGTAGGTTCTCTGCCCCTGCATTGTGCCCGGCCAGCCGGTGCAGACCGCGCGCTGTCGCCCAACGGCCGTTGCCATCCATGATGATGGCAATGTGTTGCGGTACTTTAATAAAGGATTGAGTTTCTTCTTGAATGGTCATGGAATCAGACTTCCAGGATCTCTTTTTCTTTGGCTTCACCGATCAATTCCACTTTTTCGCTGAGCTTGTCGGTCAATTCCTGAAGTTCCTTTTCGCCCCGCTCCAGGTCATCTTCTGAGATCAGGCCTTCCTTTTCAAATTCTCGCAGATCGCGGATCAGGTCTCGGCGGATATTGCGGATCTTCACCCGGGTTTCTTCCATCCGGTTGTGAAGGACGCGCACCAAATCCTTGCGCCGGTCTTCGGTGAGCTGGGGAAGCAAGAGGCGGATCACTTTGCCGTCATTGTTGGGGGTCAGCCCCAGATCGGAGGCCATGAGCGCTTTTTCGATATCTTTTAATGAGGCAGGGTCAAAGGGACGGACCAGCAACATCCGCGGCTCAGGGACGCTGATGGATGCCAATTGGATCAGAGGAGTGCTGGAGCCGTAGTAGTCCACAGGCAGGCGCTCAACCAAGGCTGGTGAGGCGCGGCCGGTGCGGATCCCGGAAAGGTCCTCTTCGAGAGTATCCAGGGCGGATTGCATTCTTTCGGCGGCTTCGCGCAAGATATCTTTAATCATCAGATGCCTCCTAAGTATTATTTTCCTATGATGGTGGGTATTAAGCATACAACAAAAAATTAATCTCGTCCACCTTTGCCGTGGTGGAGAAGCTCAGCAAAACGCCCTGAGTAGCCAGCTCCTTTGTTTTCTCATTGCAGGGTTTGTTTAGGGCTGGGTCAGCAGCCATTCGATCATCCGGGCTTTTTCTTCTTCGGAAACGACAGCGCCTCGTTCAATCATGGTGTCAATCACATCTGACCAGCGGGCTTCATCATAATGAGCCCGATAGACCTGGCTGGCGGAGTGGCAAACACTGCACCGTTCATCAATCAGCGCTTTGACCTCGTCATTCCCGTTGGAAGATGCGCTGGCGCCGGCTGGGCTTGCCGCATTCGAGCAGGCTGAAACCCATAGGACGACGACTGTCAGCAGCAGGATGGTCATTAATCCAGATTTTTTCTTCATGAGGGTCTCCAATTAGTTTGGTGCAGATCGTTCCAGCATTCACGGATTTAATTATAGTGGAGATTGCGGTGGCGTGAAGAAAAGCCTGAAAATTTATTCGTCTGGGCAGCGCTTGCAGAGCTTCTGAGCCAGGAGGGCGATCAGGTAGGCGGCTCCTGCCACCAGGATGATCGTTGCGCCCGAGGTTAGGTTGAAGGCATAGGAGAGCAGCAGACCGCCAATAGTGAAAACCAGGCTCAGCCCTGTGGCCAGCCACATAATCTTGCCCATGCTTTTGAGGAAGAGCGCGCCGATGGCTGCCGGGATGGTCAGCAGGGCGATGATCATAATCAGCCCCACGACCCGCATCAGCATCACCACGGCCAGGCCGATCATGGTGACAAGGATCACATAGAGCAGGTCCACAGGCACGTTGCGGGTTCGGGCGAAGGCCTCATCAAAGGCCGTCGCCTGGAACTCCTTGAAGAACAGGATGGTGATCCCGATCACGATCAGGTCCACAACGAGCATCATCCAGAGGTCGGCGCGGGTGACAGCCAGGATGCTGCCGAAGAGGTAACTCATCAGGTCGGGTTTATAGCCGGGGGTCAGGTCGGTGAAGATGATGCCGATTGCCATCCCGATCGCCCACATGACGCCGATCAGGGTGTCCGGGCGTTGGCGGGTCTTGCGTTGGGTGTAGCCCATCAACAGAGAAGCGCCCAGGCTGAAAGTCAGCGCGCCCAGCATGGGGTTGACTCCAAAATAGAAAGCCATCCCGATGCCGCCGTAGGCCGTGTGGGCCACGCCGCTGGAGATGAAGACCATCCGTTTGAGCACCACCAAGGTGCCGATCACGCCGCAGGCCAGGCTGACCAAGACGCCCGCCGCGAGGGCGTTCTGCATGAAGCCGTAACTTAGAATGCCGCTCATTAACCCTGCTCCTCGTGTTTGGCCAGGACTCGGTGGGGCAGGCCATGGGCGATCAGCTCTACTGGACAGTTGTAGCCTGCCTGGATCATATCTTCGGTGATCTCTTTCTCGCCGTGATAGTGGAGCGTCCGGTTGAGGCAGCCGATGGTTTTGACATAGCTCGAGATCACGTTCAGGTCATGGGAGATGAGCAGGATCGTGACGCCCTGCAGGTTGATCTCGTGCAGCAGTTCGTAGATCTGGGCGGACGCTTCCACATCCACGCTGTTCGTCGGTTCATCCAGCAGGAGCAGCTCCGGTTCGCTCGCCAGAGCGCGGGCGATATAGATCCGCTGGCGCTGGCCGCCGGAAAGCTCGCGCAGGGGAGCATTGCCTTTGTCGGTCAGATGAACCCTTTCCAGGCATTCTTCGACCACTCGATCATCTTCGGCGGTGTAGGGCTTGAAGAGGTGCTTGGGCCCCAGCCTTCCCATCCGGACCACGTCGCGGGCCCGAATGGGAAAGTCGGAATCATAGTAGGTGAATTGGGGAACATAACCGATATGCTGGCGGCCCTTTTCCGGGGCCATCCCCATCACCTTGATCGTACCTTTATGGGGTTGGAGCAGGCCGAGGATCACCTTGAACAGTGTTGTCTTGCCGCCTCCGTTCGGGCCGATCAGGCCGATAAAATTGTCAGGCTCGACGGTCAGGTTGATGTCCCGCAGGACCATTTCGTTGTTGTAGCCTGCGGATAGGTCCTTGATCTCGACCAGGGGTGTCGCATTGGGAGCTGTAGGTGTCATAAGTCGCTACTCGTTTCTCGCTAATCTGAGCATTTTTTTGGGTCGTTGGGTGTACTTATTCGCCAAAGGATTTTGAGAAGGCTGTGGCGGCTTCGTTCAGGTTCTCCAGCCAGTCTTCGGCTAATGGGTCAACCATTACCACACTGCCGCCGATTTCCTGGGCGACCGCTTCTGCGCTGGCTGCATTGATGGCAGGTGAGACGAATATGGCGGATATCCCTTTTTCACGGGCGAGATCCACAAGCTGCGCTAATTCGCTCGCGCTGGGGTCCTGCCCCCCGACCTGGACTGCGATTTGCTGCAGGTCGTACTGCTGGGCGAAATAGCCCCAGGCGGGATGAAACACCATGAACGACCGATTTGCATCGCCGGCCAGGGTTTCTCTGATTTGGGCATCCAGGGCGTCAATATCCGCTATCAGGGCCTCGTAATTGCTGCGGAATGCCGTCTCGTGCCCGGGGTCAATTCCAATCAATCCATTGAGGATGTTCTCTGCAATGATTTTACCATTTTCAGGTGAAAGCCAGACGTGCGGGTCCAGTCCGCCTTCTTCTTCATGGTCGTAGTTGGCATCTTCTTTGCCTTCTGGCTGTACGCCAACTTCGGCCACGGCAGTGGGGACGGGGATCCGCTCGATGCCGTTGGATGCGTCGATGATGACCATATCGGGGTTGGTCTCTGCCAGCCTAGGCAGCCAAACATCCTCATATTCCACGCCGATGCTGAAAAAAGCCGCGGAATCGGAGATGGCTTTCATCTGTTCCGGCGTGGGTTCATAGGTATGCGGTTCTTCGCCGGGGCCGACCATGACGTTTACGCTGACCCAGTCGCCGCCAACCCGCTCGGCGAAATAGGCCAGGGGCAGGACGCTGACGGTCAGGTTGGTCTGGCTGGCACGGTCCGCGGTGGGGGCCGCGGCGGATTGGCAGGCGCTCAGAACGGGCGCGACCACCCATGCCATGAGGGCCAAGAGGACCAGGGGTTTGACCGCTGTAAACGGTTTATTCATTGACTCTCGCTTTCATTTTGGATTGACATTCCGGGCAGAGGCCATAGAGCTGCAGCATGTGCCCATCCACAATGTAACCGGTCTCCTTTTGAATTCGGGCCATCAGGTTGGCGAGGTCTTCTTTGCCGCTGAATTCGATCGCCCGGTCACACTCATGGCAGACGAGGTGATGATGATGCCCGGGGGAGGCGATGACATAGCCATGACAACCATCAGCGCCATGAACCTTGCGGACCAGGGCCAGTTCCATCAGGACTTCCAGCGTCCGGTAGACGGAGACCAGCCCGATCTCCTGACCGGCCTCGATGGAGTGTTGGTGGATGCTCTGCGGCGAGAGGGGTACCGGGGCCTCTTCCAGGATCGAGAGCACCACCTGGCGGGGGCGGGTCATACGCAGGCCTGCGTTGTTTAATTTCGTCTGTAAATCCATAGCGTATCCTTATTGAAAATATTTATCAGTAAGGAGTCTAGTCCATCGGAAAATGAAAGTCAAGGCTAGCTTGAAAACTGGGTTAACCGAGTCGAAAATGAGCGGGAAGGCCTTTAAAAAAAGAAACCCCCGGCCGGCGTAAACCAGGGGCAAGGCAAATGCAATTTGGACGACGTTATCTGTGCAACCTGGCAAAAATTATAACACCTATTGCTCATCTTGAAATAATTTTTGCGCCATAATTATTGCACCTGGTGCGCCTTGGGTTGGGCGTCAGGGCTGGCGTTCCACCTTGATCGCCGGCGCGGATTTAAATAAAAAAGCTCCTCGACCAGGACTCGAACCTGGAACCTAACGGTTAACAGCCGCTCGCTCTGCCAATTGAGCTATCGAGGAATGCGTAGGATATTATACGGAGAATCGGGGGGGGTGTCAAGCAGAATAAAGGCTCATTTTGACCCCCGGCTCTAATCATCAGCAGACTCGAGGGTCGACCGGGCAAGGCTCTGCAGCCTCGCGATTTTTTCTGCTGTGATCTCTTTGTGGGTGGCTCTCAGGTAGATCTCCAGGAGTTCGGTCATCGACTTTTCGGTGGCGTAATCCCCTTCGGGCAGCCTGGCGCGGGATTGCCGCTGGGGCCGTTTGATCAACTGGAATTCAAAGGCCGGTTCGCCCAAAGCGCGGATCTCACCATCGTTGATCAGCGGTTCAAATTCTTCCGGATAGTGAACGATGACGCGCAGGATGGCGTCTTTGATCCTGTCCTGCGGCGGAAAGGCGCTCTTGATCTGCGCGTTGACGTCTTCCGGGTCGGTCAGCTCAACTGTGCGGGTGAGGAAGGGGCGGATGTGGCGCAGTTCGCGCCAGTCCACTTTTGCCTGGCCTTTGGTGATATCCGCCCGGATGAAGTATTTCTTTTCCTTTTCCTCGCCGAAGTCCACCCGCTCGATGGAGCCGGGGTAGATCGCCGGAGGATGATGGCCCTCGTTCAGGTCCTGGGATTTATGGATGTGTCCCAGGGCGACGTAATCGAAGATTGGATCGGTCACGAAGTTGCGATCCAGGACAAAGTCTTTGGAAATGTTGGCCAGTCTTTCATAGCCGTACTGCGCGCCTTCCACGGAGGCATGGGCGGCCAGGATCAGGGGGAGTTCCGGGTCGATCCTTGTATTGATATTTTCAATCTTAAGGTTGAGAGTCTCCTGAATGGCCTCATTGACCGCGGTGGGCGCGTTGTTGTCCGAATCCTCAAAATCGAAGAAATCCACATGGGAGAGCCAGGGCACGCAGAGCACCTGAACGGGCAGGCCGTCCAGGTCTTTGGGCAGCAGCAGGATGGGTTTGCTGGCCACTCGGACATGCGGCACATTCAGCGTTTCAAACTCATGGATGGCGTGGGCGCGGCCGGTGGAAGGGGAGATGTCGTGGTTGCCGGTCAGCAGGAGGGTCATGATCCCCGCATCGGAGAGGCGCATGATGCGCTGGTCCCATTCCCGCTGAAAGGTCGGCGCGGGGGCGCGGTCCTTATAGGCATCGCCCGCAAAGATCACCAGGTCCACTTGCTCCGCGATCGCTGTCTCCACGATCTCATCCAGGGAGCGCAGGAAATCCATCACGCGCATCGGCAGCCCGGTTTCCGGGTCATGCCGGCCGAAATTGGCCATGTCAATATGCGCGTCGGCAAAGTGGAGCAGTTTGATCATGCGGTGATTATATCATTCCGGGCCTGCCTGGAAGGGCCGCCTGATGTCAGCTTTCTCTGGCTGCGGGTTGGGCGGCCGGGGACTGCTTCTCTTTCGCTTCTTCTTTTTCCTTGGAAAGTTTGCGCTCCAGGCGTTTTTCATCGAGCAGCATCAATCGCCGGGACTGAACAGCGCCGTTCACCAGGAAATAGATCCCCATGGCCACGACGACTAGGGCAACAGCCAAGGAGTATAAACTGGTTGGGCCAAAGTAGGGCAGGGTTATCAGAGGGTTGCCGACGAAGAAGATCACGGTGTTTAAGACCACGGCCAACGTTCGGATTTCAGTGGGGCCGATCTTGGCGCTGGTGATCCTAAAAACGCCCGTCACATAGGTGATCAGGTAGACCATGATCGAGAGCAGCAGGTACATGATGGCGCCAAAGCAGGCCACAACGAGATCGACATAAGGCGAAAGGCCGAGGCCGACAAAGATCAGGACGGTGCTCATGGCATCAATCCAATGGTCAACCATGTAGCCATAGCGCGGGCGCTCGATGTGACGGTGGCGGGCCAGTGTCCCATCCAGGCTGTCGCCCAGCCAGTTCAGGATGAAGCCCAGGCTGGCCAGCCAGAGGAAGTTGGGATTGATGTTGGTGAGGGCATAGCTGATGAAGATCAGCACGGAAGCACCCATCCCAAGGGAAGTCAGACCATCCGGCGTGACCCAGGCGGGGGCGTGTTCGGCCAGCCATTGCAGGGCAGGACGTTCCAGAAATCCTAGCAGAATGTCATTTTCTCTTTTGTGTTTTTCTACATTAGGCATTGATTACCTTTCTTTCGACAAGATCAGACTCCCAGAAATTGAGGCCAGATCGGGTAGTACATCGCCCATTGCTGGGCATTTTGGAGGATAAAGGGTTCAGCAGCCTTCAGGACCCTTTCTGCATTGGTCAATATTGTGGTCGCCAGATCGTCGCTGGGAATCATTTGGATCGGGTCTGATCCCACGAGTTGATAGCTGCCATCTGGCTGGGTGAGCACGGCCAGCACAACCACTGGCACATGAGCTTCGAGGGCCATTCGGATATAAACAACGGGCAAATTCGTTTCGTATCCAAAGAAACGCGGTCTGTATTTATTGTCGCTGGCATCATCCAGAGGCCGGTCCAGTCCGGTGAGGACGGTGCCGCCTTCTCTGAGGCGCTTTTGCGCCTTTCTGAAGGCTGAAAAGTCCAGAGGGGTGACATTGAGGCCCGTCCGTTCTCGCAGGTGGTTTTGAACCTTGTAAGTGGCATCTGGATTGGGAAAGGAGAGCACCTGGATTTTTATATTGTTCAGGGCCAGGGCATAGCCCACCAGGTCAAAATTGCTGAGATGCGGGACGACGACCACAGTCGCTTGTCCATTTTTGAAGCGGTCAATGGTCGCCTGAGCTTCGGGGCTGAAACTGACGATCTTTTGCAGCCTCCACGGGCGGGCCAGGAAATGAAAATAATCAAAGATGCACCGCGCAGCTGACACAAAAACCTTTTGGGGAATTTCGTCCAGCGCTTCAGCAGACATTTTTTCTCCCTGGATCACATATTGATTGGCTCGGATAGCTTTAACCATCTTATTACGCTTCAGGCTTCCCAGCAGTTTTCCAAGGCCGGTTGCGACCCAGCGCCCAAACCTTCGCGGAAGAAGCCAACCCAGAAAGACGGCCAGGTGAATCAATAGAGGAATTAAGGATAGCTTCTTTTTAGGCGTTTTTTGATGTTGTCGCTGCATTGCTCTTGTTTTCTTTAATTTATATGACCATTTCCAATAGGATTAACTATTTTATAACATGAATGTAAACAAAATGTAAAAATGATTAACGATAGAATAAGTACAAACGTTTATTCAGATAGAAAGAATGGTCCTGTCCGCTTATTGGTTATTGCTGGTGGTCGCGCCTGGCGGATGGGTTACCTGGCTTTTCTATTCATTACTGCGCCGTCATACCCTCTAGCCGAAAGGCGTAAAGGCGGTCCTGGGCGCCTTTTATGGCCTGTCCCTGGGCGGCTCTTCCTGGTGCGGCTGGTTTTCGTGGGGTTGAGCCAGGCTCTTCCCCAGACATTTACGCTGGCCGATCGCTGGCAAAAATGCAACCCGGCCTATCCGGAGGTCTGCATCCCACCAGGGCCGCCCGACCTCGGTTGCGTCGACATTCCTTATGCTCATTTCAAGGTGCTATGGCCGGACCCGCACCCTCTGGGTGCGGACGGTAAAGGAAGCGGATGTGAACATTCATCCCGCGGCAGGTGTCCTGTGGTATAAATGCAATCGTCAAAGACTTTATAACCCCCAATTCTGAGGAAAGTTGTTTTTAGGTGCCGGATCATCCTGGAATCGCCTGATGAGAATCGTCTGTATCGCTGCATCATTTGTCCCATCGAATAGCGCCAACAGCATCCAAGTGCTGAAAGCGACCCACGCCCTGGCCGAACTGGGACATGAGGTCACTTTGCTGGTACCTGGGGTCGGCGGGACTTCCTGGGAAGAGCTGCGCGGGCATTACGGCCTGCGCGTGCCTTTTGCTGTGGAATGGCTGCCGGAAAACCTGGCCTTCCGGCGGTATGACTATGCCCTAAAGGCGCTTCGCCGGGCGCGCCAGCTGGCCCCTGATCTGGTCTATACCTGGGTTTTGCAGGCGGCGGTACTTTCCCTGGGGCGCGGCATCCCGACCCTTTTGGAACTCCACGACCGGGTGACGGGGCGCTTCGGACCCCGGCTATTCAGACGTTTCTGGCGGTCTCGGACGCCAAAGCGGGTGCTCACGAATACGGAAGCCCTGCGCCAGGTCCTGATCGAGTCCTTTGATTTGCCTTCGCAGACGAATCAGGTTCGGGTTGGCCCCAATGGCGTTGAACTGGAGCGCTTTGCCGACCTGCCCACCCCAGCAGAAGCCCGGAAAGCCCTGGGCCTCTCGGAGGGTTTCACGGTCGGTTACACCGGCCATTTCTATGCCGGGCGAGGCATGGCATTGATGCTGGCCCTGGCGAAAAATCTTCCCCGCTTCCATTTCCTTTGGGTGGGCGGCCAGCCGGATGACGTGAACCTCTGGCGGCAGCGCCTGCAGGATGAGGGCGCGGCCAATGTCACCTTGACGGGCTTTGTGGATAACGCCATCCTGCCGCAGTACCAGGCGGCGGCCGATGTCCTGCTGATGCCGTATGGCCCCCGGATCGCCGGCAGTGGCGGGGGAAATTCCGCAGAGATTGCCAGCCCGATGAAAATGTTTGAATACATGGCCGCCGGCCGGCCGATCATCACCAGCGACCTGCCGGTGATCCATGAGGTGTTAAATGAAGGAATGGCCCTTTTCTGCCCACCGGAGGACCTTCGGGCCTGGCAGGCGGCCCTGACGAGCCTTGAGGCGGACCCCGTCCACCGGGAGGCGCTGGGCGCCGCGGCCAAGGCAGCTATCACGGCCTACACCTGGACGGCGCGGGCGGAGCGTGCGCTGGATGGGTTTGTGGACCCGTCCGATCAATGAGTGTACTGAGTGAATGATGAAACAGACTAAGAAGTGGAATTTTGAATACTATCTAGCTCTGGTCCTGGGGATCAGCCTCGCTGTCGGCGCTGCCATGCAGGGCATCCTCGGCGTGGGACGTTTCCTGCCGGGGTTTGTGGCAGCGACTCTGCTGACCTTTGTGGGCTTGTTCGTGATGCTCCTGGTCTGGGACAGGGCGGGCGGCGAGAAAGTGCTGGCCTGGATGATGCTGGCTGCCTTTGGGCTGAGGATCATCCTGTCCGTTTTCCTGATCTGGGGCTTGCCCCGGTTTGGGTATGAAAACAGCGAGCAGCAGGCTGGGTTTGTCTTCAACGATGCCTACCGCCGGGAGGGCACGGCCTGGGCGTTGGCGCAATCGGATGCCCCCCTGCTTTCCGCTTTTGATGATGAACTGGGTTCCGATCAATATGGCGGTATGCTGGCGCTGAGCGCGCTGGTCTATCGAACTCTCAGTCCGGATGCTTTCCGCCCCGGCCTGATCTCAATCCTTACCGCCACAGTTATGAGCCTCAGCATCCCGATCCTGATGGTGACGGTCCAGAGGAAATTCAACCGCAGGACGGCCCTTTGGGCAGGCTGGATCATGGCGCTCTATCCCGATGGGGTCCTCCTGGGGGCTTCCCAGATGCGGGAACCGCTGCTGATCTTCCTGATCACCGTGCTGATCTGGGCCGCCGCCCATTGGCTGGATCGGGACCGGGTGAAGCTCGCGCTGGCGGTCTTTGGCCTGGACTTGCTGGCATTTCTGACCCTTTCCTACCGGGTTGCCATTCCCAGTCTGGGCGCGATCGTGCTTTGGGTTTGGGTGGTTGAGAGCAGCCGGATTAACGAACTTTGGCCGAAGCTTGCCGGCTGGGTGGCGATTGCCCTGGGCGGCCTTGCCATCCTGGCTTTCTTCAAGCCCTGGCTAGACCAGGTTCTGCGTTGGGATGCACATTTGACGGTTTTGAATTCCGGGATGCTCACCCTCCTCCTTGATCGGCTGCCGAAAAATTTGACTTTTCCTTTTGTCCTGATCTATGGATTGCTCCAGCCGGTGCTGCCCGCCGCCTTGGTGACGCCTGCCCCGGCGATCTGGAAGGGGATTGCCATTTTCCGCGCGGTGGGATGGTATGCTCTGGCGCCGCTGCTGATTTATGCCGCCGTTCGTATTTGGAAGGTGGATTCCCGATCCAAACGCCGCTGGCTGGCCGTTTTCCTGGTCGTGGCCCTGGCCTGGGTGCTGATTGCCTCCGCTCGGGCGGGCGGGGATCAGTGGGATAACCCCCGCTACCGGACGATCTTCCTGCCCTGGATGGCCATTTTGGCGGGCTGGAGCCTGGATTACGCGGCCCGGCAGAAGGATCGTTGGTTCCGCCGGATCCTGTTGGTGGAAGGCGTTTTCCTGTTGGTGTTCACCGAATGGTATTTCAGCCGTTACCTGCAATTTGGTCCGATACTGGAATTTGAGGTCATCGTTGGGCTGATCGTCGGCGCCAGCGTGTTGATCCTGGCGGGCGGCGGGATCTGGGATCTCGTCCATAAAAAAGGCTCAAAACCCTGAAATTGGATTCTTATTAAAATAAGCGAGGCATTGATCGTTAATGGAAGAGAAGAAAAATTCAGATCGGGGTGAAACACCAAGCGCATCCATTTTAATCAGTTATTTTTGCGCCGTCCTTTTGATCGCCAGCGCATCAATGGGTATAGGACTCAACCGTGCTCACGGCCTTGGGTCCGTTTTTGGTTATTCGGGCAGTATGCTCCTGCCCCTTTTACCTGTTTTGATCACTGGGGTTTTAGCGCTGATGGGCCTGGTTTTGCTGCGGACGCCCTATCGGGACCGGGTGGTTTCGTTTGTCAAGCGAAATGTGGCCTGGCTAGCTAAAATCTGGCTCCCCGGCCTGGTTTTTGTGGCCCTGGCTTATTTTGCTTTGGGTTTCACCCGGCTGATGGGCATCCAAGTGCCCTTTTTATGGCGGTTTTCTGAATTCTGGCTGTTTGGGACCCTGGGGATTTTTGGGGCGGTTTTTCTGAGCCAGAGCAGGCGTTTTCAACCGATCCAGGCCTTGCTGCTCAGTTTCTCGCTGATGGGTTTTGGGTTTATCCTGCTGAAATTCATTCCCGAGATCAACTCCAACCCGCTTGCTTATGACTGGTCCGAATCCAGCAGGTTTTATGATGCCTCCCTGTTCTTTGCCCGCCTGATCTATGGCAAGAAGGTGCCCCTCCCCGTCCTTGACCCGAGCCGGGCCCTGTTGCAATCGTTCCCCTATTTGCTCCCTTCCCTGCCGATTTGGGCGCACCGCCTCTGGCGGACCTTTTTGTGGATCGGCATGCCCTCTTCCGCCGGCTTCTTTTTGGCGAAGCGGCTCAAATTGCAGGATAAGCGCGTTTCGCTTGGCCTCACCCTCTGGTTTGTTGTGTACACTTTCCTCTGCCCGGTCTATTTTCATCTGATGGTCATCCCGCTGATTATTCTGGCGGGCTTTGATAAGGACCGTCTTTGGCGATCCGCCCTTTTTGTCGTTTTGGGTTCCATCTGGGCGGGGATCAGCCGGGTGAATTGGTTCCCGGCGGCGGGCGTCCTGGCCGCGATCTTGTATATCCTGGAGGTGCCCAAAGGGGAGAAGCGGTTCTGGGCTTATTGGTCCTGGCCATTGCTTTTCGTTTTCGGCGGGCTGGCGGTGGCCTTTGGGTCCCAGGCGGTTTATGCGCTGCTCAGCGGCAATCCCCCTGAGGCCTTCGCCACAAGTTTTAATTCGCCCCTGTATTCCTATCGCCTGTTCCCCAGCGAGGTCTACGGCCTGGGCGTCATCGCCCAAATGCTGATCGCCAGCCTGCCCTTATGGCTTGTTATCCTCTTATCCCTGGGGAAAAACCTGAAGAAATGGTGGGCCGTTCGCCATCTGGCTTTGGTGAGCATTTTGTTTGTCCTGATGTTGGCCGGCTTGATCGTCAGCATGAAGATCGGCGGCGGGAATAATTTGCATAATCTGGACTTGTATCTCGTTTCCCTCGCAATGATCACGGTCTACATTGTTTTTGACCGCTATCAGATGGATGAACCTGCGGCTTCTTTGCATCCCCAATTTGGGTTCTCCCTCCTGACTTTCACAGCGCTGGTTCCATTTTTTATCCTCCTGGCGGGGATGCAGCCAGTGACTCCCTCGGATTCGCTGGACGCGGTGGAAAAAGTCACAGAGCTGCAGGCCTATCTCGACCAGGCCGGCCCGCAAGGGGGTGAGATCTTGTTTATTCAAAATCGTCATTTGCTTTCTCAAAAACTGATCAATCTTGTGGACCTCGTTCCTGAATATGACAAGGTTTTCCTGATGGAAATGGCGATGTCGCATAACACGGCTTACCTTGATAAATTTCATCAGGATTTGGCCGATCACCGCTTTAAGATCATCGTGATGGAGCCAATCTCTGCGTCTTTCCAGACGCCCGAATCGCATCTCTTCGCAGAAGAGAACAATGCCTGGACCGAAGCGGTTTCTCTGCCGATATTGGAGCATTATCATATCGCCCTGGACTTTTCCGCGGAAGGGTTTATCGTTCTGGTCCCCAATGATTGACCGATCAGGGGCGTTGCCCGCGCAGGGGGTAGGGTGGATGATTGACTCGGCCTTGACATTGTGATGCTCAAAGCTATAATTCAATCATTGAAATTATGATAACAGCAGACACTAAGAGCGAAGAATATCGAGACCTGGCCCTCCTTCAGGAGATTGAGGCCGACCCCGACATCTCCCAGGCCCGGCTGGCCGAAGAGCTGGGCGTGGCGATCGGCACGATCAACTGGCATATCAAGCGCTTGGTCGAAAAGGGTTTTGTCAAAGTCAAACGCGCCCGGCGCCGGAAACTGCGCTATATCATCACGCCGGAGGGCATTGCCCTGCGCACCCGGTTGACGGTGGACTATATTCAGCAGTCCTTTATGCTGTTCCGGCACATCCGCGAGCGGGTGATGATCTTGCTGGGCGAGCTGGAAGAGATGGATATTCACACCGTCCGCTTGGTCGCTGAAGGCGACGTGGCTGATGTTTGCCGGCTGACCTGTATGGAGCAGCATTTTACGCTCACCGATAATCCGGAAGCGCCGGCCCTGATCGTGGATGGCATCAAGGTCCGTTTGGCGTTAAAATCATCAGAAACAACCCATGAAGAGGTATGATGGAAAACGAGTTCAATTGGGCAAATAAACGTATATGTGTCACTGGCGGCGCCGGCTTTTTGGGCACGCACCTGATCGCCAATCTGCGGTCCAGGGGCGCCAGGGAGATCTTTATCCCAACGATTGAGAAATATGATCTGGTGGATCGCGATGCGATCACTCAGCTGTTGGAAGATGCAAACCCGGATGTGATCATTCACCTGGCCGCGCATGTGGGCGGCATCGGCGCGAACCGGGAGCACCCGGCCGAGTTCTTCTATGATAACCTGATGATGGGCGTGCAGCTTTTGCACCAGGCCTATGAGCGCGGGGTGGAGAAGTTCGTCGCAATCGGGACAGTCTGCGCTTATCCCAAGTTCACCCCCGTGCCTTTCAGGGAAGATGACCTCTGGATCGGCTACCCCGAAGAGACCAATGCCCCTTATGGTCTGGCCAAAAAGATGCTGCTGGTGCAGTCCCAGGCCTATCGGGCGCAGTATGGCTATAACAGCATTTTCCTGCTGCCTGTGAACCTTTACGGCCCCGGCGACAATTTCAACCCCCGCAGTTCGCATGTGATCCCCGCGCTGATCCGCAAAAGCGTGGAAGCCAAAGAGAACGGCGATGACCATATTGTGGTCTGGGGGGATGGTTCCCCCACCCGGGAGTTCATCTATGTCACCGACGCGGCCGAGGGGATTGCCCTGGCGACCGAGCGTTACAACGAATCCGAGCCGGTCAACATCGGTTCCGGCTTCGAGATCAGCATCAGAGACCTGGCGGAGAAGATTGCCCGGATGACGGGCTTTGAAGGGGAGCTGGTCTGGGATGCCAGCAAGCCCAACGGCCAGCCCCGGCGGGCGCTGGATACCAGCCGGGCCACCGAGAAATTTGGCTTCACGGCCAAAACCGACTTTGAAAAAGGTTTGCAGGCAACCATTGACTGGTTCCTCGCCAACAGGAAATAAGTGGCTGAATTGAAACAAAACAATGCAAAAACCGAGGCTGCTGAAGAACTGGTCGTCTATCTCAAACCGGCGAAGGGCTGGCTCTCGATCGACTTCAAGGAACTTTGGCACTATCGGGAATTGATCTACTTCCTGACCTGGCGCGATATTAAAGTCCGCTACAAGCAGGCGGTGTTGGGGGTGGCCTGGGCGCTCCTGCAGCCCCTGATGACCATGGTGATCTTCACCATCATTTTTGGCAACCTGCTGCATACCCCCTCGCAGGGCATTCCCTATCCCCTGTTTTCGCTGACCGCGCTGCTGCCCTGGCAGCTGTTTGCTTCGGCTTTGCAGCGTTCAAGCGTCAGCCTGGTGGGCAATGCCAACCTGCTGACCAAGATCTACTTCCCCCGCCTGGCGATTCCCCTGGCTTCGATCTTTGCCGCTTTGGTGGATTTCGCGATTTCCTTTGTAGTCCTGATCGGGGTGATGATCTATTACCAGTATTGGCCGACCTGGAATGTGCTCTGGCTGCCCCCGCTGGTGCTGCTGGCCCTGATGACGGCCCTGGCCGTTGGGCTTTGGCTCTCGGCGCTCAATGTCCAATATCGGGACGTCCAGCAACTCGTCCCCTTCCTGGTGCAGGTTTGGATGTATGCTTCCCCCATCGTTTACCCGATTGACACCATCCCGGCCGGGATCTGGCGCTGGCTTTACGGCCTGAACCCGATGGTCGGTGTGATCCAGGGTTTCCGCTGGGCCTTGCTGGGCGGCGCGCCGCCGGACCTGACCCTTGTGATCTCAATTGCAATGGTTCTGATCCTGTTGGTGAGCGGTTTGTATTATTTCCGGCGAATGGAAAAGACCTTCGCTGATATTGTGTAGGAACTTATGTCAGATTACGCGATTCATATCGAGAATATTTCCAAGCAATACCGGATCGGCCTGGCTCAAGACCGCCCGGATACGCTGCGCGACGTGCTGACCTCGGGTGTGCGCAAAGTGGGGCGGATTTTCCGTCCTAAAAACGAAGGCCGCTACAGCGACCCCGGGCATATCTGGGCGCTGAAAGATGTTTCCTTCGATGTGGAACGCGGCCAGGTTTTGGGCATTGTGGGACGCAACGGAGCAGGGAAGAGCACTTTGCTCAAGATCCTCTCCCGCGTCACGAACCCGACGGAGGGCTATGGCGAGATCCACGGCCGGGTGGGGTCCCTGCTGGAAGTCGGCACCGGTTTCCATCCGGAGTTATCCGGGCGGGAGAACATTTACCTCAACGGCGCGATCCTCGGCATGCGGCAGGAGGAAATCTCCCGCAAATTTGACGAGATCGTCGAATTCTCCGAGGTTGGCAAGTTCATTGATACGCCCGTCAAACGCTATTCCAGCGGGATGTACCTGCGGCTGGCTTTTTCGGTTGCAGCCCATCTGGAACCGGAGATTCTGGTGGTGGATGAGGTGCTGGCGGTGGGCGATGCTGAATTCCAGCGCAAGTGCCTGGGCAAGATGAACGATGTGGCCAATGAGGGCCGCACCGTGCTGTTCGTCAGCCACAATATGTCCGCCATCCTGCGCCTGACGCAGGAGACGATCGTGCTCAATGAGGGCCGGGTTGTGATGCGCGCGCCGACGCCGGAAGCGGTGGATGCTTATCTGAACATGGGCCTCACCAAAGCGGGCGAGCGCAACTGGTCGGAGACCGAGCTGGCCGGGGAAGACCCGGCTTTCCGCCCGGTGGCTTTGCGGATCCGCAACCCCAAAGGGCAGGTGGCCGATACCGTGGTGGCGGCTGAGGGCTTCACGCTTGAACTGGAATACCAGCTCAATGAGGCGATCAGCGGCCTGCGGGTGGGCTTCTATCTGATGACCACCCGGGGCGAATATGTCTTCACCACGTTTGATACGGATGACCCCGGGCTTTATGAGAGCTTCACCTCCCGGCCTGCGGGCCGGTATCTCAGCCGGGTGACGATCCCGCCCAATCTGATGAACGAAGGACGTTATTTGGTCGGTGTGAACGCCAGCACCTACCGGATCAAACGCTATTTCCAGGATGACAAGGCGCTGACCTTCACGGTGGATGCCACCGGCGCGCCGGGGATGCACTGGCCGGAAAAACGGCTGGGGCCGGTCCGCCCTGACCTGGATTGGAAGATCGAAGTGGTAGAAAACTGAAATGAATAAAAAAGCGCTTAAGAACATTCTGGGGCGTTTGCCCTACACGGTTGAACTTTACTGGCAGCTGGTCCAGCGGCATAAACCCTGGGCGGCCCATTACAATTTGGATAACCTCGAAGCCGGGTTGCCCGAGGCTGTGCGGCAGACGGCGCTCTTTGCGCCTTCGGCCAAACCCGGTAAAAAAGTTTTCATCTTCGCCTCCCTGCACTACTGGATCGATTTTTCAACCTATCTGGGCCTGGCGCTGGCCGGCCAGGGGCACGATGTGACGCTGTCCTTTCTGCCCTATGCCAACTGGGACAAGCCGATCCAGAAATTTGACCTGCGCAAGCAAAATTTGTACACCCGCGATATCCTGAGCGCCGTTCATCCGGTGATGCATGTGCAGTCGCTGCTGGATGTTCATCCCCTTTCCCGTGAATTGCCCGAAGACCTGCGCCGGGCTGTCGAGGATGTCAGCGTCTTTGATGCCCAGTACACGCTCCAGGTGGAGGATATCACCCGCGAGGAGCCGATCTACCAGCTGCGCTATGAGCGTAACCTGGAGGCGGCCCAGAACGCGCGGGCCTGGCTTTTAGCGCATAAACCCGATGTGGTGATCGTGCCCAATGGGACGATCCTGGAAATGGGCATGGTCTATCAGGTGGCGAAGCATCTCGGAATCCCCGTGGTGACCTTTGAATTCGGCGACCAGCGTGAGCGGATCTGGATTGCGCAGGACGCCGAGATCATGCGGCACGAAACCGATGCGCTCTGGGCAGCGCTGGGCCATGAGCCGCTCAAAAAGGAGGACCTGCAGAAGCTGCAGGAGCTTTTCTCCGCCCGGCAGGACGCCAAAACCTGGCAGAACTTCGCCCGCCAATGGCAGGATCTGCCCACGGAAGGCGGCGCCGCCGTCCGCAGGAAATTGGGCCTGGATGACCGGCCGGTCGTGCTGCTGGCGACCAATGTGCTGGGTGACAGCCTGACCCTGGGCCGCCAGGTCTTCAGCAGGACGATGGCGGAATGGATCGAGCGGACGGTGAAGTTCTTCGCCGGGCGGGAGGACGTGCAGCTGGTGATCCGGGTGCACCCCGGCGAGCAGCTGACGCACGGCACCTCGATGATGGACGTGGTCAGGGCAGCCCTGGGCGAGGCGATCCCACCACAGATCCACCTGGTGGGGCCGGAAGAGAAGATCAACACTTACGACATCACCGATATCACCGACCTGGGGCTGGTTTATACCACCACAGTTGGGCTGGAAATGGCCCTGCAGGGGATTCCTGTGGTGGTCGCGGGGCAGACCCACTACCGCAACCGGGGCTTTACGCAGGACCCGGCCTCGTGGGATGCCTATTTTGAGACTTTGAATGCCCTGCTGGCGGACCTCGATTCCGCCCGCCTGACGCAGGAGCAGGTTGAGCTGGCCTGGCGCTATGCTTACTTGTTCTTCTTCGCTTTCCCCAAGCCCTTCCCCTGGCATCTGCTGGATCTCCATGCGGATCTTCAGGAGCGGCCGTTAGCCTTCGTGCTGGGGGTGGAAGGAACCCGGCGTTACGGCGAGACCTTCGAGTTCCTGACCGGAAAACCGCTCAGCTGGTGAGGTAAGCCGCGATGAATATCCTGCTGACCACAGCCTGCAATCTGGATTGCGACTATTGCTTCGCGCAGTCCCTGCGGGGCAGGGCGGGCCAGCGGGAGATGACGCTGCGGGACCTGGAGTGGCTCCTTTCGCAGCTGGACCCGGACGTTGATGAAGTCCGGCTGATGGGTGGGGAGCCGACCCTGCATTCCCGCTATGCGGAAGTGATGCGGATCGTGAAATCCCGCGATTTCATCGCGACGGTCTTCACCAACGGCACCCGCCCGGCCCTGCGCCAAGCCGCGCCGAACCTGCCGGACCGGGTTTTGCTGAACCTGAACGACTGGCCGGCGTATTCGGCCGATCAGAAGGCCGAAATTCTTAACAATTTATCCGCCCTGGGCCAGCGGCTGAGCCTGGGCTATACGGTGACCCGGCCCGATTTTGACCTCTCGACCCACCGGAAGCTGATTCTGGCGCACGGCCTGAAGCCGGTGATCCGGCTGGGCCTGGCCCAACCGGTGATTGGCGGCAGGAATGTTTATCTGGCCGATGCGGATCTGGCGGCTGCCCATCGGGCGGTAGCGGACTGGGCCACCCGCCTGGCGGCCGATGGGATCCGCCTGAACTTTGACTGCGGTTTTAGGCGCTGCCACTTCACGGACGGGCAGATCGAGCAGCTGGTGCGGGCGGGCGCGGCCCTGCGGTTTTTCTGCGCGCCATCATTGGATGTGGGGCCGGGCCTCTTGGTCTGGCGCTGTTACGCTTTTTCAGCCGGCCCCGGGGTGGACCTGCGGCAGTTTGGGTCCCTTGAACAGGCCCGGGATGGGTTCAGGAGGCGTGACAGGTATTTGGCCCCGGCTTGTGATTCCTGCAGGGATCACCAGTCCGGTTGGTGCCAGGGCGGTTGTCTCGCCCGGCAAGCGATCAAAGCGATTCCATCGCCGGTCGCACCTGCAAATTTGAAATGAAGTTTGGAAGTACGAATTTATGAGTGATCAGAGCATTAAGAAAGACGTGCGTGAGTTTTATAACCGCGTGGGCTGGCAGAGGGTTGGGGATGAAATCTACCAGAACGCGAGGTATGAAGATCTGCGGCCGGTCTCGCGTGATTACATCCACAAATGCCACCTGCGGATCAACCGCCATCTGGCCCCCACCGGCGAATTTCTGCTGGATGCCGGTTCCGGCCCCGTGCAGTACCCTGAATATCTGACCTATTCCGAGGGCTATCAGGCCCGGGTCTGCATGGATATTTCGATTGTCGCCCTGCGGGAGGCTCGCAAGCGTTTGGGTGAGAAGGGCCGCTATGTGGTGGCCGATATTGTCCATCTGCCTTTCAAGGCCGAGGCCTTTGATGGGATTGTCTCCCTGCACACGATTCATCACGTCCCGATGGAGGATCAACTTCCGGCCTATGAGGGCCTTTACCGGGTGCTGCGGCCCGGCCGGAAGATGGCGATTGTCAACGGGTGGACCGAAGCCCCCTTGATGGAGTGGCTCACCCCGTTTATGAAATCTGTGGCTCGCTTTCATAACTGGCGGCTGCGCCAGGTGCAAAAGCAGCATCCTGAACCGAAGGTCGCAGAATCCGTTGAAGAACTGCCGGCTGAAACCGAAGAGAAAAAGAATGAGCCTAAGGGCACGTTCGTTCAGAAGCTGACCGCCGAATGGCTGACCGAAAACCTGACCGGCAAGGTTCCTTTTGAAATTTTGGTCTGGCGCAGCGTGAGCGTGGCCTTCCTGCGTTCCGTGATTTACCCCGGCTGGGGCGGCCGGTTCTGGCTGAAGGTGATCTACGCGCTGGAAGAGGTCTTCCCCCGCTGGCTGGGCCGGATCGGTCAATACCCATTGGTGGTCGTTGCCAAACCGGCAGCCGAAGAGCCAGCCGCTACGTTATAATTTTGAAAAATCCCAGGAGAATGAAAATGGATTGGACGAACAAAAATGTGCTGGTGACCGGGGGGACGGGGTCTTTCGGCAAGAAATTTGTGGAAGTGATGTTGAAGGAATATCACCCGGCCCGCCTGATCGTCTACAGCCGCGACGAATTGAAACAGCACGAGATGCGGATGGCCGGCTTTGACCACCCCAATCTGCGCTACTTCATCGGCGACATCCGCGACCTGCCCCGGCTGACACGCGCTTTCCACGGAGTGGATATTGTGGTGCATGCCGCAGCGCTCAAACAGGTGCCGGCCTGCGAATATAACCCGATGGAAGCGATCAAGACCAATATCCTCGGCAGCAGCAACGTGGTGGATGCCGCGCTGGATACGGGCGTGGAGAAGGTCTTGGCCCTGAGCACGGATAAGGCTGTCAACCCCGTGAACCTCTATGGCGCTACCAAGCTGGCCGCCGAGAAGCTGATGGTGCAGAGCAACGCTTATGCCGGCGGCACCAACACCCGCTTTAGCTGTGTGCGCTATGGCAACGTGGTTGGCTCGCGCGGCAGCGTGGTTCCGCTCTTTATCAAACAGCGCGAGAGCGGCCAGGTGACCCTGACCGACGACCGCATGACCCGCTTCTGGATCTCTTTGGATCAGGGCGTGCGCTTCGTGATCCGATGCATCGGGCAGATGGACGGCGGCGAGGTCTTTGTGCCGAAGATCCCCAGCATGAAGATGGTGGACCTGGCGCAGGCGATCGCCCCCAATGCTGAGATCAGAGTGATCGGCATTCGCCCCGGCGAGAAACTGCATGAAGCCCTGATCTCGGAAGACGAAGCCCGCACCACGGTGGAACTGGATGATATGTATGTGGTCCAGCCGGCCGCGGCGCTCTGGTTCGGCCACCATTGGCAGGACCTCGGCCAGCCGCTGCCCGCTGAATACCACTACGCCAGCGACAACAACACCGAGTGGCTCTCGCTGGAGGGCATCAAAGAACTCGTCGCTCCCTTCGAGGCTGATGTCGAGAAAGGGCTTTCCGACTGATGCGCCTCTTGGTGACCGGCGCCACAGGCTTGCTGGGCCTGAACCTCAGCCTCCTGGCCGCCCGCCAGGGCTTTCAGGTCACGGGGCTGGCGCATTCCCGGTCACTGAGCGGGGCGCCCTTTGAGGTGCGGCAGGTGGACCTGCTGGACCGGGACTCGGCGCTGGCGGCCATTGACGCGGCCCGGCCGGAAGCAATTGTCCATTGCGCGGCGCTCGCCAGCATCAACGCGGCGGAACAGCAGCCCGACCTGGCCTGGCGGATGAACGCCGAAGTGCCCGGGTGGCTGGCGGCCGCGGCCAAGCAGCGGGGCCTGCCCTTTGTGCAGGTCTCGACCGATGCGGTCTTCAATGGGGAGGCAGGCGGCTACCGCGAAGAGGACGCCACGGACCCCCTGAGCGTTTACGCCCGCACCAAACTGGCCGGGGAGCAGGCGGTTCAGGCCGCCAACCCGGAGGCCGTCATCGCCCGCACGGTATTCTACGGCTGGAGCCTTTCCGGCAGGCGCAGCCTGGCGGAATTCTTTTTCAATCAGCTCAGGGCGGGGGAGCCTTTGAAGGGCTTCACCGATACCCTGTTCTGCCCGCTCTACGTGGAAGACCTGGCGGAACTCTTGCTGAAAATGATTGCGCATGAACTCTCCGGCGTTTATCACGTTGCCGCGCCGGAGCACCTGAGCAAATATGACTTTGGCGTGCGGATTGCCCGCAGGTTCGGGCTGGATGCCGGCCTGATCGCCCCCGTCCGGGCAGGCAGTCTGGACCGGGGTGCGGCCCGTTCACTGAACCTGACTTTGGACACCTCGAAACTGCAGCAGGCATTGGGGCAGGCCTTGCCCGGTGTGGATGAGGGTCTGGAGCGGTTCCACGGGCGCTGGGAAGCGGGTTACCCGCAGATTTTGCAGGGCTTTCAGGCCTGAATTGATTTTGTGACCATTGGTGGAGGATGAAAATGGATTTGAAGATTGGCAATCACCCGATAGGGAAAGACCATCCCACGTATTTCATTGCGGATATCGCCGCCAACCATGACGGCAGCCTGGAACGCGCCAAGCTCCTGATCCGCCTGGCCAAGGAAGCCGGCGCGGACGCCGCCAAGTTCCAGAATTTTCAGGCGCCCAAGATTGTTTCGGACTATGGCTTCACCCACATGAACGCCCGGGTCTCCCACCAGGCGAAATGGGAGAAATCCGTCACGGAAGTTTATGCCTCCGCCTCCCTGCCTTTCGACTGGACGCCGATCCTCAAAGCAACTTGCGACGAGGTGGGGATCGACTATTTCTCCTCGCCCTATGACTTTGAAGCGATTGACATGCTGGATGATTACGTCCCGGCCTATAAGATCGGCTCGGGCGACATCACCTGGATTGAGGCCTGCGAGCGAATCGCCAGCAAAGGCAAGCCGGTGCTCCTGGCGACGGGCGCTTCAACCATTGGCGATGTCCAGCGGGCGGTGGAAGCGATTCTGGCGATCAACCCTCAGCTGGTGCTGATGCAGTGCAACACGAACTACACCGCCGCGGACGGCAATTTTGATCATATCCATCTGAATGTGCTGAGGACCTACCAATCCATGTACCCCGAGCTGCCCCTGGGTCTCTCGGACCACACCCACGGCCATGCGACCGTGCTGGGCGCGGTGACGCTGGGCGCAAGGGTGGTGGAAAAGCACTTCACCGACGATAACGGCCGGGTCGGCCCCGATCATCCCTTTGCGATGAACCCCCAGACCTGGGCGGAGATGGTCAGGGCCACCCGCCAGCTGGAACGCGCGCTGGGGTCCGGCGATAAGTTCGTGGCGGATAACGAACGCGAGACCGTTGTGATCCAACGGCGCTGCCTGCGGGCGGCCCGAGACCTGCAGCCTGGCGAGATCATCTCCCGGGAGATGATCGACGTGCTGCGGCCGGCAACCCCGGGCGCAATCCAGCCCTATAAGCTTGATGACCTGATCGGTCTGAAAGTGCTGGAGCGGATCTCCACCGGGCAGGAATTGCGCTGGTCGCAATTCGGCAACCCCTAGGCCCCCTTCATCACAGGAACCCCCTAAGCGAGACCTGATGCGAGTCCTCTATTTCACCGAGCGAGATACGCCGCATGACCGGCGTTTTCTGACCGCCCTGGCGGGAACGGCGCACCAGGTTTTTGCGCTTCGGCAGTTTGAATGCCAGCCCCAGACGCCGGCAGGCGTCACCGAACTTAGATGGCCTGCGGGTCAGCCGGATTGGTCTGGCTGGGCCGGATGGCAGGCCGGGGTAGGCCGGTTTGTAAAATACCTGGCGGAAACTCGGCCGGATCTGATCCATGCCGGCCCAGTGCAGGGGCCAGCTTTGGTGACCGCCCTGGCGGGCTTTCACCCGCTGGTGACCATGTCCTGGGGTTCCGACCTCTTGCTCACCGCCCAGCGCAGCCCCTGGATGCGGGCGGCGACCCGCTGCACCCTCGACCGGACGGATGTTTTCCTCGGCGACTGCCAGACGGTGGCAGAGGCCGCGGCGAGCTTTGGCTTCCCGCGGGGTCGGATGGTGCTTTTTCCCTGGGGGGTGGACCTGGCGCATTTCTCGCCGGAAAGTGGCCGGGAGGCGGGGCTGGCTTTGCGATCGGCGCTGGGCTGGGAGGATCAATTCGTCATCTTTTGCAGCCGGACCTGGGCGCCGCTCTACGGGGTGAGCGACCTGGCCCAGGCCTTTGCGGAGGCGGTCCAGCTGGACCCGCGCTTGCGGCTGCTGCTGGTGGGATCTGGCCCCCAGGCGGAGTTGATTCACCAGATTCTCGACCCGCTGGGCGGGAAAGTGCATTTTGCCGGCCGGGTGGCGCAGGCAGACCTGCCCGCGTTTTATCAGGCGGCCGACCTTTATGTCAGCCCTTCACACAGCGACGGTTCTTCGATCTCCTTGCTGGAGGCGCTGGCCTGCGGGCGGCCGGTGCTGGCCTCCGATATTCCCGGCAATCGGGAATGGGTGGAGCCGGGCGTCAATGGGCACACGTTCAGGGCGGGGTCAGTTGCAGACCTCCGGGACTCGCTGGTGGCCCTGGCGGATTCCCCGGAAACCCCGAGCTATGGGATCGCGGGGAGGTCGCTGGCTGAAGCGCGGGCGAACTGGCAGGACAATTTTCAGAAATGCCTGGCTGCGTACCGCCTGGCAGGGGATTCCCCTGCCAGGTCCGTGCTGCCCGGCCAGAGCCTGGGAGAATAAGGATAAGATGGCTAAAGACAAGATCAGGAACGCCGGTGTGGTTGCGATCATCCAGGCCCGGATGGGGTCCAGCCGTCTGCCCGGCAAGGTCCTGCGGGAGATTGAGGGCCAGCCGATGCTCTCCCGCGTGGTGATCCGCGCCCGGCATGCCCAGACCATCGGGCGCGTTGTGGTGGCGACCACGACGGAGGCCGGGGACGACCCGGTCGAGGCTTACTGCGAGCGCATGGGGTTCCCGGTCTTCCGGGGGGACCCCTATGACGTGCTGGACCGTTACTACCAGGCGGCCCGGACCTTTCAGGCCGAGACGGTGGTCCGCCTGACGGCGGATTGCCCCCTGCTGGACCCGGCCGAGGTTGACCGGACGGTCCGAGCGTTCCAGACGGCCCAGGCGGATTTTGCCGCCAATCGGCTGCCGCCTCCCTGGAAGCGTACCACCCCGATCGGGATGGATACCGAGGTAGTCAGGATAGCCGCGCTCACCCGCGCCTGGCAGGAGGCGGAGGCCCAATATGCCCGCGAGCATGTGATGCCCTATCTCTATGAGGAACCCGGCCGGTTCAAGACCTTGCTGGTGGACCATGAGCCGGATTGGGGCGCGCTGCGCCTGACGGTGGACACGGCCGAGGACCTCGAGCTGATTCGTAGGATCACGGCCCACTTTGGCGGCGGCAATGACTTCGGCATGGCGGAGGTGGTGGATTACCTCCAGCGCCACCCGGAATTGGGCGCGCTCAACGCCGGGGTGCAACACAAATCATTTAAGGACATTGACAGCCGGGGCTGATTCCCGGTGTTATAATTGCGCCACCCATTTTGAAAAGGATTTTATGACCTGTTTACTCTGCGGTTCAGACCATCACCATTTGTTTGCCAAAGCCGAATCCTTTGGCTATCCCCTGGTCTATGACCAGTGTGAGAACTGTGGATTGGTCTTTCAATCGCAGGCGGAGAGCCAGGCGGCTGACCCCGAATTTTATGCGACCACCTACCGCCGGATCTACCAGGCCCATGAAGAGCCGACGGCGAAAGACCTCTGGGTGCAATCTCAGCGCGCCCAGCATCTGATTAAAATTCTGGAGTCCCTCGGCGTTCGGGAGATCCATACCATGCTGGATATCGGCGCTTCGGCCGGCGTGCTGCTGCAAGCCTTCCACCAGGCCTTTGCCTGCCAGATGACGGGGGTGGAGCCGGGCGATGCTTATCGGGCCTTTGCTGAACAAAAAGGCATCCCGATGTTCCCCAGCGTGGAGGCTCTGATCGCGGCCGGCCCGGAGCGTTTTGACCTGGTGAGCCTGAGCCACGTCCTCGAGCATCTACCGGACCCGGTCGGGATGCTGCGCCAGATCCGGGCGGAGCTGCTCTCGGAAGATGGGCTGCTGCTCCTGGAAGTGCCGAATTTTTATGCGCATGACAGTTATGAATTGGCACATCTCGCCTGCTACACGCCGCATACGCTCAGGGAAGCCCTGCGCCAGGCCGGCTATGATCCGGTCCATTTTGAGCGGCATGGGGTCCCCCGCTCTGGCATCTTGAATTTGTATCTGACCGTTTTGGCTAGGCCGCTCGGGCAGGCGGCCCCAGGGTCTGTCCGGCCGGAAAGAAATGTCAGCGTTAAACGAAATCTGGCGATGCTCTACCGCCGGCTGGTGCAGAAGCTCTTCCCGCACCGGGCCTGGTTGGCGCTGCCGGAAGGGGAAGATCGCTGATGGCCCCCTTGCTGACGCTGTTTACGGCCCCCAAATCCTTTGCGGACCCTCATATCAATACCATCCAGCGCAATATGCTGCGAAACTGGCTGGCCCTGGGGGAAGAGGTCGCTGTGGCCGTCATCGGGGATGACCCCGGCGTGGCCGAAGTCTGCCGGGAGTATGGGATCCGGCATCTGCCGCAGGTCCGGACCAACGCGCAGGGGACGCCCCTGATCAGTTCGATCTTCGAGCTGGGACGCAACCTGAACAAGTCGCCTTTTCTGGCTTATGCCAATGCGGACATCCTCTTCTTGCCAGACCTGGTGGATGCCGTTCGGCGGCTGGCGGATGAGCCTGCGCCATTTCTGGCGATCGGTCAGCGTTATGACACGGATATCACCGAGTCGCTCGATTTCACCGGCGATTGGCCCGCCCAGCTGCGCCGGTTGGCGGCGGAAAAAGGCCGGCTGCATGGCCAGACCGGCAGCGACTATTTCATTTACCCGCGGGCCTGTTTCAGGGATATTCCCGACTTTGCCGTCGGCCGGGCAGGATGGGATAACTGGATGATCTACGAGGCGCGCTATCAGGGCTGGAAGCTGGTGGACGCCACGCCCTCCATCACAGCGATTCACCAAAACCACGATTACGCCCACCTGCCAGGGGGCGTGATCCATTTCCGCCAACCGGAATCCCATGAAAATGTCAAACTCGCCGGCGGCAGGCGGTCGATCTTCATTGCGACCGATTCGCGCTATCTCCTGACCAATGCTGGCCTGGCGCGCAAACCCCTGGGTTGGAAGGGTTTTTGGCGGGAGGTCGAGATCTTCCCGCTCATCAAGCTCCATTCCCGGCTTTTGGGTTCGATCAGTTTTGCGATCTTCCACCCGATCGTAGCCTTCAGGGAAATCCGGGGTTGGCTGGCGTATAAATTTAAAGCGGATAAGGCAGGTTGAGCGATGCCCCGGATTGGATATAACCCTTCGCGCGGTCAGACCCTGGATTTCAAACCCGCGCGCACGACGGTGGCGGTGCTGGTTTATGCGCCCCATCAGGCGGGCTATTTCCAGAACCGTCTAGATGTGACCCGGATGACGATTGAGAGCATCCTGGCGAACACCCAGGAGCCTTTTGATCTGCTGGTTTTCGATAACGGCAGCTGCCCGGAGATGGTGGGCTATCTCACCTCCCTGCAGGCGGATGGCAAGATTGACTACCTGATCCTCTCAAAGCGGAACATTGGCAAGCTCAATGCGCTGAAGATCATTTTTAACGCCGCGCCCGGCGAGATCGTGGCCTATACGGATGACGATGTTTTCCACCTGCCGGGTTGGCTGGGGGAGCATCTGAAGATCATTGACACCTTTCCAAATGTTGGCGCTGTGACCGGCTTCTATATCCGCCAGCGGGTGGCGATGAGTTCCAATAGCACGCTGGCTTTTGTCAACCAGCCGGGGGTTGAGACGGAGCGCGGCCTGTTGATGCCGCGCAAATGGGAAGAGGAATACCTGGTGAACAGCGGCCGCACCTGGGAGCGGTATGCGGAAGAGGTCGCCGGGATCGAGGATGTTATCGTCAGTTATCAGGGTCTGCAAGCCTGGGTCTCCGCCCACCACTTTCAGATGGTCTGCCCGAAGGATGTGGTGCAGGACGTGTTGGCAGAGATGCTGCCCGAGGGCTGGAGTGGGGCTGTGATGGGCCGGATGGTGGAGATGGATGACCGGATGGACGCCAAGGGCTACCTGCGGTTCTGCACCCGCCAGCAGACGGTGCGCCTGATGGGGAACGCGATCTCCGAGGAAGTTGCCGAGCTGGCGCGCCAGTCCGGTTTGGAAGTTCAGGCGGCGCAGCCGGTGAAGAAAGCGGGGGGCATCGTAAACCGCTTGATGAAGGTGGGCTGGTTCCGTCGTATTGTTCAGGGCATTGTCAACCGGCTTTACCGCTGGTTGAATGGCTAAAAGTTTGGGGTATAACTTTTAACCTGGCGATGACTAATGGGTAGGAAATCCAGCAAGGTTAATCTCAGTTCATTAATTGGATAGCCTCGGCTCAAGAACAGAGGAGAGAATGGCTTTTAAGCAAAAAAGCGAACCCGTAAAAATGCCTTGATATCTATTGCTCATCAGTGTTACCGCGCCGCTGCTCCTTTAGGCCAACACCTGGGTGAAGTCACCCCAGCCTCACCTTGGCGGCCGGTGTTATTTTCAGCGCTTCTTGGACTGGTACTTTTTGGGGCGGCCTATTTTATTTTTTTGATCTGGACTTTGACCTTCTGGAAGATAAAAGTTATTATAGTGAGAAGCAAAACCGCTATCATTTGGAAGAAGTCCAGGATCCCCAGGTTTATTGTCGGGACCCTTACCCGTAAGGAAGGCTAAATGACCCAGCCAGAAAAAGAATTTGCCTCTTTTCGCGATCCCAGTGGGTTCCTGTTTTACCAGGATGAGGTGCTTTACCGCCAGGTGAACCAGGCCTACCAGCCTCACTATGACCGGCTAATGGATTCCGGCCTTTATCAGGCCTTGATCGAACAGGGCTTGATGGTGGCGCATGAGGAGGTTGAAGGAATTTCCACGCCTCAACCGGATTTGGCCTATAAGGTCATCCAGCCGGAAATGGTCCGTTTTATTTCCTATCCTTATGAGTGGTGCTTCCATGAGCTGCGCAGCGCGGCGCTGATAACTCTGCGCCTGGCGCGGCTGGCTTTGGAGCATGGGATGATCCTCAAAGACGCCAGCGCCTATAACCTCCAGTTTGTCGATGGCGCCTGGAAACTGATTGACACGCTTTCCTTTGAAATTTATGAAGAGGGTGAACCCTGGGTGGCCTATAAGCAGTTCTGCCAGCATTTCCTGGCCCCCCTGGCTTTGATGGCCTCTAAAGATTTACGCCTGAACCTAATGAGCCGCCTGTTTATTGACGGCATTCCGCTGGATGTTGCTTCAAAGCTGCTGCCCTTACGCACAAAACTCAATCTCGGCCTGCTGACCCACATTCACCTGCATGCCCGCACGCAGGCGAAATATGCCGGCAAGGAAGTCAGGCGGGAAGAGGTCGAGGGCAAGATCAGCGAAAAGTCCCTTATGGGACTGCTGGATAGCCTCCGCAACACCGTCAAGGGGCTGGGCGTGCGCATCAGCGGCACCGAGTGGGCGGATTATTACGACGCCACCAATTATTCTGAAACAGCCTTTGAGGAGAAGAAGGCGCTCATCAGCCGGTTTGTGGATCAGATCCAGCCGGCGGAGGTCTGGGACCTGGGCGCCAACAACGGCGAGTTCAGCCGGATCGCCAGCGACCGGGGAATCTTTACGGTGGCCTTTGATATTGACCCCAATGCCATTTCCAAAGCTTATATCCAGGCGCGCAAGGACAGAGAGACCAACCTGCTCCCCCTGGTCATGGACCTGACCAACCCTTCGCCGGGGTTGGGTTGGGCGCATAAGGAACGGCAGTCGCTGATCGACCGCGGCCCTGTTTCTATGGCGTTTGCTTTAGCCTTGGTCCATCACCTCGCCATTTCGAACAATGTCCCGCTGCCCAAGCTGGCGCAATTTTTCAGCGAAGTTTGCGAGCATCTGGTGATAGAATTTGTTCCCAAGTCTGATTCGCAGGTCAAACGCCTGCTGGCTTCCCGGCTGGATATCTTTGATGACTACACCGAGGCAGGTTTTGAGGCAGCCTTCAAAACTCAATTTGAAATTCTGCAGAAGGCGCCCGTGCCGGAATCGGAGCGGACCCTTTACCTGATGAAAGTGAAGCAATCATAACGAGTTCGGAAGACCTTGAAGGAAGGTGAGAGATGCATATCATTATTTTATTGAAACCACTGGCTTATTTGGATCCGAGCACCGGCAGCTTTATTATCCAGATGCTGCTGGCCGGCCTTTTGGGGATCGCGGTTGGCATCCGGATCTATTGGAAGAAGATTGTCGCCTTTTTCCGCCGCGGCAAAGGCGCCGGCGTGCAGGATGAACTGGATGAGATGGATGAATATGGCGGCAAGGACGATGCCTCATCCATCGACCAGGACGAAGAATAGTTAATCGAGCGTGCCGGAAGCGGCTATGAAATTCATGATTGCAGGTCTGGGTTCGATCGGCAGGCGGCACCTGCGCAACCTGGTTGCGCTGGGCGAGCGCGATATCCTGCTTTATCGCACCCACCAAAGCACCCTGCCGGATCAGGAATTGGCGGATTTCCCCGTTGAAACGGACCTGGGCCAAGCCCTGGCGCAGAAGCCGGATGCCGTGATCGTGGCCAACCCGACCGCTTACCATTTGGATATTGCTCTGCCGGCGGCGAAAGCCGGATGTCATCTGCTGCTGGAAAAGCCGATCTCGGGCCGGTTGGATGAGCGGGTCTCCGAGCTGCAAAGGATCGTGACGACGAAAGACCTCCAGGTGCTGGTGGGGTTCCAGAACCGCTTCCACCCCACCCTGGCGCGCATCCGGGAAATCATCCTTGCAGGCGCGTTGGGCCGGCCGCTTTCCTTCCGGGTGCATTGGGGGGAATACCTGCCCGACTGGCATCCCTGGGAAGATTATCGCCAGTCCTATGCCGCCCGGCGGGATCTGGGGGGCGGCGTGGTGAACACTCTCAGCCACCCGCTGGATTACGTCCGCTGGCTGTTTGGCGAGGTGCGCTCGCTGACGGGCACGACCGCTCAGGTCTCCGGTCTGGCGCTGGACGTGGAAGACCTGGCTGAGATCACCCTGGGCTTCGAGAACGGCGTGGTTGGCAGTGTTCATCTAGATTATATTCAGCGCCCCCCTGAGCATACCCTGGCGATCATTTTTGAGCGCGGCCTGATCCGCTGGGATAATGCGAGTGGCGAGGCGAAGATTTACGCGGCGGATAGCACAAGCTGGGAAACGCTCTTTCCCCCTGAGGGCTTTGAACGAAACCAGCTGTTCCTCAGTGAGACGGCGCATTTTCTGGAGGTGCTGCGGGGCGGGGCCAGCTCCCGCTGTGATTTGGCCGATGGCATCCGGGCTTTGGAACTCACTGAAGCGATTCGCCGGTCTTCCAGGACCGGCCAAAAAACCAATTTCTAATTTATAAATCTCTTTTTAACAGAAGTTTGAAACCCGCCTGGGATCCGCCGGGGCAGGCTCCGCTGGTATAATATCAATCTGAAATAAATTCAATTTGCGAAGGAAGCTACATGACAACGATCATGGATAAATTCTCCTTGGCTGGCCGGACGGCCCTGGTGACCGGGGGGGCGGGGCTGCTGGGGCGGCAGTTCACCCAGGCTCTGGGGGAGGCGGGCGCCAAGGTGGTCGTGGCGGACCTGAACCTGGCCCAGGCGGAAGCCCAGGCGGAGACCTTGACCCACGCCGGGCTGGCAGCGCTCCCCGTGCAGGTGGATGTCACGGACCCCGTTTCCGTTGAGGCGCTGGTTGCGCGCGCGGTGGAGCATTTTGGCAGCCTGGATGTGATCGTCAACGGTGCGGCCCTGGACCCCAAATTTGACCCCGATAACCAGGATGCCCAATCGGGCAATGCCTTTGAAACTTACCCGCTGGAGGCCTGGAAGGCGGCGATGGATGTCAATCTGACCGGGATGTTCCTTGTCTGTCAGGCCGCGGCCCGCCAGATGGTCGCCCAGGAGTATGGCAAGATTATCAATATTTGTTCGACCTATGGGTTGGTGGGGCCGGACCAGCGGATCTACGAGCGGCCGGATGGCCCGCGCCAATACAAACCTGTCTACTACACCGTCAGCAAGGCGGGCGTGCTGGGATTGACCAAGTACCTGGCGACCTATTACGCCGGGACGAATATCCGGGTGAATGCCCTGACGCCGGGCGGAGTTTATAACCAGCATGATGAAACCTTCCTCAAGGCGTATTCCTCCCGCACGGTGATCGGCCGGATGGCGGAGCAGGATGAGATGAGCGGGGCGGTTGTGTTTCTGGCCTCCGAAGCTTCAGCCTATATGACCGGGGCAAACCTGGTGGTAGATGGCGGATGGACGGCATGGTAGGCATGGTAAATAAACCGGAAATTTTAGCTGTGATCCCGGCCCGCGGCGGCTCCAAAGGCATTCCCCGGAAGAATATTAAAGACTTCGCTGGTTTCCCTTTGATTGCCTATAGCATCGCCGCGGCCCAGCAGTCCAAGTTGGTAACCCGGGTGATCGTCTCCACCGATGATGAAGAAATTGCTGAAATTGCCAGGCGGTGGGGGGCGGAAACGCCTTTTTTGCGGCCTGCAGCATTGGCCCGAGATGACACGCTTGACCTGCCGGTGATGCAGCATGGTTTGGATTGGCTTGCGGAAAATGAAGATTATCACCCTGAGATGGTAGTTTGGCTGCGGCCGACTTCTCCCATTCGCCCGATGCATTGCGTGGACGATGCGATCCAACTCTTGCTGGACCACCCCGGGGCGGATAGTGTCCGCGGCGTGATCCCCGCGGGGCAGAATCCCTTCAAAATGTGGACGGTGGATGCCGACTCCGGCGCGCTGAGCCCTCTGCTGAAGGTGGAAGGCGTGGCGGAACCCTATAACGCCCCGCGGCAGATCCTGCCCGATGCGTACTGGCAGACGGGCCACATTGACGCGATTTGGACGAAAACAATCCTCGAAAAACACTCGATGACCGGGCAGGTGATCCTGCCTCTGATGATTGACCCGCGTTATACCGTTGATATTGACATTCTCGCCGACTGGGATCATGCCGAGCGCATGCTGAATGCTGACGACCTGGAAATGGTGACGCCGGGGACCTTGCGGCGCAAGATGCCTGCAAAAATCAGCTTGATCGTCCTTGATTTTGATGGCGTATTGACCGATGACCGGGTGTGGGTGAATGCGAAAGGGGAGGAGATGGTTGCTGCCAGCCGGTCGGATGGCTTAGGCCTGGAACGGCTGCGGCATGAAACGGATATTGAGGTGATGGTCCTTTCACGGGAGACGGATCGGGTGGTGAAGGCCCGCTGTGAGAAGCTCAACCTGCCTGTCTTGCAGGCGGTCCTTGATAAACCCGCAGCGATCCGGCAGGTTTTGGCGGAAAAGCAGATTCCCGCTGCGGAAGTCATTTTCGTGGGGAACGACATCACCGACCTGGTGGTTTTCCCGGAAGTTGGGTTTGCAGTTGCCCCGGCGGATGCGCATGAAGAGGTTGTTCAGGGCGCAGACCTTGTCCTTTCGAAGAAAGGCGGTAAGGGCGCGGTCCGTGAACTTTGTGATATGATATTGGCTCGTTACAAATCGGCTGGGTAGTTTGGCGACTATTCTCTTATTCTGTTTTGGATGGAGACCTGATGATTGATATTGAATTCTATATGAAGGCATTCAATTTGAAATACCGCTTGATGAACGGGGAGCGGTTGCCGCGGGAGGTCCTGGAGCAGCAATATGAGAGCTTCCGCAGCAAAGACCCGGTTGTCTACAATATTGAAACCACGAATGCCTGCAACATGCGCTGTGAGATGTGCCCGCGCACGACCATGATGACCCGGCCGGTCGAGACGATGGCGCCTGAATTGTTCAAAAAGGTCATCGATCAGCTCAAACCCTTTACCCCCGAACAATTGGATCGGTGGGAGAAGTTTGTCTTTGAAAATTACGGGATCCGCAAGGATGAGATGAGCGAGAATCATTATTTCCTGTATGTCATCCCCAGGGTGATCGTTTTGCATGGCTATGGCGATCCGCTTCTGGACCGGAACATGCCCCAATATGTTAAATGGATGACGGAGAAAGGGCTGGAAAGTTATTTCTCATGTAACCCTGCCAACATCAACATGGAACGGACCATTGAGACCTTTGAAAATGGGCTGGGCTATGTCAAGTATTCGATCGAGAGCGTGGATGACCTGCGACATAAGGAAGTCCGGGGCCAGGCTTCGAATTTCTCCGAATCCTACAAGAACATCCTCAAACTGCTGGACCTCAAAGCGCAGCGAAATTACAAGACGCAGATCGTGATCACGATGATTAACCTCAATAAGCCCTGGCAGGAAGATGAATTTGAACGCCTGAAAGAGGCTTTTGATGGCTGCGATGTGTATATCTACCTGAAGAGCCAGGACCAAATGTGGTACGAGGATAATCAGCAGCAAACTAAATCCATTCACTGGATCGAATTTTGTCAATTCCCTTGGACTTCCATGACGATTAAGTCCAATGGTGAATGCGCAGAATGTGTGGAGGACTTCAACAACGAGATCATCTTGGGCGATACCCGCACGGAATCGCTCTATGATATCTGGAATGGTGAGAAGTATGCCGATTTCCGAAATGCGCATTTTGACCTGAAGCCTGGCATCAAGTGCACAGAACAATGCGATATGAATTTGATTGGGAGTTTCCTCTCCAATTAACATGGTATTACGCTCAGGCGGAAAAGTGCCTGAGATCCAAAGGAGCCAGAGATGACACGAGAAATACAAATTGGTAACCGCTGGGTGGGGGCAGGACATCCCACTTATATTATTGCTGAAATTGGGATCAACCACAATGGCGATGTGCAGGTTGCCAAAGACCTGATCAAAGCGGCCCATGAGGCCGGGGTGGATGCGGTCAAATTCCAAAAACGGACCCCTGAGGTCTGCGTGCCTGACCATCAAAAAGGTCAGATGCGGGACACCCCCTGGGGCTATATTTCTTACCTGGATTATCGCTATAAGGTGGAATTCGGCCAGGAAGAGTATGCTGAAATTGATGCGTATGCCAAGTCTCTGGGGATTGATTGGCTGGCCAGCGCCTGGGATATTCCTTCGTTGGAATTCATTGATGCCTTCAACCCGCCGGCGCACAAAGTGCCTTCCGCCCTGCTGACGGACCATGAACTGCTGCGAGCGCTCAAAAAGACCGGCCGCCCGGTGATCCTCTCCACGGGTATGTCCACTCTGGAAGAGATTAACGCCGCGGTTGAGATCCTCGGGATGGATAATCTGCTGATCTGCCACTCCACCAGCAGCTACCCCTGCCCGCCGGAAGAATTGAACCTGAAAATGATCCAGACCCTGCGTGAACGCTTTGACTGCCCGATTGGCTACTCCGGACACGAGGTGGGGCTGGTCACCTCGGCGGTTGCCGTGGCGATGGGCGCCTGCCTGATTGAACGGCATGTTACCCTGGACCGGGCCATGTGGGGTTCCGATCAGGCCGCTTCCGTGGAGCCGCAGGGCATCCGCACCCTGGTGAAATATATCCGGGTGACGGAAAAAGCCGTCGGCGATGGCGAGAAAAAGGTCTACGAAAGCGAACAATCTTCGCTGAGCAAACTGCGCCGCTATAGTACCTAGGATAGATCACGAAATGACCTTAGCGGAGAGAGCCAAAGACCTCCTGCAGATTCGCCCTGCCCGGCAGGCCATCAATCGCCAGATCCGGCAGATGGCCGCGCAGGTGGCGCAGGCCGCGCCAGATCCTGACGACGGGAAAGTTATCATTTCCTTCAACGCCTCCACCCGGATCACCGGGTTGAGCCTGAACGCGGCCTTTGCGCTGCTGACCGGCTGGTCGCTGCGGCTGCAAGGCGCGCGGGTGGTCAATGTTGTCTGCCGGCGGGGGATGGCCCAATGCGTTCTGGGCACCCGGACGGATGACGTCCTGCGGGAGCCGCCCTGCAAACAATGTCTGAAGCAGTCCGAGGTGATCTATGCTCAGTCCGAAGGGGTGGAGCTGGATTATCGCCCGGATGCCGATCTGGCAGCCCAGGTCAGCGCGCTTTCCTTGGCGGAATTGCAGAGCTTCACTTACCAAGAGATCCCCCTGGGAGCGCTTTGTCTCCCTTCGGTGCGCTGGATCCTGCGACGTCACCACCTGGTGGATGACGAGCCGGCCACCCATCTTTATCGCAATTACATTCTCTCTGCCTGGAGTATTGCTCAGGAATTTGAGCAGCTGCTGCGGGACGTGAACCCCCTGGCCGTGATGGTTTTCAACGGGATGCAGTTCCCGGAAGCCACGGCCCGCTGGGTGGCCTGGCAGCGGGGCATCCCGGTCTATTCGCATGAGGTGGGCCTGGCGCCCGCTTCGGCTTTCTTCACGCCCGGGGAAGCGACGGCCTATCCGGTGGAGATCCCGGAGGACTTTCAACTGACCCCCGAAATGGACCGAAAGCTGGATGCCTATCTTTCCAAGCGTTTCAAAGGCAATTTCAGCATGGCGGGGGTCCAGTTCTGGCCGGAGATGAGCGGGCTGGATCAGGATTTCATTGAAAAGCTGGAGGATTTTGAACAGGTCGTGCCTGTTTTTACCAACGTGATCTTTGACACCAGCCAGCCGCATGCCAATGTGGTCTTTGAGGATATGTTTGTCTGGCTGGATGAGGTTTTGAGGGTTGCCGAGAAGCACCCTGAGACCCTGTTCGTCATTCGGGCGCATCCGGACGAATCCCGCCCCGGCAAGGCCAGCCGCGAAAGCGTGGCGGAATGGGCGGCGAGGAATCGGGTGGCGGACCGGCCGAATGTGGACTTTGTCCCGCCGGATGCCTATTTCAGTTCGTATGAGATGATTCAGCGCTCGAAGTTTGTGATGATCTACAATTCCACAATTGGGATGGAAGCCGCGATCATGGGTGCGCCGGTGCTCAGTGCGGGCAAAGCCCGTTTCACCCAGTTGGAGACAGTCTATTTCCCCAGGACGCGCGAGGCTTATCTCGCCCAGTTGGAGGCTTTTCTGGCGGCAGATGAAGTGAAAGCGCCTGAAGCGCACCGCATCAATGCCCGCCGTTTTCTCTACT